>NZ_JAESMX010000008.1:0-7036 GCF_017893405.1 Staphylococcus sp. GDH8C109P | reverse complement strand
CTATAAGCAGTCCATTCATCTTTTTTAACTGCTAAATTTTTTTCTAGAAAATCAATCTCTTTTTCCAAAGTTTGTTTTTTAAATTTAGCTGTCTCAATATGTTTACGGTCAGAGCCACGTTCACCACGCTTCAACTCAAAACCCTGTTTTTTCATATGCTCGGGGAATTTATCTTGTAACCATAACAGTTCTTGACGATTAAACACATTTAAAAATCGATTCCTAAACTTCAAGGAATCGATTTTTTGCTGCAATTTTCTTAACGTAAATGTTCAAATAGCCCCCACCTTCTATCTCGTCCAGTTGGTTTCCCCAGTCCATAAATATCAGATGAAGACAAGGCACTAAAAGTTTTTATAAAATTGGTTGATTTAGGTTTTACATTATGTTGCTAACTTTAATATTTACATTTGAATATTAAAATGTTACAGTACAGGCTAAGTATATTAATTAGTGAAAGGAGGTAATAGCTATGTTAACTGTTTTTAGAATCTTATTCGGTGAAAATACAAAAATCGGAAACCGTTTAGCTATTAAAGGGAGTAGTCTGTCCTTTTTTAAACTAAACAATGATATAAAAACAGTTGCCGGAGCTTTGCCTCTACTATGGATAAGTTTAAAACAAGATCATCAACATACTTGTTTTATGTAGTGAAATATGCATATTTGTATGTTTTGACTTTCGGCACCGGTAATTTTTATCTGTGTTTTTTTTGTGTGCAAAAAGAAATTGATTCTTAGGGACTGCTACTCCTTTCCAATTATTCTAATTACCACTAGAGCAAATTGTGAAAGGATGAAAGAAATGAATTTTAATAATAAAACAAAGTATGGTAAAATACAGGAATTTTTAAGAAGTAATAATGAGCCTGATTATAGAATAAAACAAATAACCAATGCGATTTTTAAACAAAGAATTAGTCGATTTGAGGATATGAAGGTTCTTCCAAAATTACTTAGGGAGGATTTAATAAATAATTTTGGAGAAACAGTTTTGAATATCAAGCTCTTAGCAGAGCAAAATTCAGAGCAAGTTACGAAAGTGCTTTTTGAAGTATCAAAGAATGAGAGAGTAGAAACGGTAAACATGAAGTATAAAGCAGGTTGGGAGTCATTTTGTATATCATCACAATGCGGATGTAATTTTGGGTGTAAATTTTGTGCTACAGGCGACATTGGATTGAAAAAAAACCTAACTGTAGATGAGATAACAGATCAAGTTTTATACTTCCATTTATTAGGTCATCAAATTGATAGCATTTCTTTTATGGGAATGGGTGAAGCTCTAGCCAACCGTCAAGTATTTGATGCTCTTGATTCGTTTACGGATCCTAATTTATTTGCATTAAGTCCTCGTAGACTTTCTATATCAACGATTGGTATTATACCTAGTATCAAAAAAATAACCCAGGAATATCCTCAAGTAAATCTTACATTTTCATTACACTCACCTTATAGTGAGGAACGCAGCAAATTGATGCCAATAAATGATAGATACCCAATAGATGAGGTAATGAATATACTCGATGAACATATAAGATTAACTTCAAGGAAAGTATATATAGCTTATATCATGTTGCCTGGTGTAAATGATTCTCTTGAGCATGCAAACGAAGTTGTTAGCCTTCTTAAAAGTCGCTATAAATCAGGGAAGTTATATCATGTAAATTTGATACGATACAATCCTACAATAAGTGCACCTGAGATGTATGGAGAAGCAAACGAAGGGCAGGTAGAAGCCTTTTACAAAGTTTTGAAGTCTGCTGGTATCCATGTCACAATTAGAAGTCAATTTGGGATTGATATTGACGCTGCTTGTGGTCAATTATATGGTAATTATCAAAATAGCCAATAGTATTGAACAAGGTATATAGCTGATATAATAAGGTGAATTTTTAAATAATATTAATGCAATTAATATTATTTTGATAACTCAATTATGCTAGTATTTTCTTCAAATATGAATGGACTACTGGGTGGAAGATAATTAACTAATCTGTATTCTTCTAATTTGAAATGAATAAGTTTCAAAGTACTAAGATATAGGATTAGTCATCCATTTTTTTTAAATCAGTTTAACTAGATGTTTTGTTTGTCGAATGACAAAAAACTCTTATTTAGTATAAATGAATAGATAATCCTTCCAATAATAATTGGGAGGATTTTTTATTCTCCCTAAATACAAATGTAAGTTAATGAAATATATACTTGAAGATGTTTATGGCATTCTAAAAATGTAGTCTTTGGCAGTTAATTTATGTAGTCTCTCTAGAGAACAACTTGAAAGTATTCGGGAATGCGTTCAGCTTCATAAAACCCTCCTCAATTATATAATCTGAAACCCTCTTGCTAAGTTCTTCTTCAACTTTTTGAAAACCTTTTAATATCATTTGATTTCTCACTTTATTAGCGTTCGTAAAAGTACACGTTTTCGAACACCTCAAAAGCAACCGGAAAACAGAAAAAGAACGTTCGTAAATGTGGCCATCCACTTTGCGAACGTTCTTCTGTTTCAAGCTAAATTTACGAACGAATTATTGCTGTTTTTTCATTTTTATTTATGTATTTTTTACATCCGAAGGCGACAAGTGAATTCCTTTCACCACCCCGATTTGGGGTGGTGTATAACTGGGCACTTTGCGTGAAGACTCTCTGCGCCTTTCAGCGTTCCAACTCTTGGTCTCTTTTTCTAGCAATATTGTTTTCTTTTTCTTGCTGACGCTCTTTTTGCCATTCCTTGAATTTCTCCAGCTGGGATTTTGCAAATTCCATCAAAACATTCAACTGGCTTTTCAGGGTTTTGTTTTCCTTCTGCAAATCGAGATTTTCTTTTTTCAAACCGTTATTTTCTTTCTGCAGCTGCGCCGTTTTTCTTTTTTCTTGGTCCAGTTTCCGATCGCTGTCGATCACGTTATCGACCATATCGTCAAATCGCTTTTCATGAGCCTCGATGGTCCTTTCGATGGCTTCCGTGGCCTTCGCTCTTGCTTTAAGTGCTTCAAAGTCCTCTACAGGCAATTTTACGTGGTTCCGGTCAAATAGAGAGGGTTTAGTGACTTGCAGCTCATCGACCTTCTTAGAAGCCGTCAGCGCGTTTCTGAGGGCTTCTGTTTCCTTCTCAAGGGTTTTAATCTCTTCATTGAGCGTTAACGCCTTAAAACGGCTCATTTCAATGTGTTTCCGGTCAGAGGCAATGCCCCGTTCGACTTCAAAACCAACACTTTGCATGTGTTTTGGGAATTCTTCCTGCATCCACTGCAACTCCTGCCGATTGAAGACATTCTTGCCCTGGAGTTTGCCGTCACGCATCGGAACGACCCCTAAATGCATGTGAGGCGTTTTCTCGTCGTTGTGAACCGTCGCATAAGCGATATTTTGTTTGCCGTAGCGTTCCGAAAACAATTTATGGCTTTCCTCGAAAAACCGTTTCTGTTCAGCCGGATCTAACCCATCAAAAAATTTCCGGTCCGATGTCACCAGCAGCTCATTTACGAGCACGGCATCTTTTCGGGTTTTCCGTTCGCTTACTTTTTGGCTCTCGATGATGGCTTTTACTTGTTGGTTGTAATCAATTTTCTCTTGATGCAGCAAATCATAATTCAAATGTTCACGGTCCGGATCGATGTCTGGATTCGTCCGACTTTCCCGTTCTCGCTGGTTGTGAAATTGCATGCCCTTTAAATCTGGACTCTTCATTTTCTGCATCCGTACCACAGCAAAACTCACAAAAACACGCCCCCTTATTTCGGTCAACTTCCATGTAAAGTATAGCACACTATACTTTATATCCATAAAGTGTGTGCTCTGCGAGGCTATTGGCTCTGCCAACAAAACCCTGCATACTGATTACCAGTATGCACAAAACCTTTAAGACCTTTCTTTTTTTTACGAGAAAAAAGAAACAAAAAAACCTGACCTCTGCCACCTCAGCAAAAGGGGGATTTGCTCTCGTGGCTCGTTTAAAAAAGACAAGGGACAGGTCGTATTTTTCAAAACGCTGCGCTGAAAAATCTCCACCTTAAACCCTTGTCTTTTTTATTTTGTCCGTTATGTTTTTCGTACCGAAAGCCGTACTCAGCAAAATCAAAATTTGCTCGACTTTCGGTTTTCCAGGATAACGGACAAAACCACTTAAAATAACAAAAGACACGAGAATGATCTCTCGTATCTTTTGTATTCTTATTCAACAATCGCGCCCGATTGCAGTATAAATTTAACGGTCGTTCATCATGTTCTTATTTATCAGAGCTTGTGCTATAATTATTTTAAGTTTATAAGAAGGAGAATTAATATATGGGCATTTTTAGTATTTTTGTAATCAACACAGTTGATTATCAACCAAACAAAAAATAAGTGGTTATAATGAATCGTTGATAAGCAAAATTCATTATAACCGCATTAAAGAGGGTTATAATGAACAAAAAAAATATAAAAGACAGTCAAAACTTTATTACTTCGAAACGTAATGTAGATAAAATAATGACAAATATAAGCTTAAATGAACATGATAATATCTTTGAAATTGGCTCAGGAAAAGGGCATTTTACCCTTGAATTAGTACAAAGGTGTAATTTCGTAACTGCTATTGAAATAGACCATAAATTATGCAAGACTACAGAAAATAAACTTGTTAATCACGATAATTTTCAAGTTTTAAACAAGGATATATTGCAGTTTAAATTTCCTAAAAACCAATCCTATAAAATATTTGGTAATATACCTTACAACATAAGTACGGATATAATACGCAAAGTTGTTTTTGAAAGTATAGCTGATGAGAGTTATTTAATCGTGGAATACGGGTTTGCTAAAAGGTTATTGAATACAAAGCGCTCATTGGCGTTACTTTTAATGGCAGAAGTTGATATTTCTATATTAAGTATGGTTCCAAGAGAATATTTTCATCCTAAACCTAAAGTGAATAGCTCGCTTATCAGATTAAATAGAAAAAAATCAAGAATATCGTACAAAGATAAACAGAAGTATAATTATTTCGTTATGAAATGGGTTAACAAAGAATACAAGAAAATATTTACAAAGAGTCAATTTAACAAATCCTTAAAACATGCGGGAATTGACGATTTAAACAATATTAGCTTTGAGCAATTCTTGTCTCTTTTCAATAGCTATAAATTATTTAATAAGTAAGTTAAGGGGTGCGTAAACTGCACCCCTTAACTTGTCTTGTTTTGCTTAAACAATCTTGGCCCTTTTGTTGAATTACTCTTTAATAAAATAATTTTTCCGTTCCCAATTCCACATTGCAATAATAGAAAAGCCATCTTCATCTGCTTTTTCTTCATCATCTGTATGTATTAAATCGCCATCTTCTGCGTCATCAAGATTTAATTCCTTATGAATTTCCTTTAATAAACCACCATATGAAATTAATCTTTTTCGATAAAGTCCTTCCTCCAAATCAGCTAAACGCTGCAAATTTCTTTCTTCGTCATCAGTCATAAAATCTGTATCTTTTACTGGATATTTTGCAGTTTCATCAATGGCTGATTTTATATCAGATTTATGTTTATTTTTTGGTCGAATCATTTGGACTTTAACGTTTGGATCATAATCTAATTTCATAGCTCTTTTCCAAAATTGAATCCATTGCTTTTGATTCACATAGTTTTCAGTGTTATAAAAATAAGTGCTTTCTACACAAACCAACACATGCATGTGTTGGTTATAAGAATTATCTATATTATTTACAGTTACTTCTGTCGCTCGCATAAAACCAACTAAGTTTTTATTAATTTTCTTATATTTCATCATACGATTAAAACCTTTTGACATATCCGATAAACTTTTATTTAATTCAGTACCATCATAAACATTTCTAACGGTCAACGTAAGGAAAAGCCAACGAACTGTTGGTTTTTGTTTGATAACTTCTGCAACAACCTTTTGTGACTGAATACCATGCTTCATTGCTCTCCTCCAGTTGCACATTGGACATAATCGAGATTTACAAAACCACACACGATATAACGTTTTTTCTCCCGTTTCATAACTCACTTTATATTCAAGTACCTCTGCACAATCTTTTACACGTTCAGCCTTTTTAAATTCAAGAATATGCAAGAGTTCAAAATAATCTACATTTGCCATTTTCTTTTCTCGCCAAGGTCTTATTTTTCCACTTTTTGTTTTGTCGATTAGTACACTTGATTTTTCATCTGAATTAATGCTATTATTATTGCACATAATTAATACAGAAACCCCCTATGTAAATTTGTTTTTGTGTGGTAACTTAAACAATAACATAGGGTATTTTTCTGTGCAAGGATTTTTAAAGGTTCATTAACCTTATAAAGCCAATCACACCAACACTTTAAACGCGATGTAAACTATAAAAATAAAAACTTGTTGTTTCTATATGTATCAAGATAAGAAAGAACAAGTTCAAAACCATCAAAAAAAGACACCTTTTCAGGTGCTTTTTTTATTTTATAAACTCATTCCCTGATCTCGACTTCGTTCTTTTTTTACCTCACGGTTATGAGTTAGTTCAAATTCGTTCTTTTTAGGTTCTAAATCGTGTTTTTCTTGGAATTGTGCTGTTTTATCCTTTATCTTGTCTACAAACCCCTTAAAAACGTTTTTAAAGGCTTTTAAGCCGTCTGTACGTTCCTTAAGGAATTCCTTAGTGCTTTCATAGATTAAACTCACATCACGCTTTAAATCGCTTATTTTAGACTTTAAAGACTTATTTTCTTCAAGCAACTCATTATAATCATTTACATTTTCGTTAAATCGCTCTACAAGACCACTATATTTTTCTTTAACTTGCCCATGTTCTTTACTTAATTTTTTATATTCTCTCGCCATATCAGTACTCATGAGATTTCTAACATGCTGTTTTAACTTATCGTTATCTCTCGCAGCAGTCACTAAGTTTTTATAGTCACGCTCCGATATAACAACATTTTTAGTTGGTTTCTTTTCTGTTTTCATTATTTCTTTTCCTAAACCAAACATGGACTTTTCACCCGTTGGCACTTCAACATTTTTCATGTGTCGTTTCGCTGGTACTTCT
>NZ_JAESMX010000007.1:0-4584 GCF_017893405.1 Staphylococcus sp. GDH8C109P | reverse complement strand
TTTTTTAAATTTAGCTGTCTCAATATGTTTACGGTCAGAGCCACGTTCACCACGCTTCAACTCAAAACCCTGTTTTTTCATATGCTCGGGGAATTTATCTTGTAACCATAACAGTTCTTGACGATTAAACACATTTTTTCCTTGTAATTTTCCATCACGCATAGGCACAACACCTAAATGCATGTGAGGGGTTTGCTCATCATTATGGACTGTTGCGTAAGCAATATTTTGCTTGCCGTATCGTTCAGAAAATAATTTATAACTTTCCTCAAAAAATCGTTTTTGTTCTCCTGGATCCAGTCGCTCAAAAAAATCTCGGTCAGATGTTACTAACAACTCATTTACAAGAACAGCATCTTTTCTTGTTTTTCGTGTACCTGTTTTTTGTGAATCGATTATGTCTTTTACACGTTCGTTATAATTTATGTTTTCATCGTTTTGCAAATCATAATTTTCATGCGTTCGCTCTCTGTCAATATCTTCATTCGTTCTACTTTCTCGCTCTCTTTGATTATGAAATTGCATGCCCTTTAGTCCAGCTGATTTCACTTTTTGCATTCTACAAACTGCATAACTCATATGTAAATCGCTCCTTTTTAGGTGGCACAAATGTGAGGCATTTTTGCTCTTTTCCGGCAATTACTTCCATGTAAAGTATAACACACTATACTTTATATTCATAAAGTGTGTGCTCTGCGAGGCTGTCGGCAGTGCCGACCAAAACCATAAAACCTTTAAGACCTTTCTTTTTTTTACGAGAAAAAAGTAAACAAAAAAACCTGCCCTCTGCCACCTCAGCAAAAGGGGGTGCTCTCGTGGCTCGTTTAAAAAAGACAAGGGACAGGTCGTATTTTTCAAATCGCTGCGCTGAAAAATCTCCACCTTAAACCCTTGTCTTTTTTATTTTGTCCGTTGCGTTTTTCGTACCGAAAGCCGTACTCAGCAAAATCAAAGTTTGCTCGACTTTCGGTTTCCCAGGATAACGGACAAAACCACTTAAAATAAAAAAAGACACGAGAATTTTCTCTCGTATCTTTTATATCAGTCTTCAACAATCGCGCCCGATTGCTTAAGAAAGCTAGAAGTCATTTAATTTATCTCTGGTATTCAACTTTTAAATTGAATTTGTCTTCGTTTATATACATTCAAGGTGATCAGCCAACTAGTGACAACGACTCCTGTAAAAAGGAATAGCATATTACTATACAAGTAAGTGGATTGATCAAGGTCCATAGGTAGCAACTTCTGATTCAGTAAGCGTACAGATAATAAACCACCAACAATTGCAATACCTGTTCCCTCTGATAAAAAGCTGGTAAAATTAAGCAAACTCATTCCGGCACCAGCTTCCTTTTGTTTCAAACTACTTGAAACAATTGTAGACATAACTGTTTTGGTGAATGACAGCCCACCAAAAACAAAAACTAATATAATTGTCAGTAACCATGGTGTTACTTCTAAAAAAAAGGCAGCAATTAAAAAGCTAACGGAAAGAAATGTAACTCCAATGGTTAACACGTACAATGGACCTCTTCTATCAACAAGTATCCCACCAATGTAGCCGAAAATAATGACACTCATTGTTCCAGGGAAAATAATTACACTTCCGATTTCGGCAGTACTTAGCTGGTGAACATCTTTCATCATGTAAGGAACCATAGAGATAAACCCTGCTACTGTACCAAATATAATTCCCCCACAAAGAACTCCAATCATAAAAGGTATATTTTTCCCTAATCCGGGATCAACAAAAGGATCTGTTACTTTCCTGATATGTTTTACAAATATCAGGAATGACAGCACGCTAACGATAAGAAAAGAAATGCTATATGATGTTGTAAACAACATAAAAAATACAATGCCTACAGACATTAGTATAATTCCTACAATATCAAAATGACCTTTTATCCTTACTTCTTTCTTTAATAATTTCATAAGAAACGGAACAGTGATAATTGTTATCATAGGAATGAGTAGAAGATAGGACCAATGAATATAATGGGCTATCATTCCACCAATCGCTGGACCGACTCCTTCTCCCATGGCTACTATCGATCCAATAAGACCAAATGCTTTACCCCTATTTTCCTTTGGAATATAGCGCGCAACTACAACCATTACGAGTGCTGGAAATGCAGCTGCACCAGCTCCTTGAATAAATCGAGCCAGAATAAGTATGGGAAAAAAAGAATGTCCAACAAACCCAATTACCGATCCGAAGCAATTTATTATAATCCCAAATAGGAGTAACCTTTTAATGCCTAGCTGATCAGATAGCTTTCCATATAGAGCTGTTCCAATAGAAAAGGTTAACATAAAGGCTGTGTTCACCCAGTTTGTACTCGCAGGTGGTTTATTAAAATCATTTGCAATATCAGGTAATGAGACGTTCAAAACCATTTCATTTAATACGCTAAAAAAAGATAGAACGCAAAGCCAAATTAAAATTTGGTTGTGTCGTAAATTTGATTGTGAATAAGACGTATTCACATTTCGCCCTCCAATAATGAGGGTAGACGCAGTTTATAGGGTTAATGATACGCTTCCCTCTTTTAATTGAACCCTGTTACATTCATTACACTTCATAATTAATTCCTCCTAAACTTGATTAAAACATTTTACCACATATAAACTAAGTTTTAAATTCAGTATTTCATCACTTATACAACAATATGGCCCGTTTGTTGAACTACTCTTTAATAAAATAATTTTTCCGTTCCCAATTCCACATTGCAATAATAGAAAATCCATCTTCATCGGCTTTTTCGTCATCATCTGTATGAATCAAATCGCCTTCTTCTGTGTCATCAAGGTTTAATTTTTTATGTATTTCTTTTAACAAACCACCATAGGAGATTAACCTTTTACGGTGTAAACCTTCCTCCAAATCAGACAAACGTTTCAAATTCTTTTCTTCATCATCGGTCATAAAATCCGTATCCTTTACAGGATATTTTGCAGTTTCGTCAATTGCCGATTGTATATCCGATTTATATTTATTTTTCGGTCGAATCATTTGAACTTTTACATTTGGATCATAGTCTAATTTCATTGCCTTTTTCCAAAATTGAATCCATTGTTTTTGATTCACGTAGTTTTCTGTATTCTTAAAATAAGTTGGTTCCACACATACCAATACATGCATGTGCTGATTATAAGAATTATCTTTATTATTTATTGTCACTTCCGTTGCACGCATAAAACCAACAAGATTTTTATTAATTTTTTTATATTGCATCATTCGGCGAAATCCTTGAGCCATATCTGACAAACTCTTATTTAATTCTTCGCCATCATAAACATTTTTAACTGTTAATGTGAGAAACAACCAACGAACTGTTGGCTTTTGTTTAATAACTTCAGCAACAACCTTTTGTGACTGAATGCCATGTTTCATTGCTCTCCTCCAGTTGCACATTGGACAAAGCCTGGATTTACAAAACCACACTCGATACAACTTTCTTTCGCCTGTTTCACGATTTTGTTTATACTCTAATATTTCAGCACAATCTTTTACTCTTTCAGCCTTTTTAAATTCAAGAATATGCAGAAGTTCAAAGTAATCAACATTAGCGATTTTCTTTTCTCTCCATGGTCTCACTTTTCCACTTTTTGTCTTGTCCACTAAAACCCTTGATTTTTCATCTGAATAAATGCTACTATTAGGACACATAATATTAAAAGAAACCCCCATCTATTTAGTTATTTGTTTAGTCACTTATAACTTTAACAGATGGGGTTTTTCTGTGCAACCAATTTTAAGGGTTTTCAATACTTTAAAACACATACATACCAACACTTCAACGCACCTTTCAGCAACTAAAATAAAAATGACGTTATTTCTATATGTATCAAGATAAGAAAGAACAAGTTCAAAACCATCAAAAAAAGACACCTTTTCAGGTGCTTTTTTTATTTTATAAACTCATTCCCTGATCTCGACTTCGTTCTTTTTTTACCTCTCGGTTATGAGTTAGTTCAAATTCGTTCTTTTTAGGTTCTAAATCGTGTTTTTCTTGGAATTGTGCTGTTTTATCCTTTACCTTGTCTACAAACCCCTTAAAAACGTTTTTAAAGGCTTTTAAGCCGTCTGTACGTTCCTTAAGGAATTCCTTAGTGCTTTCATAGATTAAACTCACATCACGCTTTAAATCGCTTATTTTAGACTTTAAAGACTTGTTTTCTTCAAGCAACTCATTATAATCATTTACATTTTCATTAAATCGCTCTACAAGACCACTATATTTTTCTTTAACTTGCCCATGTTCTTTACTTAATTTTTTATATTCTCTCGCCATATCAGTACTCATGAGATTTCTAACATGCTGTTTTAACCTATCGTTATCTCTCGCAGCAGTCACTAAGTTTTTATAATCACGCTCCGATATAACAACATTTTTGGTTGGTTTCTTTTCTGTTTTCATTATTTCTTTTCCCAAACCAAACATGGACTTTTCACCCGTTGGCACTTCAACACTTTTCATGTGTCGTTTCGCTGGTACTTCTAAATCTGATTTAACTTTATCGCTATAAGCAGTCCATTCATCTTTTTTAACTGCTAAATTTTTTTCTAGAAAATCAATC
>NZ_JAESMX010000006.1:289-6270 GCF_017893405.1 Staphylococcus sp. GDH8C109P | reverse complement strand
CCATGCCACGAAATTAGCATCATGCTAGCAAGTTAAGCGAACACTGACATGATAAATTAGTGGTTAGCTATATTTTTTACTTTGCAACAGAACCAAAAATTAGCTGCTTTTATTCATAATGTGACCATGCAGAAAGGATAAAAACTTCCTTATCATCTTCATCAACTGCGTAAACCACTCTATGTTGATGGTTTATTCTTCTTGAATAGCGCCCTAAGTGTTTAGGTTGCAACTTTTCAAAAGATTGGCTCGGAAAATAAGGATCTTCTTTTAACGTGTCTACAATTTTTAAGAATTGTGTTTTCAACTGTGATTGTTTAATTTTCTTTAAATCAGTTTTTGCTGAATTTTTAATAGAAATACTGTAATTATCCATTTAGAGGTTATCCCAGTCTAAATCATCAACGTTAGTGTAGCCACTGTTATCCTTTTCACGCTCTCGTACTTTATCCATAGTCCCTGTTGTTTCAAGATATAATGTTTCTTGAATACTATCCCAATCTTTCTGACTTATGATTACGGCGTTATTTTCACTCTTAGAACTGCTTATAATAACGGGTTCGTGGCTATCATTAACTTGTTTAAGTAATTCATAGAATTCTTTTCTAGCATTGGTAGGCGTTTTAATATTCATTATTAGTCACGTCCTTTCTTTATTCTATATTATAACGTACTTAAAAACGTACGTAAAGTTATGGCCTATAATGGGGTATAAGTTTGATTTTTACATAATTTCAACTTATCAGAAGTGGATATGCTTGTATACTTATAGATGATATAATAGTGGGGTCGCCTATCTCTCAGGCGTCTATTTGACGTAGAGAGGAGGTGCTAAAAATGACAGATATCTTTGTTCACATCACGACCACAGTCATCAGTGGTTTTATTGTTGCGCCGTTTGCGCATTGGTTACGTAAGCGTAACGATAAGTAAATAGGCGACATAACCGCACTAAAAACCCCTCACTACTAGGAATAGTGAGGGATTTGGTGCATTAAATGCAGATATCTTTATTAATTGCATTATAACACTATAGTGTTATAATGCAAAACTCTTAAAACCATTTTTATTACAATGCTGTCAAACCGCCATCAATAACAAATTCAGCCCCTGTAGAATAACTAGCTTCATCTGAAGCTAAAAAGATAACCATGTTTGATACTTCTTCTACTTGTGCTACACGTCTCATGGGAATCGTTTTTTTGAATTGTTCTACTTGCTCTTTAACATCTTCTTGCTCTAACATAGCGGTTTGGATAACCCCTGGATGTACGGAATTAACACGAATATTATAAGGAGATAATTCTCTAGATGCTGCTTTAGTCATACCTCTAACAGCAAATTTTGTATCAGTATATCCAATAGCACCCCCTACTAAGCCGTTCATAGATGATATGTTAATAATTGAACCGGCGTTTTGAGCTTTCATAGTCTCTGCTACAGTCTTCATACCTAAAAATACAGAAACCTGATTAATATTCACAATCTTCATATAAGCTGCTAAACTCAATTCTTCTAAAGGTGTACTATAAGTAATTCCTGCATTATTAACCAATACATCAATACGCCCCCATTTCTCAATAACTGTACTTATTACATTGCTCCAATGTTCTTCATTCGCCACATCATGTTGAATAAATATAGCGTTTTCTCCAAGTATTTGTGAAGTTTGTAACCCTAGTTCTTTGTTTATGTCAGTAATTACAACTTTTGCGCCTTCATTTAATGCTTTTTCAGCATGCATTTTGCCCATACCTTGTGCTGCTCCAGTAATAATTACAACTTTATCTTTTAATCTTTTCATTTTTTATGCACTCCTTATTTGGTTTAATTTATGTTATGAATCTTAGCTACTAAACACTACAGTGACAATTAATGTTTATTATACTTAAATATTAATTCACCATTTAAATCATCTATTGATGTATAACGAAAACCTAACTCTTCATATAACGCTCTTGCAATATCATTGTTTCTAACAATACTTAAATAGATTGTGTTTATATCATATTTATTTAAAACTAAATTTATCAGCAATTTCATAGCTTCTCGACCGTAGCCTTTACGTTGATATTGTTCATCAATAAGAATTCGATCAATCCAAGTTTCTTTGTTTTCTCCAAAGCAACCATACATCGCAAAACCAACGACAATATCACCTTTATAAATTGCTACTGGATGCCACTGTGAAGATTTCATTGCTTCGTTCAAACAATCCGTTATTGTTTCTATAAAATGAAATTGTTTCTTAGCTATTTTTAAATTTTTAACTTCATTTATATTAAATGAATCAACACTTTCTATATAAATACTCATAATTCCTCCTCGTCTTTTCCCTAAAATTATTATCTTTGAACTTATTTTCAATTTATAAAAAAGTAGGTATTTATTATACTATCAAATATTTTACCAGAAAGATAATTGCTGGTATATTAGTATCGTAGTAATTTTGGGGAAAGGAGCAATTATGGAAAAAAATAATTTTTTTGAATTGATTCATAATGTTGAACTGTTTAATGACGCTACAATGACACTTTTTATGAAAAAATTTGATATGAACGTTAACATTTCACAAATCTTGGCTTTATCTAAATTAAAAGAGAAGGGCCCACAGAAACCTTCGTCTCTTGCACTTTCTCTAGGCTATACTTCAGGAGCTATTACTAAATTAACGAATAAACTTGTAAAGGAAGGCTATATAGTTAGAGAGCAACAAGAAAATGATCGACGTGTTATTTTAATTACAATCACTGATCAAGGATTAGATGTTTTAGAAGAAGCCCAAAAGCAAGGGCGAAACATGAGAAATGAAGTTTATTCTGTTTTAAATACCGAAGAAGTTGAGCAACTACTAAGGATACAAAAGAAATTATTTGAACGTGTAAAATATCTAAATACAGAAAGCAGATAAATATTTTAAATTTTAGAGGTGGCTTAAATGCATAAAGAAAGGTTACATTTTGCGTGATTAATATTAATAGGGCTCTGTGTTTCTGTAGGATTAGGTAAAGCAGCGTTAAATAATTCAGCAGGTTTATTTTTATCCCCTGTGTCCCAAGATTTAAATGTAGGCGTAGGGAGTTTAACGATTTATTTAAGTGTTTCTTCGATTGTGACCCTGCTGTTTCTTCCGTTTGGAGGAAAACTATTATCTAAATATAGTGCACGGTTAGTATTATTTTTTGCTATTGTTTTACAAGCAGGCGCGTTCGCTTTATTTGGTTTAATGAACTCAGTTTGGGGATGGTATCTCTTAGCCATACCACTCGCTATAGGTGGTGTTTTCATTACCGTAATAGGTGGCCCTGTTTTAATTGAAAGATGGTTTAGTAAAGGTAAAGGGATTGCGCTTGGTATTTTATCAGCGATTGGGGGATTACTGGGTGTATTTGCACAACCTATTATAGGTACTTTAATCAGTCAATTTGGTTGGAGAAATGCATATTTTATTACAGGTATAGGTGTGCTTATTATTGTTGCGCCTATCATTTTATTATTAATCCGTAATTTTCCTAAGGATAAAAATACAAAAGCTTATGGAGATACAAGTGCTGGTATAGATTCTCATAAACAAACACAAAGCATTGAAGGTATTGCATATACTACGGCCAAAAAAACACCAGCATTTTTCTTATTAGGCCTCTTTTTCTTCATTATTACTGCCATATCGAGCTTTACAATGCACGTTCCTACTTACCTTGTTAACCATGGACAAAAAGTTAGTATTGCTGGCGCTATGATGTCTGCACTTATGGTAGGGGTTTTTGTAGGTTCACTTGTATTTGGTTATCTAACAGACAAGATTGGCGCAAAAAAAGTAGGTTTATTGGCTATGATACTAGGCCTAATCGCCACTATTTTATTGATTGATATGCCTGATTTTATTGTGATCGTAGCTGTTGCTTTATTCTTATTTGGTATGTTCACTTCATCAATTGGAACAATAGCACCAGCAATGGCTTCGGCATTATTTGGAAGTAAAGACTATAGTCAAATTTATTCCACTTCGTCAATTGGCTTAGCTCTTGCATCTATTGTGGCTTTACCAGCTTATGGATTTATATATGATATTTCAGGTAGCTATACAACGGGCCTTATTATTATTATTTTACTATTTGTGGCTAATATCATTGCTATTATTTTGGCTTTTAAAAATAAAGAAAAACTTGTTAAAGAAGGATATTGGAATTCTAGAAAGAAAGGTGATTTAAATGACTAGATTAGATAATAAAATTGCTATTGTAAGAGATAGTGCAAGAGCTATTTGACGAGTCTCTGTATTCTTAGGTAGCAGTGATTATTAATATATAAATAAAAGGAGATAAATTATGAACAAATTAATGGAAGATAAAGTTGGTATTGTTACAGGAGCAGGTAACGGGATTGGCAGAGCTAGTGCACTGGCTTTTGCAAAAGAAGGAGCAAAAGTTGTTGTTTCAGATATTTCTGAAGATGCAGGATATGAAACTGTGAGGCTCATTCAAGAGCAAGGTGGAGAAGCACACTTTGTTAAGTGTAATGTTGCTAAAGAAGAAGAAGTTAAAACTTTAATTGATGAAACTTTAGAAACATTTGGTAAATTGGATTGGGCGCATAATAATGCAGGAATAGGAGCACCAACAGCTCCATTAACAGAAGTTGACACAAAGCTTTGGCAACGTGCAATTGATGTTACTTTAACAGGTACATTTTTATGTTTGAAATATGAGATACCAGCTATACTTGAATCTGGTGGAGGCGCAATTGTTAATACAGCATCTACTGGAGGTTTAGTTGGTACACCTGGTTTAACACCCTATATTTCTGCTAAACACGGAGTTAATGGCTTAACTAAAAGTGCTGCCTTAGAATTTGGTAAAAAAAATATACGTATTAATTCAATTTGTCCAGGTATGACAAGAACTGCGGCGGTGGAAAGTTGGAGCCAAGAATCAACAGAACAAGCGAAAGCTTTTGAATCAGGAATCCCATTAGGGCGTATGGGTGTACCAATTGAACAGGCGAACGCCGCAGTGTGGTTATGTTCTGATCAGTCCTCTTTTATTACAGGTATTAATCTACCAGTTGATGGCGGAGAAACTGCAGAATAAATTAAAAAATAAAGGCTATAACTATAAAATTAGTTATAGCCTTTATTTTTTTTATCTATAACAGCAGCTCCAATTATATCACCTAATACATTGGAGGCAGTCCCACCCATTCCTATTATTGCATCAACACCAGCTATTAAAGCTACAATTTCTAACGGTAAACCGAATAAACTAAGAACAGCAGAAAGAGTAATAAGACCACCAGCTGGAATACCAGCAGTACCGATAGATAATACTGTTCCTATGATTACAATCATAAATAAATTTTCTAAAGATAAATTTATTCCGGTAACGTTAGTTGCAAATACAATTGATACCCCCATTCTAAGAGCGCCGCCATCAGAATTAAATATAGTACCCAAAGGGATTGAAAAATTAATCACCTCATTTGAAATATTAGCTTTTTTAGCAGACTTAATTGAAATAGGCAAAGAAGCGATACTACTTGAAGTGAAAAAAGCAGTTAAATAAGCTTCTTTAGTATCTTTTAAAAATTTCCAAACAGGTTTATTAGCTAATTTTAAAAAACTAAAATAAACTAGTAACCATAAAATAAAAATTCCTATATAAAAAGTGAGTGTAAATAATAATAAAGATTTAAAAGAGTTTAATCCTTGAGAACCAAATGTTGAGGCGCTAATACCAAATACACCAATTGGTGCGTATAGCAATATACCATTTAATATAATATTAAAAAGTTTATTCAAAATTTCAAAAAGTGATTGAAGCGATTCTGTTTTTTGTTGTGTGTTTTTATCAGATGAAGATAATAAAATCGACATCGAAATACCTAAAATTATAGCTATGAACAATATTGACAATAATTCACCAGAAGAAAATGTTTTAATCAAATTATCAGGTATTATTTTATATAAGGTTCTGTTGCAAAGT
>NZ_JAESMX010000006.1:0-179 GCF_017893405.1 Staphylococcus sp. GDH8C109P | reverse complement strand
ATTAAGGGAACGTGGTGTAAACGTTCATCATTCAACGGTCTACCGTTGGGTTCAAGAATATGCCCCAATTTTATATCAAATTTGGAAGAAAAAGCATAAAAAAGCTTATTACAAATGGCGTATTGATGAGACGTACATCAAAATAAAAGGAAAATGGAGTTATTTATATCGTGCCATTG
>NZ_JAESMX010000005.1:0-6842 GCF_017893405.1 Staphylococcus sp. GDH8C109P | reverse complement strand
CATCTTATCAAGAGTAAATTACTAAAAATCCATTAACATCAATGTTTTTACTTTAAGGACATATATTTAACGCATTAAATCAAAAGAAAAAATACAATGTAATTATGAGATGACAATTGATTACGGTCATAAGAATGTACCACAAATAAAAAAAGTAACTCCTTTTTATTTTATCGAGGAATTAGGCTTTTGACCTGCAACAATCACGCCCAATTTCGGAATATCTATAATATGATTTCGATCTTAAATTATCATCTTTAACTGACGCTACCTGCTCGTTAAAGTAGACATATTTAAAAAAGTTTATACTGCACCTGCCTTTATTATGTAAGTAAAAGTAGTAAAGCTTTAAATTGGTTTTCAAAAAAGTAGGGTTGATTATTTCTTTTTCATCAATTATTATTGTGTTATTATCACAATATGAGAAAGGAGGCAAAAAGTAATGGGAATTGATTTCATTAATGTCGAGTTTAGAAAGCATGTAAAAGTTTCAGGGGATTTAGGTACAACGGGATCAGTATGTCCTTTTTCACAAAAACAAAAAATGGAAACACTACCGGAAAACTTTTTGCCTCCTTTTATATAATGGGCAAAAATTTATGAATCTATTGCATTTGTAAAAATGCATACGAATGATTAGGCACCGGTTGTTAAACTGGTGCCTTTTTTTTGTTTGATCAGTTCAGTTAGTTTGGAGAACCGAATCTTTAATCATGCTGTAGAAATATGGTGAGTTCGTTGATTTGGTTTTACAATATAAATAGATATGAGGTGAGGTTTATGGTGAAAGCAGTGGATTTAGCCTCCTAAAATCACAATATATTTTAGGAGGAAATAAAATGAAAAAGGATAGTAAATCTAAAGAAATGATTCAATCTGAAAAAAGGGGTTCTACTAGGCTTTTAATGATGGTACTCTCCCTATCTGTACTTGTAGGTGCAATTACGGCTGATTCAGTCAATCCCGTACTTCCACTAATAAGCAAAGATTTAGAAGCTTCGAAATCTCAAGTGAGTTGGATAGTTAGTGGTATTGCACTTGTTCTTGCGATTGGAATTCCGATTTATGGTCGAATCTCAGACTTTTTTGAGTTACGAAAGCTATATATCTTTGCCATTATGATTCTGGCAAGTGGTAGTCTTTTATGTGCAATTGCCCCGAACCTCCCATTGTTGGTTTTGGGAAGAATGGTTCAGGGTGCTGGGATGTCCGCAATTCCAGTTCTATCAGTCATTGCAATTTCGAAGGTTTTCCCACAAGGAAAACGTGGGGGAGCTTTGGGAATTATCGCAGGAAGTATTGGTGTTGGAACTGCTGCTGGTCCAATATTTGGTGGAGTAGTTGGTCAATATTTAGGGTGGAATGCCTTGTTTTGGTTCACATTTTTGTTAGCCATTATGATTGTTATTGGTGCCTACTACGCGTTACCGACAATTAAACCGGCAGAATCCGTAGGAAGCAATAAGAACTTTGATTTCATTGGTGGTTTATTCCTCGGCCTCACAGTAGGATTACTCCTTTTTGGCATCACTCAAGGAGAAACTTCTGGTTTTTCTTCGTTCTCATCGTTAACTAGCCTAATTGGTTCTGTTGTAGCTTTGGTGGGATTTATTTGGAGAATTGTTACCGCAGAAAATCCATTTGTACCACCTGTCCTGTTCAATAACAAGGATTATGTCAATACGGTCATAATTGCATTTTTTTCGATGTTTGCTTATTTCGCTGTTCTTATGTTCGTCCCATTACTAGTCGTTGAGGTGAATGGACTCTCTTCTGGACAGGCTGGAATGATATTGTTGCCAGGTGGTGTGGCTGTTGCAATCTTATCTCCCTTCGTTGGCCGTCTTTCTGATCGATTTGGGGATAAACGTCTGATAATTACTGGGATGACTCTGATGGGGCTGTCTACCTTATTCTTGTCCACCTATGCATCTGGTGCTTCACCTCTGTTAGTTTCCGTGGGGGTCCTCGGAGTAGGGATTGCTTTTGCATTCACGAATTCTCCCGCAAATAACGCCGCAGTAAGTGCACTCGATGCAGACAAGGTTGGTGTCGGAATGGGGATTTTCCAAGGTGCTTTGTACCTTGGATCAGGAACTGGAGCAGGTATGATTGGAGCATTATTATCCGCTCGACGTGATGCTACTGAGCCGATAAATCCATTATATATATTGGACGCTATGTCCTACTCAGATGCGTTCCTTGCAGCTACAGGGGCAATACTCATTGCCTTAATAGCTGGATTAGGTTTAAAAAAGCGTGGGTAATAACTTAGTTATGTAAAGATTAGTTATTGTTTAGTTCATCTTCTATAGTTTAAGCTGTAAATAAATAGCTTAGGAATCACGCAAATTTGAATTTCTTAGAATAGAATACTTTTAAGTAACTCAACTTTCGTACACTGTTTTATTGGTGCGAAAGTTGAGTATGTTAAGGATGAAACAATGAAAACATTGGTGATCGTTTCTCACCCAGATATGCCAAATTCTCGAATCAATAAAGTTTGGGTAGAAAAAGCAGCGTCTTATTCAAACGAAATTACCATTCATGATCTTTATAGAGAGTATCCTGATTTTATTATGAATGTAAAAAGAGAGCAGGAATTAGTTGAAAATCATGATAATATTATTTTTCAATTTCCATTATATTGGTATAGTTCTCCTTCATTATTAAAAAAATGGATCGATGAAGTGATTATATATGGATGGGCTTACGGATCAAAGGGTAAAAGAATATTTTATAATCGAAAATTAGGATTAGCTATATCAGCTGGCGTAAAAAAAGGTGAATTTACAAGTATGGGTAAAAACAAGCATACATTAACCCAGATGTTAACACCATTCAAATCTTTATGTGCATAGATTCATGCTGAATATGTACCAGAGTTTGTACTTTACGGTGCTAATTCGGATATGAAGGGCGAAGAGATACAGAAAAGTGCTAATGAGTATTTGCAATATATTAAAAAGTATTATTTAAGAGCATAAAACACTTCTGCGATCATGCCAACAATACTAGAAGAAAGCCCATTTCCCCTTAACACATTTAGGGAAATGGGCTATTGAAGTTATTGAAGGTTTTAGCGATTTCATTTTAGGTAGCCAATTCAAAGTGCCCAATAAATTCCAAGAAACACAAATCTGCTAAAACAGCTTGCCATGTAATTTTTGAACTTGATCCTTTAACCGTTCATTCTCTTCTTCTAACGCCTTTATACGGCTTTTTAAGGTTTTTATTAATACGTCCTCTGAACGAGGGCTTTTACTAGGTTTACGGGGGGTTAACTCACTTATCTGCATCCCTCTTAATGTCTCCACTCTAGTTCTAATATCTTTTTGTTTGTAAAGCCATGACTTTGAAACATTTGCTTTTTGTGCAACGGAATTAAAATTAATCTTCTCTTCTTTCAATGCCATCTCTGAAATTGTCTTTTCAACCCTAATTCTTGTTTTCTCCGACTTGTCTTTAGCTAGCTGAACTATGGCAGTTGTGTTACCTTTTCTAATCATTTTAATTCGTCTCCTTTAACGAATGAATAATCTGTTCTAATCTATTTTTAACACGTTCATTGGTTTCAACCTGACGCTGCCATTGGTTTTGTTTAGCCCTATTTAGTATTTCTTTAGTTCGCTCTAAGTGCTCTTCATGTTCAGTAAGAAATTGTTTACTTGTACAGAAATTCGTACAATCTAAACATGCATTTGCGTGAGGACATGGTCCTGCAATTACTGGTAACCGACAATAGCCATTAGGAAGTGCCTGTGCATTGATATTCTTTTTAAACCATTGAAGATCTGTATTGTCAGCTTCAGTATTTTCCTCACTTAAATCCAGAATGCTACCGTTATTCGTTACTAAGGTTTCCTTAAATTTCGTAAATTCCTTCTTTAGGGTTTCATCAAAAATATGTGCATATCTTGCCGTCATTTCCGGTGATTCGTGACCCAAGAACTTCTGGACAATATGTTGTGGCACTCCGTTATTTATCATTCTAGTGCCAACTGTATGCCGAAAGGCATGAGCATGAAAACGAAAAATTTCTCCGTTGCTGTCCGTTATCTTTTCTTCATAAGCTAGTTCATTTAATTTAACCCTAAAGGTATCTTGTTTCAATGGTGAGCAATCTTTTCGGGGAAACACATATATACATTCATCATCGAGTTCATCAGCCACCCTTTGCTCTTGAACTAATATCAATGCAGCAATTTCTTTAGAAATAGGAATGATATGCTCTTTCTTCATTTTCCACTGATAATACTTTAAAAAGCAATCCCCTTCTTTATCGGTTATGACGCTCCCTTTTTTCAATGTACAAAGTTCACTGATACGCATTCCGCATTCTTGAAGTACCATAACCATTGTAGCAATATAAGGTTCCAATTTATCTAATTTCCCATTTAGTTGTTCAAGTATATGTTCATCAATATAACGTGGTAGTGCCTTCGGCACTTTAGGGTAATCTTCTTGAAAGATAAGGATCTTAGAAGGTGTATCCTTCCAGTCATACCTTTGAATTGTAGTAAAAAAACGTCTAAAGTAGATATTCGTCCAGTTACAGTACTGGGTTTTAAACCTTTTAAATTAATATAATTTAAATATTGCTCAATTTCATTTCTAGTTAATTGATGAATCCTTTGTATACCTTCACAATTTTTGTTCATGAAATTAAAAAACTCTTTTAATTTTGAAGCTATATCTACTACGTGAGAAAAGCTAGCTATGTTTAACATTAGTTTACAATATCGCTTAACTATTTCTTTAAAATAATTATTCTCAAAACCCTTAAAGTTGATCGTATATTCGTAGGATGTTGGGTTTACCTTATCTTCCGGTAATGATAATTTTCTTCGATTCCAAACATCTTTTTCCCATTCTTCCCCATCAAAATAGAAGTCCTCATAGAATTCCATAAACTGTTTAAGATGAGTAACGTAATAGGAATTAGCATGTACAGTAACTTTCTGCTGATTTACATCAAGTTTGTAATTAGTAGTCGTAGTTTTTACTTTTTGTTCTGTTAAGTAGGTCCGGTATTCTGTCAGAGCTTTTTTTATAGGCACTTCGGTTATCGATGTAATATTAGGATATTTTAAATTTAAAAATCCCATCATCCGGCTTATCACTGTTCCCTTTCTAATCCAAACGGATTTTGCATTCCAAGCTCCATTATTCAAGTGAAGGTAATAAAAATATTTTAATTCTGTTTTCAACCAGATATTTTCCACCTTATCGAAATTTACCCAACGATTTCTTAGTGACGGATTCTTACTTAACTCAATTGCACTAGGATGTGGACAAATTCTTATATCCCATCTATCTGCTGCCCAATAACCTTTTAAAACACTTGTCATATTAGCTATTTTTTTATTAATCTCTGTACTAGCGATAAGCTTTCGATTAGTCGCTACACTTGGAAATTTCATTGTCATGTTTCTCTCCCTTGAAGATACTTTTTATATTCATTCTTCATATCTTGATCAGAAAGATGAACATAAGTATCAAGTGTTGTTTGTACATGGGCATGCCCTAATCTTTTTTGTACATATGCAGCATCCCATCCACTTCTAATAAGCTCTGTGGCATGCGTATGACGTAATATATGAGCATTGAAAGTAATCCCTGTCCGTTTTCCTAGTCTTCTTATTAGGTCTAATACACTTTGATATTTTAGAGGGTGGCCAAAATAAGAATCTTTAAGATTAATAAATATATAATCATGATCTAAATCTTCCCCATATTCATGTACTAAGTAATCGGTATATAATGCCATTAATTCCTTACTTACATCAATAGTTCTTTCTTTTTTAAGTTTAATATAAGCTCCATTTTCATTGTGATCTCTTGGCCTGATGTTAATCTGGTTATCCCATGTTGAAATATCTTCAATACGAAGGGATAATGCTTCTCCTATCCGAAGTCCCCCTTCATACATAAGCATAATAAGTAAGGTTCTGTTGCAAAGTTAATTTTATAGTATAATTTTAACAAAAAAGGAGCGTTCTCTATGAATTATTTTAGATATAAGCAATTTAATAAAGATGTAATAACTGTAGCCGTTGGCTATTACTTAAGATACGCGCTTAGTTATCGTGATATATCTGAAATACTAAGAGAACGCGGCGTTAACGTTCATCATTCAACGATCTACCGTTGGGTTCAAGAATATGCTCCTATTTTGTATCAAATTTGGAAGAAAAAGCATAAAAAAGCTTATTATAAATGGCGCGTTGATGAGACATACATTAAAATAAAAGGAAAATGGTGCTATTTATATCGTGCCATTGATGCAGATGGTCATACATTGGATATTTGGTTACGTAAGAAACGAGATAATCATTCAGCATATGCGTTTATTAAGCGACTTATTAAACAATTTGGTAAACCTCAAATGATAATTACAGACCAGGCACCTTCGACGAAGGTGGCAATGTCTAAGTTGATTAAAGATTTTAAACTTAATCCCGACTGTCATTGTACATCTAAATATCTTAATAACCTCATTGAGCAGGATCACCGTCATATTAAAGTGAGAAAGACGAGATATCAAAGCGTCAATACGGCAAAGAATACACTCAAAGGTATTGAATGTATTTATGGTCTATATAAAAAGAACCGTAGGTCTCTTCAGATCTACGGATTTTCGCCGTGCTACGAAATTAATCACATGTTGGCCAGTTAAGGGAATACTACCATGTTAAAATGATAATTAGTTATATTTTTTCTGACTTTGCAACAGAACCGTTTGTCAGATATGGCTCAAGGATTTCGCCGAATGATGCAATATAAAAAAATTAATAAAAATCTTGTTGGTTTTATGCGTGCAACGGAAGTGACAATAAATA
>NZ_JAESMX010000004.1:490-790 GCF_017893405.1 Staphylococcus sp. GDH8C109P | reverse complement strand
ACCACTTATTTTTTGTTTGGTTGATAATGAACTGTGCTGATTACAAAAATTCTAAAAATGCCCATATTTTTTCCTCCTTATAAAATTAGTATAATTATAGCACGAGCTCTGATAAATATGAAGGTTCTGTTGCAAAGTTGAATTTATAGTATAATTTTAACAAAAAGGAGTCTTCTGTATGAACTATTTCAGATATAAACAATTTAACAAGGATGTTATCACTGTAGCCGTTGGCTACTATCTAAGATATGCATTGAGTTATCGTGATATATCTGAAATATTAAGGGAACGTGGTGTAAA
>NZ_JAESMX010000004.1:0-386 GCF_017893405.1 Staphylococcus sp. GDH8C109P | reverse complement strand
TATTTATATCGTGCCATTGATGCAGAGGGACATACATTAGATATTTGGTTGCGTAAGCAACGAGATAATCATTCAGCATATGCGTTTATCAAACGTCTCATTAAACAATTTGGTAAACCTCAAAAGGTAATTACAGATCAGGCACCTTCAACGAAGGTAGCAATGGCTAAAGTAATTAAAGCTTTTAAACTTAAACCTGACTGTCATTGTACATCGAAATATCTGAATAACCTCATTGAGCAAGATCACCGTCATATTAAAGTAAGAAAGACAAGGTATCAAAGTATCAATACAGCAAAGAATACTTTAAAAGGTATTGAATGTATTTACGCTCTATATAAAAAGAACCGCAGGTCTCTTCAGATCTACGGATTTTCGCCATGCCA
>NZ_JAESMX010000038.1:0-1305 GCF_017893405.1 Staphylococcus sp. GDH8C109P | reverse complement strand
ATCTTTACGTTCTTGTTTCTTGTTATAAATTCTTATAAATCTATCACTATCACGTACACCAAAATATTTTGTTTCTGGTTTACCATCACGACCATAAAAAATTGTTTTCTTAACTGTTTTATCAGTCATTGCGTAGTAATCACTTAAATCATCTTCAAAATCAAACGCCAAATCAAGTCTTGTAAAACCTTTATCTTCTATGTAGTCAATAACGTTCTTCTTTAACCATAGCATTTCATCATGTGTTAATTTATTTGGATTAAATTCAACTCGCATATTACGTCTATCCCAATTATCTGCTATCTGCTTTCACTTTGTCATATTCAATATAAACTTTTTCTTGAAGTGCCTTAGCTTTAAATTTTGTTTGTAACATATCCCAAAGCTTTATTTGTGGATCAACACTCATGAATTCAGAAAGTTTTTGAGCATTATTTTTATTTAAATTCCCAATGATTGTCATACGGTCAAAACTGATTTTTGGTTTTGATATGCACACAGTATGTGCACTTAACCGGCTATTAGATATACCGGTTAACGAAAAATTACACTTTTCTTGTTCTAGACTTTGATTTGATAATTTCTCTTTCTCTTTTTTACTCATAAAAAAATCGACTCCTTATTTTGTTTAAGAAGTCGCTCACCCGAATATATATCTTGAAGAATAAACTTAAATCGTTTAATATCTAGATATACAAATTAATAAAACATAATTCTTACATTTTATTACGGTTTTGTCGTTCACGAAAACTTTGGTCGGTTTGGGGTGAGCGACTTCTTTTTTTATTTTATTTGTGTATTAATATAACACTAACAAAAAGCTTGGTCTATTCAGACTAAGTCTTTATTTTTTATTAAGCTCAATATTTTTTAGAATATTTATATTGCTGATAAGTGTTATAAAGTATTAACGCCTGAACTACTACTTGAGCAATTGATATTGCTAAATTAATCTTTTTCTTCTTACTCATTTTCTTCAACCCCCTTTGTTGCTTTATTCCAATTTCCTTTTTGCTTTAAAGTTTGCGTCCTTAAAAATCCTAAAAGCTGTCAGTCGGTCGGGTTAATAGCTGACGCTATCGACCGCTGACGCTTTAAGTCTAATTTAAGGACTCTTTAAAACAAAAAGTTTTCTCGGCATAAAAGCGTGGTATAATATTTGTATTGTTTAGTACTACTAATACTAGATTGTATTTATTTAAGCCTTTATCAACTATGATAAGGGCTTTTTCTATCTGCTCATACCTCTGCCATGATTCTGATTATTTTTTTGTTCTTTCTCTTGATATTCTTCAGGATGTATTT
>NZ_JAESMX010000037.1:0-1376 GCF_017893405.1 Staphylococcus sp. GDH8C109P | reverse complement strand
TAACAACCAATCCAAATCATTGATTTCGATATCGTGAAGTCAAAAGGAAATTCTATTACAAGTAATTTTTTGGTGGGGTTTGATTTTGAAATTTTAGCAATCACTTTTTTGATTGCTTGGTTTTGAATTTTTGTTTTGAGGAGAGACATTGGGGGGTACTACGACCCCCCCAATGGGTGCAATGTGCAATGTGAAAAAATCGACTTAAGCCTTGATATTATGGGGTTTTTGACAATTTTAGACACAAAACTTAACAAAAGTATTCATGAAAACTCTAGACTTTTATGGATAATATACTATATAATACAGAATAAGGATTTAAAAAGGAGGGGTTATAATGGCTCGAGAAAAAGTTGGAATAACATTAACACCTGTAACGATTGAAAGGTTGAAAGATATATCAGAAGAGATGGGATTGAGTAAATCTCAAGCGATATCTATGTTAATTAATAATTACTATATTGAAAAAGGTAAAAAGGGGGATAGAGACAGTGGAAAATAAAAAAAGAACCTAGCTCCCAAATAGCTAAGTTCTCTAAAATCTTTATTCAACACTGTTATTTTACCATGGCAAAATATATTAAAGCAAGAACGTGGGGAATGGTTGTATATCCACAATCTGCCCCTGAAAATTGGACAGAATTACTTGAAGAAACTTATTTACAATTCGCAATATCTCCTTTGCATGATAAAGATGTTAATCCTGATGGAGAAATTAAGAAAGAGCATTGGCATGTCATACTAATTTGGGATGGACCTGTTACTCAAAATGCAGCATCAAAAATTGCTGAGAAGGTAAATGCACCACAACCAGTTAAACTTGAAAGTGTTCGTGGAGCGTATAGGTATTTCACGCATATGGATAATCCTGAAAAGTATCAGTATGATGAAAAAGATATAAAAATCTATAATGGCTTTGATATTTCTAACTATATTGCTCTTACTAGAGAAGAAAAGTATGAAGCTATTTCAAGGATAAAGAAGATTATTATTAGTGAAAACGTAACAGAATATATAGATTTATTAAGTCTTTTAGAAGAAATGGATTATAACCTATTTAAAGTTGCTTGTGATAATACATTTACTATTAATGTTTTAGTTAGATCCAATAGACATAAACATGATAATTAATTTTGAATTAGCTAGCCACTATGGCTAGCTTTTTGCGTTAGCAAAAAAGGGGGATTGGGGGTTTACCCCCAACAAGTGTATTTGCAGAACGAAATGAGCGTTAGCGAATGAAGTGGCTAGCAAATACGATGCTTGCCAAACCAAAAAATTACTTGTGATAGGAGAAAAACTTTTGACGAACAAAGAAATAATGATAGCCACTTCAGTGGCGATTGGTGCTGGTTTTAACTTGGATTAATTCCAAG
>NZ_JAESMX010000036.1:0-741 GCF_017893405.1 Staphylococcus sp. GDH8C109P | reverse complement strand
AAATCAAAACCACCCGTATAACGGGTGGTTTGTTCTTCGGCTATAAGCCTTTGTTACTGACCAGCCCTGATGAGGGCTCTGAGAAGATCAGCCATATGTACTACTTTCCCAGCAACCCTTAAAAGGGTTGTTTTATTTTTTCTTCTTAGTTTCTTCGCCAGTAAAAGGATCTATATATTCAACAAGTGTTAATTGCTCCGCAACGATATCCTCTTGTAATTGATTACGAATATAATTTTCTATGACTTTTTTATTTCTTCCAACTGTATCAACGTAAAAACCTTTACACCAAAATTTTCTATTACCATATCTATATTTTAAATGTGCATGTCTATCAAAAATCAACAAACTACTCTTTCCTTTTAAATATCCTACAAATTGCGAAACGCTTAATTTTGGCGGAATACTAACTAACATATGAATGTGATCTTTACATGCTTCAGCTTCAATAATTTCTACGCCTTTTCTTTCGCATAGCTGTCGCAATATTATTCCAATATCTTTCTTTATTTTTCCATATATAATTTGTCTTCTATATTTAGGAGCGAAGACAATGTGATACTTACAATTCCATTTTGTATGTGCTAAACTATTTGTGTCTGAAGACATAAGTTGCATCTCCTCGTGTTGTTTATTTTGGTTGGCTGACCAAATATTATTTTAGCACGTAGAGATGCAATTTTTAATACAACGGTATAACCATACTGCACCATACGCATAGCGTATGGTTTTTTTATCCAA
>NZ_JAESMX010000035.1:0-21601 GCF_017893405.1 Staphylococcus sp. GDH8C109P | reverse complement strand
TTATACGGGTGGTTTTGATTTTTCAAAGTAACAGTTTCTCACAATATCAATATCGAAAATTATTACTTATGAACATATGCACAATTTATGATAAAGAATGTATAAATTAAAGTGTTAAATACAATTAAATTCATAAATCACGCATATTACCACGATGTAAGGGTATATATGACACATAAAGTAAAGGGAGAGTGTCATGTTAATATGCGTCTTAAAAAATTAACAGTAGTTTTTTGGGTAGCGCTAACGATTTGTACGCTATTTGTTATTTATGGCGCAATTGCGCCTAAACAATTAGAATCGGTCACACAAGCGATTACCAATTTTATTGCAGTAAATTTTGGATGGTATTATTTACTATTAGTATTAGCTATTTTAGTTGTATGTATCTATTTATTATTCTCTAGATATTCAACAATAACTTTAGGAGAAGAAGGAGAAGACCCAGAATTTTCACTAAAATCATGGTTTGCAATGTTGTTTAGTGCAGGTATGGGGATTGGTTTAGTATTTTGGACAACAGCTGAGCCCATCAGTCATGCATTTACATTAACACCGATACATAAAGCAGGAACACAAACTGCTATCAATGAAGCGATGCAATTCTCATTTTTCCACTGGGGGATTCATGCGTGGGCAGTATACGGAATTGTTGGACTTGTGTTTGCATATTTCAATTTTCATAAAGGGTATCCTGGACTAGTGAGTGCTACATTAAGACCAATTTTAGGAGAAAAAATGATGCGTGGCCCAATAGGTGGCGCAATCGATGTACTTGCAATTATCGCCACAGTGACTGGTGTTGCTGCGACACTTGGATTTGGTGCATTACAGATTAATGAAGGTCTAAATTTTTTATTTAAAATACCTTCTAATTTTGGTACACAAGTTGTGATTATTGTTATTGCTACAGTGTTATTTACGTGGTCTGCTTGGTCAGGTATTGATAAAGGCATTAAAAACTTAAGTAATATTAATATGTTTTTAGCTTTTGTAGTATTGATCGCATTATTTTGTGTCGGACCTACGTTAAACATTTTAAATACGTTTACTAATTCATTAGGAGATTATATTGCTAATTTCTTTAACATGAGTTTACGTATTCCACAATCAGGTAGAGAGAAATTCCAATGGTTGCAACAGTGGACTATTTTCTACTGGGCTTGGTGGGTCTCTTGGGCACCTTTTGTTGGCATATTCATTGCTCGAGTTTCTCGAGGTAGAACAATTAAAGAATTTATTTTAGGTGTACTTTTTGTACCTGCACTTGTTTGTTTTTTATTCTTTGCAGTGTTCGGAGCGTCAGCGATTTATTTACAGCAAAATGGCATTGCCAACATTGCTAAAGAGGCAACTGAAACTGCAACATTTGCAACACTTGAGCATTTTCCATTAGGATTTTTACTCAGTATTATTACACTCATTGTAATTATGATTTTCTTTGTTACGTCAGCAGACTCTGCAACTTATGTGCTAGGTATGTTGAGTTCTAAAGGTAGTATTAATCCATCTGGTGTAGTAAAAGTAAGTTGGGGTGTTATTTTAGCGCTATTTGCTATGATTATGATTTATACAGGTGGTACACAGTCAATACAAAACTTATTAATCATAGCAGCATTACCCTTTTCAATCGTTATTATCTTTATGATTTGGTCGTTGTTCAAATCATTATCAATTGAAAAACCACGACCTAGCAATAAATTACTTGTTTCAGATGAAAAATATTTACAATATCGAAAAGCGAGTCAAGAGCATGAAAAAAATATCCAATCACAAACGCATCACGATAGTAATTAAAATTATTTTACCAAATACATTATAATTTCAATTTAAAATGTTTTTACTTTTATTTAACGGGGTATAAAGATGTATGACATATACATATAATTTAACTATAGGAGGTGTCATACGAGGTGAAGCGAATTAAAAATTTTATACTAGGTCTATTAATCGTAGTCATCGTTGGTTTTTTACTATTTATGTATATCAAAGATTCTAGAATTAGTGAGTATCAAGACTACTTCAAGCAATTTAATTGGTTTGAACCGACGCTTATTGGCTTAGCAGCCCTACTGATTTTAATAGGTCTAATACTTGTATTTAGCTTGTTTAAACCTACGTACAGAAAACCTGGTCTTTATAAAGACTATGAAGATGGACATATTTATGTATCAAGAAAAGCGGTTGAAAAATCTGCATACGATACGCTTGTAAAATATGATCAAATTCGTCAACCAAATGTTATAGCGAAACTATATAACAAGAAAAAGAAATCGCATATTGCTTTAAAAGCGGATTTCTTTGTTCCAGGTGATGTTCAAGTTGGTTCATTGACAGAAGAAATAAGAAATGACATTAAACAAAATGTTGAGCATTTCACAGAATTACCAGTTTCAAAATTAGAGGTTAATGTTAGAGATCAAAAAGCCTCAGGCAAACGTGTGTTGTAAGGGAGGGTTATCATGGCTAACAATAATAACCAACAAAGACAAGATTCTACACAAGAAGTTGTTGATTTTTTCAAAACATTTAAATGGAGAATAATTGGATTTTTAGCATTTCTAATTATCGCTATCTTATTTTTAACGTTAGGTTTCTGGAGTACAATTTTAATTATTGTTTTATGTTTAATTGGTATTGGTATTGGGTATACTAAAGACCGTAAGCAAGATTTTTTGAATTTCTTAAATCGATGGAGTTAATTAATTTAAAATAGTAAATTAAGTATTTTAAAATCTTATATAAAAAAGGAGAATTAATTATGGCAGTAGATAATAATAAAGCAAAACAAGCATATGATAATCAAACTGGAGTAAATGAAAAAGAGCAAGAACAACAACAGCAACAACAACATCAGAAACAAGAACCAGAATTCAATAATAAGTTAACTTTCTCAGATGAAGTTATTGAAAAAATTGCAGGTATTGCTGCACGTGAAGTAAATGGTATTTTAGAAATGAAAGGCGGTTTCGTTGATAACATTTCTAGCTCATTTGGTAGCAGTAACAATGTAACACAAGGTGTTAGTGTAGAAGTAGGCGAAAAACAAGCGGCAGTTGATTTAAAAGTTATTTTAGAATATGGTGAATCTGCACCTAAAATCTTCCGCAAAGTGACAGACTTAGTAAAAGAACAAGTTAAATATATTACTGGTCTTGAAGTTGTAGAAGTGAATATGCGTGTTGAAGACGTGATGACTAGAAAAGAATGGTCACAAAAAAATGAAAAGAACCAAGATTCAAGCAACGAAAATAAAGGCCTACAATAACATTTAATAAAAAACTACCGGCAAAGTAATTACTTTACCGGTAGTTTTTTTGTACGTTCATATAGCGTATTTTTATTCCTGGTATAATGGATTGCTAACCTTGATATAGGTATAATAATCCGCTTCATCTGTGAGGCGCATGGTTGTAACACATTTATAATCAATTTTTGGTGCCAATAGAATTGATTTAATATTTTCTATGCGTTGTTGGTCATCTATATCATTTGCAATAACTTTTAATTTAGCAATTAATATATCACGAATTAATTGCCAAAGTTGTGTTTCAAAATTAGAATGCTCACTTGATTTTGTAATACTGACAATTAATTCACCGAGATGATTTTGAATACTTGAGTAAAAAACTTTATTGAATACTGTTTGAGGTTGATCAGATAAAATTAAAGATTTTTCATGAAAATGTGCAGTACTATAGCCCATCTTATTTAAGTGTATTTGATCTATACGTAACCCCTCAAAATCACGTATATAAAGTGTATCTAAAAGGCCATCCTCGGTAAATGTAGCGATTGAATTTTGTAAATGCGCTTCAAGGGCGATACCGTATTTCACATACAGTGGCATCGTGATATCTATTAAGGCTTGACTGTATTGTTGTATCCAAGATAAAGCAGCTATTTCAAAGGTCGAGAACTTATTTTTTTCTTTATATTTGCTAATTAACGAGACAATTAATGGTTCATCATTATATATCGTTGAAGCAACTAAAGCTGATGGGATGAGAGGTGTAGCATCATTTTTGATCAATTGGTAAATATTGGTTCTAAATAATGTACCTAGTTGTTCGCTTCTATTTGTTCTGATAGATGGGTCATCCAATGAGTTATAGAAATGAATACCAGCAAGCTCATCAATTGTATCAGCGTTTATATGTTTAAATAATGAATCATTTTGTTTAATATCATTAAGAATATGTGTCACCTGTGGCCCATTTATTGTAGTTTGTTCAGATAATGTTCTAATCTCACCCGTAATATGAACATTAGTTGATAACTTAATATGAGGTAATTTTTCAGGATATTTGGGCATTAAAGTTCTAAATGATAGCCCCGCGTAATATGATTGTTGATAATGAATTGGCATCACTTTCTTGTTTTTTAACTCTTCTTTATACTCCTGTAATAATATTTTGTCGTATTGCCATGGGTGTACGACCATTACGTAATATTGATTTACTTGATCACGGCCAACATGATTTATTACAGCTGTTTCTAATCCTTCAAACAATCGAAAGAGTAAATCATTTTCTTTTTCAATATAGGTTTGAGCTTTTGCTATTGATTTATGTATTAAAATAAATTGTAAGGATATGGCATTACCAAATTCCGCTGAGTAATTAATTACAGTTTCTGGTGTCATTCCTTTACGTAATTTTGCGCCTGGATGAATTGGGTGACCTTCAATAACAAACTGTTCAGAACTCAAATAACTATCTTCTGAATTTATAATTAAATCATATAAACTGTTTTTATTGTTCTCTAATGTGTGTGCTTGATAGCTTAATGCAATTGCCATATTTGTGACACTGTTGTTCAAATCTTCATAAAATTGTGTGCTAGCTTCATTATCAAGTTCTGGTGATATTGTTAAAATGATGTTTAATATTTCATTTGGATGTTGTACTCTATTGTAACTGCCATTGTGTGCAATATAAAATGGCCCTTGAACATCTAAGCGATCAAATGCATGTTGTCCTGTTATAGTTGCATATAGTGTCTTATTAAGTTCAGGAAATGCAATGGATAGCAATTTACTATTTGCTGGTAAGTGTTCAATGTTCAAATCTTGATTAGAAATAATCTTACTGCGGCTCCGACTTTCTACTAAATTTTCCCTATGTAATGAAGAAATTAATCTTTGAGATATTTTATCTCGACTATCTAAAAGCATATTTAGGAACAATTTTGCCCATTGTTCATTGATTGATGATAAATATTCAAATGCACGTTGTTCGTCATTGTTAATATTATTTAATAAATTGTTGTTAATACTTTTTGAATTCATAAAGCACCTCTAAAAATTATTTTACAAAAGTATAAGATATTTGTATAATCCATAATATCGATAATGATAATTATTATCAATTAAAAAAGTCAGGTGAAAATATGGCAAAGTATTTTTTTCCAAGTTCGTTCCTATTATTTTTAGGAAATTGGATTGGACATATCACTTTAAATTGGTACGTGTATACGTTATATCATAACGCAATTCATCTTGGACTCATTAATTTTTTCCGTCTTGTGCCTATTTTACTCATTAGTGTATGGGCTGGTGCACTAGCAGATCGATGTAATAGAGGGAAATTATTGAAAATAACAATCTCTTCTTCTTTCTTACTTACCACTTTATTGTGTGTCTTAATCTTTCAAGGATGGGATATACCGATTGTAGTATTTTTATTATATTCATTGGGTAGAGGTATTATGAGTGCAATAGAAACACCAGTACGTCAATCTGTACTACCAGATTTGACGAAACGTTTAACAACAACACAGGTTGTTTCGTACCATTCATTTATTATTAATATTTGTAGATCTATAGGTCCGGCTATAGCAGGTTTAGTAATGGCGAGCTATAACGCAGAAATAAGTTTCAGTATACAAGCGGTATGTTACTTAATATCCTTAATGCTATGCTTACCTCTTAAAATTGAACAACCGAGGGATGGTGAAACAGAAACACAAATGAGTATGAAATTTGTGTTTGAATATTTTAAAGATAATAGTGTTGGCACTAGGATATTTGTAACATCTTTGATTATAATGGCTAGTGGTTTTACATATACTTCATTATTACCAGTTTTAACAGATAAAACATTCCCTGAACAAGTAACGATGTTTGGGACAGCAATGACATGTTGTGCAATAGGTGGTATTATTGCGACGATGATTTTACCTAATTTACTAGAAAACATCTCTATGGTGAAGATGTATTATTATAGTTCGATATTATTTGGCGTTTCTTTATTAGGTAGTATTAGCCAGAATATTATTTTATTTTTTATTTCAGTTTTTTTAATTGGTCTGTTCAGTCAATGGATGCGTACCACTAATAGGATTTATTTTCAACATCGTGTTAAACCAGAACATCGAGGGAAAATACTAAGTGTTGTAATGATGGATAGAGGAATGATTCCATTAGGTGCCATGATCATGAGCTTTTTAACCGAATACATAGGTATTATAGAAACCTTCATTATTATGGGATTAAGTACCTTAACGATTGCATTAATATTTGGCATGATTAACAGACAAAGAACAAATGGAGGCAATGTTGTATGATGCATCATATATGGAAATTAGCAGATTTAAATATTCAATATCGCATGTTTAATGCGATTCTTAAAGAACATATTTTTCCTGAGAAAATGTTCTTTAAGTCTTTTGATAAATGCCTAGAACTTCAATACAAAGGACAAGCATTAAATGTTAACTATATAAGAAAGAGTCCTTTAATGCGTTACGTCTTTGAAGGTGAGATACGTTATATTAAAGGTGACACGAGTTTTAATATTGAATCTTTGGAACAATTGCTTGAATTATTAACAAATCAATTTGATATCCCTATTAGTACTAGATTAACAGCAGAGTTACAATCAAGCCGAGAAGGTCTAGCGATGAGTTATGAAAATTTTAATTATAGACAATCAAACATTCGTGACAGTTTGAATTTTTCAAGAATGCCAATGACGATCAACTTTTTTACTTGGCTCCAGCATATGAAAGAAGATAATGATGTTAATGATTTGATTTATTCTGAAAGCCTTGTAGTGGAGGGGCATCCAACACATCCTTTAACTAAAACAAAGCTACCCTTAACGAATGAAGAAGTTAAATTATATGCGCCTGAATTTGAAAAAATTATTCCGTTGAAAATCATGCTTGTCCATAAACAATTTTGTATAGCAACTGCGATGGAAGACGATGAACAATATATCATCAATCAAGTCATTCCTGAATATAAAGTTAAAATAAAAGCATTTCTAGATTCACACGATTTAGATTTAGCAGATTATCGAATTATATTGGTACACCCATGGCAATATGAAAATGTTATTCCACAACAATTTGGACATTGGATAGAAACACAACGTCTTTTAGCGACACCGTTTGAAATAGAGTCTAAAGCAACACTGTCTTTCAGAACAATGGAGCTACTCAATAAACCATTTCATGTCAAATTACCAATAAATGTACAGGCGACAAGTGCAGTGAGAACCGTTTCATCAGTAACCACCGTTGATGGTCCTAAATTAAGTTATGAGCTGCAAGATATGATGGATGTGTATCCTCAATTAAAGGTCGCGTTGGAACCCTATGGCATATATGCTGATACAGATGAAGATATCGCACGCCAATTAGCTTGTATTGTGCGTTATCAGCCACAAATTTCAAACACTGGCCTCACGATAGTAACGGGAAGTTTGGTCAATAGAAATCCTGTCGATAATCAAATCATCGTCGATAGTTATATAGAATGGCTTGGTCTAAAATTAACCAAAGAGACAATTAAAAAATTTATTAGTAATTATGCATTAACACTTATAAAACCATTAATAGCCTACATTCAAGATTACGGGGTTGCTTTAGAAGCACACATGCAAAACACAATTGTTAATTTGAACCATGATTTTAAAATGAAGTTTATGATCAGAGATTTAGGAGGCTCAAGAATTGACTTAAATACGTTAAAAGCTCAATTACCTAACATTAATGTAACTAATAAAAGTTTAATCGTTGAGAATATTGAAGCGGTCATTGCAAAATTTCAACATGCTGTCATTCAAAATCAAATTTCAGAATTAATACATCATTTCACGCAATATGATGGTATTGAAGCAGACGAACTATTTGACCTTGTACGTGAAGCAGTTGAACAATCCATTGATTCTAAAAAAGCACATGCACACATACTACGACAAATCTTATTTGGCGCTAAAATAAATGTGAAAGCATTGTTACGTATGCGAATGGAAGGTAAAGTTAAAAATTATTTAACTATAGATTTAGATAATCCTTTAAGTAATGAGGTGTAATTATGGCAAAAATCAACATAAATCTTTCTAAAATTAAATACAACGCCATGACATTAAACACACTTTTAAAACAACATCACATTGCTTTTACACCTGTGATTAAATGTGTGGCAGGTGATAAAACAATCGTTGAAATGTTGAAAAGTATTGGCATTACACATGTTGCAGATGCAAGGATCAGTAATATTCTAAAAAGTACAGATGAAGCCATATCTTATACATTAATTAGAAATAGTAACCATGATGAATTAGAAAATGTAGTACGCCACGTTGACATGAGCATTCAAACTGAATTAGAAACAATACGACAAATCAATGAAATCGCAAGTAATTATGATGTGAAACATAAAATATTATTAATGGTTGATTGGAAAGATGCTAGAGAAGGTGTGCTGACTTACGACGTAATTGCTTATATTAGAGAAATTATTAACATGCATCATATATGCCTCAAAGGATTGGCTTTTAATTTTATGTGTTTTAATGATATTGCGCCAACCGAAGAGGACGTTGAAATGATCAATCAGTTTATAACTTTAATCGAGAAAGAAACACATATGAAATTTGAAATAATCTCAGGTGGCAATTCTAGTATGCTACTACAAATGCTTTATAACGATTTAGGAAAAATTAACGAATTAAGGGTTGGAGAAACTTTGTTTAGAGGAATTGAAACGACTACAAATAACCAATTTGCTACTTTATATCAAAATGCCATCATTTTAGAAACAGAAATTGTTGAAATCAAACCACGTATTAACGTGAATGATGGGCAACACTATTTACAAGCAATTGTAGATATAGGAAATTTAGACACAGACGTCAATGACATTAAACCATTACATCATCAAGTGAAAGTTTTGGGTGCGACGAGTGATCACCTTATGATAAATTTATTAAATAACGATCATTATCATATCGGAGATAAAATACAGTTCAGTTTAGGTTACAAAGCTTTAGCACAAAGTATGTTTGTACCTAATTTAGCCAAAGATTATCAGAGTGATGATGTTATTGAAAAAATGTGTTATATCAAAAATATGAGAATATTGAATAAAATTTGATTTTTATCAAATTTTAATAAAAAAATTATTGACATTGAGAATCGTTATCAATAAAATTAGATGTGTAATGATACATATCTAAGGAGTGAAAACGATGAAGCAAAGATCTAAATGGATGGGTCTATTATTAATCACATTAACGCTTATCCTGTTAGCGGCTTGTGGTAAAGTTAGTGATAATGGTTCTGACCAATCTAAAAATGACGACAAAAGTAAAAACGGCACAACGATTGAGCATGATGGAGGAACAACTAACATTGATAAAAAACCTAAACGTGTAGTTGCACTGGAGTTTTCATTTGTTGATGCTTTAGCAGCATTGGATATTAAACCGGTTGGTGTCGCTGATGATGGTAAAAAAGATAGAATTTTAGCACCGATACGTGAAAAAATAGGTGATTATCAATCAGTAGGTGCACGTAAACAACCAAACCTGGAAGAAATTAGTAATCAGAAACCAGATTTAATTATCGCAGATAGTAACAGACATAAAGGCATACAAAAAGATTTAGAAAAAATTGCCCCTACGATCATGTTACCAAGCTTTGATAGTGATTATAAAGACAATCTAGAGGCATTTAAAACAATTGCTAAAGCTACAGGTGAAGAAGATAAAGGAAAAGAAAGATTAAAAGAACATAATGAGTTAATGGATAAATATAAGAAAGAAATAACAATGGACAAATCTCAACCAGTATTAGCTACAGTAATTGCCAAATCTGGTTTGCTTGCACATCCAGAAAACACATATGTAGGTGAATTATTAAAAGAATTAGGTTTTAACAATGCGCTTAATAAAACTGAAACAGATAACCTATCCAAGTATTTAAAAGGACCATACTTACAACTAAATTCAGAAGTGCTTTCAGACATTAATCCAGGACGCATGTTTATCATGGTGGACAAAGGAAAAACTGATCCAAACTTGAAAAAGCAAGAAGAAGAGCCAGTTTGGCAAAGTTTAGATGCTGTTAAAAATGATAGAATTGCTGTTGTAGATAGAAATACTTGGGCTCGTGCAAGAGGTATCATTTCTTCTGAAGAGATTGCTAAACAATTAGTAGAGATTTCAAAAGATGAAAAAAATGATAAACAATAAAAGTAAGGTGAACGGTAAATGACTAAGTCTAATAGCATTAACCAAACCAAAAATGAAGACAAGAAAAATAACAAACGCACAGCACTCACATTTATAGTGAGTGTGTGTGCGCTTTTTGTCATTATTTATTTTAATTTAAGTGTAGGCGCCTCTCATATTACTTTCAATGACTTTAATGATTATTTTTTTGCGCATTCACATACAAAACAAACTTTTTTAATACATAATGTAAGAATACCAAGAATGTTAGCTGGTTTATTCATAGGTGCAGCGCTAGGGTTAGCAGGATTGTTAATGCAAGCGATGACTAGAAATCCTTTGGCTTCTCCTCAGATATTTGGCGTGAATTCAGGTGCTTCTTTCGTGATTGTATTGATTACTATGCTTGTGCCATCGTTGTCATATTATGCAACGATATTAGCTTTTATAGGTGCCTTTATAGGTGGTCTAACTGTCTACGCTTTATCTGGCTCAACAAGAGGGATGACTCCAATTAAGTTAGCGCTTGCCGGAATGGCAATCCATTTATTTTTTTCAAGTATGACACAGGGTATTATCTTATTAAATGAAGATGCAACATCAACAGTGATGTTTTGGTTAGTAGGATCTTTATCCTCGATTACATGGACACAAGTATTAGGTATCTTACCATGGTTGATACTTGCATTTATCTGTACAGTTATCATAGCTAAACAATTGACAATCATGGAATTAGGTGAGGATTTGGCCACGTCGTTAGGTCAAAATGTTAAATTGATAAGAATAATCATTGGTATCTTAGTCATTGTATTGGCAGGTACTTCTGTTTCAATCGCAGGTCCAATTGGTTTTGTAGGACTGATAGTGCCACATATTGTTAAGCACTATATTAAAACAGATTATAGATTAATGGTGCCTTTAACGATGATTATCGGCGCAAACTTATTATTATTATCTGACGTTTTAAGTAGATTGATTGCCTTTCCTTTTGAATCACCTGTAGGTATAGTAACGTCATTTATAGGTGCTTTTTATTTCTTAGCATTTACAATAAAAGGGGTGAGAAGGCTATGAAGCGTCCATTCATATTTCGCTATTCGTTAGTTACAGTATTGTTATTGATTGCGTCAATTGCGTCCCTTTCAATAGGTGCTGTGTTAATCAATCCGTTTGAAGCGGTAAAAAGCCTTTTTACACAAAATAATTTTATAATTAGCGAATATAGAGCACCAAGAATGTTTTTGGCATTAATTGTAGGTAGTAGCCTTGCTATTTCCGGTGCATTGATACAAGGCGTCGTTAGAAATGCTCTGGCTTCTCCTGATGTGATAGGTATTACCAAAGGTGCAAGTTTATCTGCCGTTACAATTATCATGCTATTTCCATCAGCACCTTTATTCATATTACCATTTGGATCATTTGCAGGTGCATTAATTATAAGTTTGATTTTAACTATATTAATATCAAGATTTAATGTAAAAGGTTCTAAGTTAGCATTAATTGGTTTAGCAATAGGTGCAATATGTACAGCAATTGTACAATATATGCTCATACGTAACCCGCTTGACGCTAACACGGCATTAGTCTGGCTAACAGGTAGCCTATATGGTCATAGTATGTCAAATGTGTGGGTGATATTACCTTGGTTTATTGTTGCGTTACCGGTGATATTTTATTATTGTCATCAACTAGATATTTTGACATTAGGTGATGATATAGCAATTGCACTAGGGGCAAAGGTGAAAAAGGTAAAAGCAATCCTTTTATTTTTAGCTGTCATTTTAGCAGGTGCTTCAATATCAGTAGTTGGTGGACTGAGCTTTTTAGGTCTCATTGCACCTCACATAGCTAGACAGTTAGTTGGTCATAAACATAAGCATATTACACTTATGTCTGGCTTATTAGGTGCTTTAATTTTAATGATAAGCGACAGTCTAGCAAGAGGTATTCACCCACCAATTGATATTCCTGTTGGGGTCATTGTCGCGATTGTTGGTGTACCATATTTTCTATTTTTATTGAGGAAATTATAAATTTAATATATAAAAGATTGAAAACGAAAGCGCTTTCATTTAAAGTAGAGGCTAAGACATTATGTATTCAGACCAACCTCACTTTATATTGACATAAAATGGCTGAACCGAAAATGCGCTTTAGATTAAGGCTTTTCAATTCTAGTCAACCTTGTCGGGGTGGGACGGCGAAATCTATTTAATAAAATTAGATTTCTGTCCCACTCCCTTTTATTAGCTATAAAGAGAAATGACATTAAAAAGACATAAAAATTTGATTTACATATTTATACAAAATAGGTTATAATTATTGCTGTTGCTTTTTAAAGTGTTTATGAAAATATATACACACCTAAGGGGTGAACGAAATGGACGATTATAGTAAAGCACAAATTATCAAGGGAAGATTAAAATTCATTTTGATGTCAATTTTGGGGATTATTCTATTTTTGATTCCTATAACCGTGACTGAAGATGGTGAAAAGCAAACGACCTTACCAGTGGCATTTTTAGCAGGTCTATTAAAAGATTTATTAGGTGATGCGATGCCATTGATTATTGTAATAATAATTACTATTTCAGGTGTTTTATCTATCGTCTGTTCGACGGTATTGAAAAATAAATTGAAACCTGAAGGATTAATGAATAACGCATTTAATGTAAAATTTGTCTGGCTTATTTTAAGGGTTTTAGCCGTTATTTTTGTCTGGATGACATATTTGAAAATGGGCTCAAAAGCAATTTATTCAGCTGATACTGGTGGTTTAGTGTTCGAAAGTTTATTACCAACGCTTGTATCTGTGTTTTTCTTTGCGGCACTCTTTTTACCTTTGTTAATGGAATATGGTCTATTAGAATTATTAGGACCGATTTTCAGACCAATCATGCGACCATTATTTACGCTGCCAGGACGTTCAACAGTAGATAATTTAGCATCATTTATTGGCGATGGGACAGTTGGGGTCTTAATAACAAGTAGGCAGTATGAAGGTGGATTTTATTCTAGACGTGAAGCGACAGTGATAGCCACGACTTTCAGTGTAGTATCATTAACATTTGCAATTGTTGTTGCAGAAACAGTACATATGCAAAATCATTTCTTTTATTTTTATTTATCAGTTATCATATCATGTATTGTATGTGCCTTGATTTTACCTAGAATATGGCCATTGAGTACGATTAAAGATGAATATTCCAAAGAAGTATCTGAAGAAATGAGAACTGAGAAGCTACCTGAAAATAAAACTGCTTTGAGACATGGTTTTGATATGGCTACAGAAACAGGAATTAAAGCGCCAGGATTCAAATTGTTCTTTAAATCTGGTTTTAAAACTGTTATAGATATGTGGTTCGTTATATTACCAGTTGTAATGAGTGTTGGAACATTGGCTACAGTTATTGCGACTTATACTCCAATATTTGCAATTATTGGTAAACCTTTTGTACCTTATTTAGATTTATTGCAAATTCCAGAAGCTACACAGGCTTCAGAAACAGTTTTAATAGGTTTTGCTGACATGTTCTTGCCTTCTATTTTAATTGAAGGCGTGGGCAATGACATCACATTGTTTGTCATTGGTGCTTTGAGTATTACGCAGTTGATTTATTTATCTGAAGTGGGTGGCGTCATTTTAGGATCTAAAATACCAGTTAGTATTTTTAAATTATTTGTTATTTTCTTGATCAGAACAATCATTGCTTTGCCAATTATTGCTTTAATGGCACATCTTTATTTTAATTAAATAAAATAAAACACACATGAACTCATATTTGAAATTTTTTAAGGGAACCTGCCTTTAAGTCATTTCTTATATTTGTAAATGTGTGTTTTTTAATTAAATTAGTGAAGTTCTGTTAAAACAGTAGCTTTTACAATTTTATTTCCTAAAATAGGGGATGGTTCATCTTGTTGGGAAGTATTGTTTTGACTATGCGCTTCTTTAAAAGCATCACTTTTTAGCCAACCATTGAAAGCTGCTTCATTTTCCCACCAAGTATTAACATACATTTGATCGTAATCTGCTTCGTCATCTATTAACCACACTTCAATATGATGAAAGCCATCTAAATCTTGAATTTTTCCACCTTGTGTAAATTTTGGTGCTAGTTTTTCAGCAAACCCTTTCTTAACATCTATTCTATTAGTAACAACATACATGTTATCCACCTACTTTCTAATTGATATTTTTAGTATAGCATTTAACTGGATCTTTATATTATTGAAAGCCATTGTTCAATATTCACTTTCTCTGCATAACTAAAAAGAAGTGAAATTCAATTTATCAGAATTTCACTTCTTTTTATAATCAATTAGGTTCATTAAATTAAACTTTTAGTGATTATTATTTTGTAATTTCATTATAAACTTTTTGATCATTTTGCGTGTAAATAATGTATTCATGATTATCAGTATCAATGATAACACGATTTGTTTTTCCAAATGTAGAACCAATACGTGAAACTTTTTCTCTATCTAATTTTGGAACTGCATGGATATTTTGATCTTGTGAAACATTTTTAATTTCACTTGTTGGAATCTTAATATCAGCGACTCTCCATTGAATTCTTACTTCATTGTTATCTTTTTTTACTGTCATTGCCATATCGCGAACACATCCTTTAAATTATTTATAGCTATAGCATACAATAAAAAGTAATCGTTTTCAAGTGATTGTGTGATACTTTTAGTTATTATGTCATACTATTTTATTTCCGAAAGTATGTTCGCGTTATCTATAATTTTATGGTAAAATTTAGCCGAGAAAAGGGGCAATGAACATGACAGGTAAAACTCACACATCATGCGGTTTATTAGTAGGCGCATTAACGATAGATTATTATCAAACAGATTTATTTACATCGATTACAATTATGACGCTTGCAGTTATATCAAGCTTATTACCTGATATTTGTCATACACAAAGCAAGGTTGGAAGGCGTTTCAAAGTATTGAGTTTTTTAGTTCGTATACTGTTTGGTCATAGGACTTTTACACACTCGTTATTATTCCTTTCTATAATTAGCATCCTTTTATATTTTATTCAAACACCAGAGTATTATTTAGTTTCAATTATCCTTGGTTTGCTTTCACATGTTATACTAGATATGTTAACACCTAGGGGTGTAAAATTATTATATCCAATACCGTTAACGATTAAATTCCCCTTAGTTTTTAAAACGGGTGGTTTAGTAGACTTATCGTTAGCAGGCGCGCTTTCAATAGGTGCGCTTTACGTATTATTCAAATCATTTTTTAATAATCTCTTTTTAAATTTTTAGTGATTATGGTTGTGATTATAATTGTAATAATATAAAGTGCATATAGTGAAATTATATATTCCTATTAGATATAAGATATTATTTTTATCTATTTTGAATATAAAGGAGAGAGAACATGTTAGATAAGAAAGAGTTAGCAAAGTTTAACCAAGAACATCTAATAGAATTTGAAAAATTAATGAGTAATAATGAAAAAGAACAATTAGCGAGTCAAGTTGATAAATTAGATTTAGCTTACATTCAAGATTTATATCGTGATTTGTATTTAAATAAACAAATGATAGACGATATATCTTCAGTAAATGAAGTGAAATACGATATAAAAGAAAATTTTTCAGATGAAGAAGTTAAACAATTTGAAGATGTTGGCATTGAAGCAATTAAAAAAGGCAGATTTGCAGTAGTCTTAATGGCAGGTGGACAAGGCACACGTTTAGGATACAAAGGACCTAAAGGCGCATTTGAGATTGAAGGTGTGAGCTTATTTGAACTACAAGCACGTCAATTATTAGAATTGAAAGAAAAAACGGGTGTTTATGTAGATTGGTACATCATGACAAGTAAAATAAATGATAGTCAAACTCAGTTGTTTTTTGAAGAAAAAAATTATTTTGGATATGACAAAGATCATGTACACTTCTTTATCCAAGATAATATCGTCGCATTATCTGAAGAAGGCAAACTTATTTTAGATGTTGATAGTTCTATTTTAGAAACCCCAAACGGTAATGGTGGCGTATTTAAATCACTCAAAAAAGCAGGATATCTTGAAAATATGACAGAAAATGGTGTTGAATATATCTTTTTAAATAACATTGATAATGTTTTGGTAAAAGTCTTAGACTTATTTTTTGCAGGTTATACTTTCCAAAATAGTATGGATATTACAACGAAATCGATTCAACCCAAGCAAGGAGAAAGCGTCGGAAGATTAGTTACAAATGAGGATAAAGATACGGTGCTTGAATACTCAGAATTAGAAGCGGAAACTGCAAATCAATTAAATAATGCAAACATTGGTATACATATGTTTAAATTACAATTTATTAACACAGCTGTAGATAATCATTTGCCATATCATTTGGCAGTAAAACAGCTTAAACAATTGGACGATGACTTTGGCGTTATTGAAAATCCTGCTTTAAAATTTGAATTATTTTATTTTGATATCTTCCAATATGCGGACAGTTTTATAACATTACAAGTGCCGAGGGATGAAGAGTTTTCACCATTAAAAAATAAAGAGGGCAAAGATAGTGTTGAAACTGCTACAGCTGATTTAAAACGTTTAAATAGGATCTAAGAAAAGGTGATTACACTAATGACTAAACCATTAGAGATTAAAAGCAATAAAGTCACTAAATCATTTAAAAATATCATACCATTAACTTTCGGAGAAGAAATTGGTAATGCAGTGTCACATGGTGTAGCTGCCTTTGTCACTTTATGCGCATTACCATATGCGGCATTACAAAGTTATTTTGCACATGGTGTTTTAGGCTCTTTTAGTGTTTCTATATATGTAATAAGTATCTTTTTAATGTTTCTATCTTCAACGGTCTATCATACAATGCCTAATTACTCTTCACATAAATTTATACTTAGAATCATTGATCATAGTATGATTTATATTGCCATTGCTGGAACTTATACACCAGTGTGTCTAGTATTAGTAGGTGGTTGGATAGGCTGGACAGCAATGATCGTTTTATGGGGTATAACACTTTGGGGCATACTCTATAAATCATTAGCTAAACATGTCAATCATAAGCTTAGCTTAACGATGTACTTAGTGATGGGATGGATTGGCGTAATATTTTTGCCCACAATTATTTTCGATACTAGTTTGAAGTTTATGTTATTTATACTATTGGGTGGCATAGCATATACAATAGGCGCTTGGTTTTATGCGCAAAAAGATCGTCCTTATTTCCATATGATTTGGCATTTATTTATTTTAATAGCTTCTGTTTTTCACTTTATAGCTATTTTATATTTTATGTAATCATTGAATAGATGGACCGTTTAAATGTAAAGTATGATTACTTTGCAGAATTAATAGGATTAAAAAAATACACTCAAATAAGGGAGCGAGAAGTAAATCAAAAAAATTCATTTGATTAGAATTCTCGCTTTCTTTTTAATGCTTTTTATAGGACAAAAGAACTAATTTACAGCAAACCTATTGAACTTAGGTACAATTAGTGATTTAGTAATAATTGATAATGAAAGTATCGTGTTAGGAGATTAATTATGAATATAAAAACATTTGGTGTTGTTGTTGCATTAATATTAATTATGTTTATGTCTGCAATTGAAACATCAATCGTTTCATTAGCATTGCCTACTATAAAAGAAGATTTAAATGTGACTGGTTCAATATCACTCATATTTTCAGTTTATTTTATAGCAATTGTAATTGCTAATCCAATTGTAGGTGAGTTGTTGGACCGTACTAAAATCATATACATAACACTATTAGGATTAGTCTTTTTTACGATTGGAAGCTTTTTTTCAGGTATAAGTAGTACATTTGATATATTAATTATCTCGCGCTTTATTCAAGGATTAGGTGCAGGAATAATGATGGCTTTGAGTCAAATAGTTCCAAAGCTTGCTTTTGCAATTCCACTAAGATATAAAATTATGGGGATTGTGGGTAGTGTGTGGGGTATATCAAGTATCATAGGTCCGGTCCTAGGTGGTGGGATTTTAGAATTTGCTACATGGCATTGGTTATTCTTTGTCAATATACCTATCGCTATCATTGCGATGTTGTTGGTGGTATTTACATTTCATTTTGAACATGAACAAACAACAACTTCACATAAATTAGATATTAAAGGGCTTATGTTATTTTATCTGTTTGTTTTCTTTTTAATGTTTACAGTAATGAATAGCAGTCATTGGTATTTAAATTGTATTTCGTTTATTGTGGCGATTATCATGGGTATGATTTTAATTAAAAATGAAAAGGGCGTAGCGGCTCCCTTTTTCCCTGTTAAAGAATTTAACAAAACAATTATACTTGTTTTTATCACAGATTTTTTATATGCAATGATATTGATGGGATATAATTTATATATGCCGATATATCTTCAAGAAGAACTCGGACTATCACCATTACAGAGTGGATTTGTTATTTTTCCAATTTCCTTTGCTTGGTTAGTGTTAAATTTCAATTTAAGTAGGTTAGAAGCAAAAATGTCTAGAAAAGGCTTGTATATATTTGCTTTTACATTATTAACAATATGTGGCATTTTTATATTTGTAGGTACAAAAACACCAATATTTATAGCGTTTAGTTTATTGCTGGCTGGTATTAGTTTTGGAACAGTTTATACGAAAGATAGTGTTATAACTCAAGAAGAAACCTCTCCACAGAATATGAAGCGCATGATGTCATTATATACATTAACAAAAAGTTTAGGTAATTCTATCGGCTCTACAATTATGGGTACGGTTTATGGTTTAACAATCGTATTTATTCATTTACCAATACACAATGTGATTTTACTTAGTTTTATCATCTTAATCGTACTGTTTGTACTTTGGAATACACTGTATAAACAAGATGATTGCAAAATCAATTCTTAGAATAAAAACAAAAAGTTATATGTATTTTAATTATTAAGCAAGTATTGAAGTTTAGTGAATTTTAATACTTGCTTATTTGTATTTGGGTGTATGTTGTTATAATGGTAAAATAAGAAACAGTTTTTTTAGTTAAGGATTAATGTGAAGTAAGCAGAAAATAAATTAGATGAAGGGGAGGACAGTAAGCAATGAAATATATAAAGTATTTATTTACGACGCTTATTGTGCTTTCGGTATTTATCATTTCTGGCGCTATATTTTTAGCATTCTTAGGATTTGGCTTATATGGATTGAGTCGTATCCTTATATTTTTTCATCTAGCATACTTTGGTTATAATAAAAGCTTTTATGATAACTTGATTTATTATGGTAGTTATATCGTATTAGGTTATTTTACGTTATTTATTATTGAAAACCTAATGGATTATTTCAGAAAAAAATTACCAGATAATCCCTATTTTCAAGGAATAACTTATCATTTAATAACATTTGTTGTTACAACGTTATTATTCTATTTTATTGTTCACATTCATTATGCATATATAGATATTGATTTTTGGGTGATTGTTGTAATTATGGGTATTCTATTTATATGTAAAGAAGTCTTTTATCCTGATAGCAAAAATCTTAATCAGAATAAATAGTTGATGATATAAGTGCTAAGAGGTGGTTAAGTGACCGTTGAGCTAACTGCTTTTGTATTACCAAGATTATATTTATACTAAGTGTAAACTACTTAAAGCAAAATTAAGTTATGTTTGTTAGAATATTAGTGGATATATTTATATAATAGAGGGGGACGCTTTGTGTTAACGATAGAGCAAGTTAAAGAACTTGTTGGAGAACTTAAAGATCCAATTATTAATGTTCCTTTAAAGGAAACTGATGGAATCGTAGAGGTAACAACAAAAGATGAGATAGAACATGTAAGTGTTAAAGTGGCTATGGCCCAATTAGGAGGACAGCCACAGTTAGATTTACAGATGGCTATTGTGGAAGTGCTTAAAGAAAATGGCGCGAATACTGTTGGAATAAGATTTGAAGAATTACCGTCTGATGTTGTTGAACAGTATAGAGGTAACAGTGATGACCAACCTCAAACAATAGAAGGTTTACTATCGAAAGATAATCCGGTTGAATTTATAGCAATTGCATCTGGTAAAGGGGGCGTTGGTAAATCCACAGTAGCTGTAAACTTAGCCGTCTCATTAGCAAGAGAAGGTAAAAAAGTTGGACTCGTCGATGCTGATATATATGGTTTTAGTGTTCCAGATATGATGGGTATAGACAAAAAGCCAGAAGTGGATGGCAAAGAGATTATACCGGTTGAAAGACATGGAGTTAAAGTCATTTCGATGGCATTTTTTGTAGAAGAAAATGCGCCAGTTATATGGAGAGGACCTATGCTAGGTAAGATGTTAACTAACTTTTTTGTTGAGGTACGTTGGGGAGATTTAGATTATCTTCTTTTAGATTTACCTCCAGGTACAGGTGATATCGCTTTAGATGTCCATACAATGTTACCATCTAGTAAAGAAATTATTGTTTCTACGCCTCATCCGACTGCAGCTTTTGTTGCAGCAAGAGCAGGTGCTATGGCTAAACATACAGAACATTCAATTTTAGGTGTCATAGAAAATATGTCATACTTTGAAAGCAAAGAAACGGGCAATAAAGAATACGTGTTTGGTAAAGGTGGCGGTGAAAAGTTAGCTGATGAGTTGAAAACAGAACTTTTAGGTCAATTACCATTAGAACAGCCATCATGGAATCCAAAAGATTTTGCACCTTCTATTTATCAAGCAGATGATCGACTAGGTGAAATATATCAATCAATGGCAAAACAAATCATCGACAAAACAAAAAAATAGACTATTAATAAAACTGGGTAGAAATTTTTAATTCTGCTCAGTTTTTCTCTTGCAATTTTTTGAATTGCTGTTAGAATAGTTTCTTGTGACCAATAAAAGCACGATTGAGTGGCTTGAAAAGTTTGTTGCAAAAAAATATATAAACTATTGACTTTTTATTATGAAGTTGATAATATATAAAAGTCGTCAAAACGGCAAAACATTATTTTAAACAAATTTTAAAAAGTGTAAAAAATATACTTGAAAAAAAGATATTAATAATTTAATATTGTTAAAGTAATGTTAAATGATTGTTAAATAAATGAAATCTTTGTTGACAAAGTGTAAACAAAGATGATAAAATAGAAAAGCAATTATTTATTAAAATGAACATTGAAAA
>NZ_JAESMX010000034.1:0-2288 GCF_017893405.1 Staphylococcus sp. GDH8C109P | reverse complement strand
CTCAATGCATATATTAGATAGTAGCCAACGGCTACAGTGATAACATCCTTGTTAAATTGTTTATATCTGAAATAGTTCATACAAAAGACTCCTTTTTATTAAAATTATACTATAAATTCAACTTTGCAACAGAACCAAAAAAAGCGTATCATTGAAAGCGTAATGATTAAAACGTTTTTTACAAACGTTATAGAGGGGAGAAGTTAATATGGACTTAGTCGAAGAACTAGTCAATGTTGTTGGTAAAAAAAATGTTATTACTGACAAGGCAAAATCTTTACGTTTTAGGAAAGGGTACCGCTCAGGTAAGGGCGATGCAGTTGCAGTCGTATTTCCAACCACTTTAATGGCAATGTGGCGTGTGCTTAATGTTTTGCATGATAACAATATTATCATTATTATGCAAGCAGCCAACACTAGTTTGACTGAGGGATCCGTACCAGCCCCAGGTTATGACCGTTCTGCAGTTGTTGTGAACGGCATGAAAATTAAAGATTTACAGTTAATCAATAATGGGGAACAAGTACTAGCATTCCCCGGTACGACACTGTTTCACTTAGAAAATGAATTGCGACCACTTAAACGTGAACCACATTCAGTCATTGGCTCATCTAATTTGGGTGCATCGGTCATTGGTGGTATTAACAACAATTCTGGTGGTGCTTTGATCAGAAGAGGTCCAGCTTATACAGAGCTATCATTGTATGTTTGGATTGATGAACATGACGAAATGCACTTAGTTAACCATTTAGGCATTGATTTGGGCAAAACGCCCGAAGAGATTATTACTAATTTGCAGAACCGCAATTTTGATTTGAATCAAGTACCAGCTACTGAACATCATGGTTCAATGTTCCATCATGAACAGGTTGTGCGTGACGTTGAATCTGATAAGCCTATTCGATACAATGCAAATCCTAAACAATTGTATGAAGTATCTGGATCGTCCGGTCACGTTGCGGCATTGGCTGTCCGCTTAGATACATTCCCAATGGATAAAAAAACACAAATGTTTTACATTGGAACGAATAATCCCGATGAGTTGGAAGATATTCGTCGCCATATTATGACGACATTCAAAGAATTGCCTGTTTCTGGTGAATATATGCATAAAAATGCTTATAAATTGGCCAAGAAATATGGTAAAGACTCACTAATTGTGATTGAAAAAATTGGTACGGGTCATTTGCCCCAAATGTTTAAGCTAAAAGCATGGGGCGAACGCTTTTTGAAGCACATTCCGTTTTTCAAACCTTATTTCCCAGATCGTTTGCTTCAAACATTAAGTAATTTATTTCCTAATCAAATGCCAAAGCGGTTAGATGATTATTACGAAAAGTACGACCATTACCTACAATTGAAAATGGCTGATAATGGTATTGAAGAAGCGCGAGAGTATCTCAAATCTTATTTTGACAAAGCCAGTGGCGACTACTTTGAAGCCGATGCCAATGAGACCAGTAAAGCGGAAACTCACCGCTATGTAACAGCTGGGGTTGCGATTCGATATCAAGAATTAAAACAGGATAGTATTGACATTTTGCCACTAGATATCGCGTTGGCAAGTAATGATTATAAGTGGTTCGAGCATTTGCCTAAAGAGATTGAAGACAAAATAGAACACAAAATTTATTATGGTCACTTACTTGATCACGTTATGCACCAGGATTATATTCTAAAACCTGGCATCGATGCGCATGAACTTAAAAAAGAAATGCTTAAAATTTTGGATGAGCGTCACGCTGTTTATCCAGCCGAACACAATGTTGGGCATCTATATTTGGCAGCACCGGCCTTAATCAAGCACTATAAGAAAAATGATCCAACTAATAGTTTCAACCCTGGCGTTGGTAAACAAACAATGTCTAAATATTGGGGCGAATACTAAAATAAAAAGTTTGTTAAAAAATAACCGTTATCGTCATTTGTCGATTCATCGGTTATTTTTTTATTAGGGACTATGTAATGTGAATGTTTTATTTTTAGGTAGATTGTAAAATTTAAGTTGAACATTTTAGTGGACAGAAAAACCCATAAAGGTCTTTAATGGTGTCATCACAACATTCCACTAGAAAGAAGGACCTTTATGGGCACCACTATTTTATCATTTGAAGACCGCGTTGTCATCGAAACACTTCATCATGAAAGGTAGATTGTAAAATTAATCCGAACACTGGTCAGACAATTTTGGGGCCTATGATATTTGGTGTTGATAGATAAAATTCATCAACACTATTCTTATACTTAAACACCAAATATCATAGAACGGTTCTGTTGCAAAGTAAAAA
>NZ_JAESMX010000033.1:0-3366 GCF_017893405.1 Staphylococcus sp. GDH8C109P | reverse complement strand
ACTCGAACCTACGACCGATCGGTTAACAGCCGATAGCTCTACCACTGAGCTACTGTGGAATAATGAAATATTGCCTGGCAACGTCCTACTCTTGCGGAACGTAAGTCCGACTACCATCGGCGCTAAGGAGCTTAACTTCTGTGTTCGGCATGGGAACAGGTGTGACCTCCTTGCTATAGTCACCAGACAATATCATGTATAATTATTATACATTCAAAACTAGATAGTAAGTAAAATTTAGTTTAACCAACAAAACTTTTAAATTTGATTAAGTCTTCGATCGATTAGTATTCGTCAGCTCCACATATCGCTATGCTTCCACCTCGAACCTATTAACCTCATCATCTTTGAGGGATCTTATAACCGAAGTTGGGAAATCTCATCTTGAGGGGGGCTTCATGCTTAGATGCTTTCAGCACTTATCCCGTCCATACATAGCTACCCAGCGATGCCGTTGGCACGACAACTGGTACACCAGAGGTATGTCCATCCCGGTCCTCTCGTACTAAGGACAGCTCCTCTCAAATTTCCTACGCCCACGACGGATAGGGACCGAACTGTCTCACGACGTTCTGAACCCAGCTCGCGTACCGCTTTAATGGGCGAACAGCCCAACCCTTGGGACCGACTACAGCCCCAGGATGCGATGAGCCGACATCGAGGTGCCAAACCTCCCCGTCGATGTGAACTCTTGGGGGAGATAAGCCTGTTATCCCCGGGGTAGCTTTTATCCGTTGAGCGATGGCCCTTCCATGCGGAACCACCGGATCACTAAGTCCGTCTTTCGACCCTGCTCGACTTGTAAGTCTCGCAGTCAAGCTTCCTTGTGCCTTTACACTCTATGAATGATTTCCAACCATTCTGAGGAAACCTTTGAGCGCCTCCGTTACTCTTTAGGAGGCGACCGCCCCAGTCAAACTGTCCATCTGACACTGTCTCCCACCATGATTAATGGTGCGGGTTAGAAATCCAATACAGCGAGGGTAGTATCCCACCAACGCCTCCACGTAAGCTAGCGCTCACGTATCTAAGGCTCCTACCTATCCTGTACAAGCTGTACCGAATTTCAATATCAGACTACAGTAAAGCTCCACGGGGTCTTTCCGTCCTGTCGCGGGTAACCTGCATCTTCACAGGTACTATGATTTCACCGAGTCTCTCGTTGAGACAGTGCCCAAATCGTTACGCCTTTCGTGCGGGTCGGAACTTACCCGACAAGGAATTTCGCTACCTTAGGACCGTTATAGTTACGGCCGCCGTTTACTGGGGCTTCGATTCGTAGCTTCGCAGAAGCTAACCACTCCTCTTAACCTTCCAGCACCGGGCAGGCGTCAGCCCCTATACATCACCTTACGGTTTAGCAGAGACCTGTGTTTTTGATAAACAGTCGCTTGGGCCTATTCACTGCGGCTCTCCTGGGCGTGAACCCTAAAGAGCACCCCTTCTCCCGAAGTTACGGGGTCATTTTGCCGAGTTCCTTAACGAGAGTTCGCTCGCTCACCTTAGAATTCTCATCTTGACTACCTGTGTCGGTTTGCGGTACGGGCACCATAAATCTAGCTAGAGGCTTTTCTCGGCAGTGTGAAATCAACGACTCGAGGAAACAATTTCCTCTCCCCATCACAGCTTGACCTTAAGAGTGCCGGATTTGCCTAACACTCAGTCTTACTGCTTGGACGTACAATCCAATCGTACGCTTCGCCTATCCTACTGCGTCCCCCCATCGCTTAAAACGATGTATGGTGGTACAGGAATATCAACCTGTTATCCATCGCCTACGCCTATCGGCCTCAGCTTAGGACCCGACTAACCCAGAGCGGACGAGCCTTCCTCTGGAAACCTTAGTCAATCGGTGGACGGGATTCTCACCCGTCTTTCGCTACTCACACCGGCATTCTCACTTCTAAGCGCTCCACATGTCCTTACGATCATGCTTCAACGCCCTTAGAACGCTCTCCTACCATTGTCCTACGGACAATCCACAGCTTCGGTAATATGTTTAGCCCCGGTACATTTTCGGCGCAGTGTCACTCGACTAGTGAGCTATTACGCACTCTTTAAATGATGGCTGCTTCTAAGCCAACATACTAGTTGTCTGGGCAACGCCACATCCTTTTCCACTTAACATATATTTTGGGACCTTAGCTGGTGGTCTGGGCTGTTTCCCTTTCGAACACGGACCTTATCACCCGCGTTCTGACTCCCAAGTTAAATTGATTGGCATTCGGAGTTTGTCTGAATTCGGTAACCCGAGAAGGGCCCCTCGTCCAAACAGTGCTCTACCTCCAATAATCATCACTTGAGGCTAGCCCTAAAGCTATTTCGGAGAGAACCAGCTATCTCCAGGTTCGATTGGAATTTCTCCGCTACCCTCAACTCATCCGCTCACTTTTCAACGTAAGTCGGTTCGGTCCTCCATTCAGTGTTACCTGAACTTCAACCTGGTCAAGGGTAGATCACCTGGTTTCGGGTCTACGACCAAATACTCAACGCCCTATTCAGACTCGCTTTCGCTACGGCTCCACATTCACTGCTTAACCTTGCATCAAATCGTAACTCGCCGGTTCATTCTACAAAAGGCACGCCATCACCCATTAACGGGCTCTGACTACTTGTAAGCACACGGTTTCAAGTTCTCTTTCACTCCCCTTCCGGGGTACTTTTCACCTTTCCCTCACGGTACTGGTTCACTATCGGTCACTAGAGAGTATTTAGCCTTGGGAGATGGTCCTCCCGGATTCCGACGGAATTTCTCGTGTTCCGTCGTACTCAGGATCCACTCAAGAGAGAACAGATTTTCGACTACAGGATTATTACCTTCTTTGATGCATCTTTCCAGATGCTTCGTCTAATCTATTCCTTTGTAACTCCGTATAGAGTGTCCTACAACCCCAACAAGCAAGCTCGTTGGTTTGGGCTATTCCCGTTTCGCTCGCCGCTACTCAGGGAATCGATTTTTCTTTCTCTTCCTGCGGGTACTAAGATGTTTCAGTTCTCCGCGTCTACCTTCGATACGCTATGTATTTACGTATCGATAATACGACATAACTCGTATTGGGTTTCCCCATTCGGAAATCTTTGGATCACAGCTTACTTACAGCTCCCCAAAGCATATCGTCGTTAGTAACGTCCTTCATCGGCTTCTAGTGCCAAGGCATCCACCGTGCGCCCTTAATAACTTAATCTATTTGCTTTCAACTCGACAACCGTCGGTTGAAAACCCAAAATGTTATTAATCTGTGAGTGTTCTTTCGAACACTAGCGATTATTTCTTTTTGAATTCAAGCTTATTTAAAACTCTTATTCACTCGGTTTTGCTTGGTAAAATCATAAATTTTACTTACTTATCTAGTTTTCAATGTACAA
>NZ_JAESMX010000032.1:0-6446 GCF_017893405.1 Staphylococcus sp. GDH8C109P | reverse complement strand
TTACTTTGCAACAGAACCTTAAATAAGGATAAAACTTTTGGCTATTTTAATATGTGTTAAAATAATAAATATAATAAAATGGATATTTAAAATAGAACATTCAAAGTGCATATGGAGTCTTAAATTATGGAAAATAACTTATTTTTAAATATAAATAGTAATGAAAAATTAGTGCTAAAAGAAATTTTTAATCATCAAAATATTTCACGCACAGAAATATCAAAGAATCTAGGAATTAATAAAGCGACCATTTCTAGTATTTTAAATAAATTGAAGAGTAAATCTTTAGTGCGCGAAGTTGGTGAAGGTGATAGTACGAAAAGTGGCGGAAGGAAACCGATCTTACTTAAGGTTAATCATCTGTATGGCTACTTTATTTCGTTAGATTTGACGTATAGTTCTGTTGAAGTGATGTATAACTACTTTGATGGTAATGTGATTCAACACGAATCTTATAAATTACCGAATGACAATGTAAGTAGTATATTAGATATTTTGAAAGAGCACGTTGATGTTCGTGAAAAACATGACACTATTCATGGTTTATTAGGTATGTCTATATCTATACATGGTGTCGTTGATAATGATCAAAATGTCATTTATTTACCATTCCACAAGACAGATGGAGCTTCTATAACAGAAATGCTAAAAGAATTTGCCCAAGTTCCTGTGATGATCGAAAATGAGGCAAATCTTTCTGCATTGTATGAACGTAATTTTAAGCATAGTTTATCGATTAATAACCTTATAGCGCTTAGCATTCATAAAGGTATTGGTGCGGGCTTAATTATTAATAATAAATTGTATCGCGGTGCCAATGGTGAAGCGGGTGAGATTGGAAAAACACTTGTATCAAAAGTAAGCAATAATGTGGAAACTTATCATAAGATTGAAGATATTTTTTCTCAAGAAGCTTTACTACAAAATTTAAGCCATCAATTAGGTGAGACGTTAACACTTAGTAAACTAATTCAATGTTATAAAGAGCGAAACTCTGTAGTTGTGCAAGAGATGGAGCAATTTATTAATAAGATTGCTATATTAATACATAACTTAAACACGCAATTTAATCCAAATGCTTTTTATGTTAACTGTCCGTTAATTAATGAAATGCCAGAAATTTTAGAAGAAATTAAAGAACAGTTTAAACAGTATTCTCGAAGTGAAATTCAAATCAAGCTAAATTCTAATGTGAAGTATGCTACTTTGTTAGGCGGAACTTTAGCAATCATTCAAAAAGTGCTACAAATTGAAGACATTCAATTATATATTCATATTTAAAAAGAACTTGTTAGAAATCTTTTATAAGATTTCTAACAAGTTCTTTTTTTAATGTAGAAAGCGTTTACATAAATGATAGTATATGATATATTATTTTTAAAGTTAGTTTGTTTAATAAACTAACCAACTATCATTAGGAGGATTACAATGACATATTTCGACATAGATAAAGTAAAATACGAAGGTTCAAAATCACAAAACATTTATAGTTTTAAATATTATAATCCGGAAGAAAAAATAGGCGATAAAACGATGGCTGAACATTTAAGGTTTAGTGTCGCTTATTGGCATACATTTACTGCAGATCTTTCAGACCCATTTGGTGTAGGCACGGCTGAACGTGAATGGGATAACTTAAATGAGATGGACAAAGCTAAAGCAAGAGTGGATGCTATTTTTGAATTCATGGAAAAATTAAACCTTGAATATTTCTGTTTCCACGATATTGATATTGCTCCTGAAGGTTCTAATTTAAAAGAATCAAATGAAAACTTAGACGTAATAGTCGATCTTATTAAAGAAAAAATGGACGAGACGGGCAAGAAATTATTATGGAATACTACTAATAATTTCACACATGAACGTTTTGTACACGGAGCAGCTACATCTTCTAACGCTGAAGTATATGCATACGCTGCAGCGAAAGTGAAAAAATCTTTAGAAATTGCTAAAAAGTTAGGCGCAGAAAACTTTGTATTCTGGGGTGGTCGTGAAGGTTATGAAAGTTTATTAAATACCGATATGAAGTTAGAACTAGATAATTTAGCAAACTTCTTCAAAATGGCTAAAAGTTATGCTGAAGAAATAGGATTTGAAGGACAATTCTTAATTGAACCTAAACCTAAAGAACCAACTACTCATCAATATGATACAGACGTTGCAACAGCTCATGCTTTCTTACAGAAGTATGACTTAGATGATGTATTTAAATTTAATATTGAAGCAAACCACGCTACTTTAGCAGGTCATTCATTCCAACATGAACTAAGATATGCAAGCGATAATCAAATGTTAGGATCAGTGGATGCCAATCAAGGTCATCCTCAACTAGGTTGGGATACTGATGAATTCCCTACAGACGTGTATGACACGACATTAGCGATGTACGAAATACTTAAAAATGATGGTTTAAGCCCAGGTGGTCTAAACTTCGATGCTAAGCCAAGAAGAACATCATTTAAACAAGAAGACTTACTATTAACGCACATTGCAGGTATGGATACATTTGCACTTGGATTAAGAGTCGCTCATAAAATGATTGAAGATAACTTCTTCGAAAATATCATTAATAAAAAATATAAATCATTTAGTGAAGGTATCGGTAAGGAAATTGTAGAAGGAACAACTTCATTTAAAGAATTAGAAAAATATGCACATAAAATAGAAAAAATTGAAAATGAGTCAGATCACTTAGAAGTAATAAAATCACAAATCAACCAATATATTCTAAATATCAATAATGGAGAATGATAATTATGACTTATGTAATTGGCGTTGATATTGGTACAAGTGGATTAAAGTCCATAGTTGTTAATAAAGATGGTAAGGTCGTCGACTCTCATAGCATCAGTTATAAAACGACGCATCCAAAGTCTGGTTACAGTGAAATGGATCCAGATGTTTGGTACGAAGCAACAGTGAATAGTTTAACGCACTTATTAAAGAAATTTGATAAACAATCAATCACAGGTATTAGCTTTTCAGGACAGATGCATGGATTAGTCGTTGTTGACGAATCTGGTGATAGTATAAGGCCAGCTATTTTATGGAATGATACACGTACTTCACAAGAAGTGGAAGAAATTAAAGAAACTTTAGGTATGGAATTCTTACTTAAACAAACACAAAATACTGTACTTGAAGGTTTCACACTTCCGAAATTAATTTGGCTAAAAAATAATGAACCTAATAATTATAAAAAGATTCATAAATTTATGTTGCCGAAAGATTATGTTGTCTATAAATTGACGGGTAATATTTTCACAGAACCATCAGATGCTGCTGGAACGATTATGTATAATATCAAAACTGAAAAATGGTCTGAAACATTATTAAATCAATTAGATATTGATTCGAACATTTGCCCAGAAGTGATTCCTTCTCATCAAAAAAGTGGTGTGTTAAAAGAAGATATTAAGAATCAATTAAATATTGACTGGGAAATAAATATTTATCAAGGTGGCGCAGATAATGCCTGTGGTGCACTTGGTTCTGGTATAACAGATGAAACAAAACAACTTGTAAGCATTGGTACATCGGGCGTTGCACTTTCTATTGAGAACAGTGAACATTACGAAAATGACGGTAACATGCATTACTTTAGTCATTGTGTGCCAAATCAAAAGTATATTATGGGTGTTACGCTTTCAGCTGGCTATAGTTTAGAATGGCTAAAGCAATTGCTTAACCCAGATGAAGACTTTGGTACATTCTTACAAGATATTTCACAATCCAAAATAGGGGCAAATGGACTCTTGTATACACCATATCTATTAGGTGAACGTACACCGTATAACGATGCATCTGTCAGGGGTAGCTTTATTGGGCTAGATGCTAATACATCGCAAAAGGATATTAAACGTTCAGTACTTGAAGGTGTTACTTATTCTATTAATGAAAGTATCGAGATTATGAAAAATCAAGATGTCGATATAAAAGAAATTGTTTCTATTGGTGGAGGCGCAAAAAATGAAGAATGGTTACAAATACAAGCGGATATCTTTAATGCGCCTATTATGACTAGGACAGAAGAACAAGGGCCAGCATATGGTGCTGCAATGTTAGCTGCAATGGGCGAAAACTGGTTTGATACATTTCAAGATATTAGCCAATCATGGATTAACTATCATGAAAAAGTCACGCCAGATTCAAAAAATAATGAATCATATCAAAAATTATTTAATATATATAAACAAATTTATACTGCAACTCAGCCACTAACGAAAGACTTAGCTCAATTTAAATAACGAATTAGGGAGATGGGGTAATGAGTAGTTATGATAATAAGAGATTTATCTTTAAAATTGCACTAATCGCAACGCTTGGTGGGCTATTATTTGGTTATGATACAGCAGTAATTTCTGGGGCAGAACAATCATTACAAAAGTATATTACATCAGGTTATGGTAGTTTTATCCACGGAATAACAGTATCAAGTGCTTTAATCGGGTGTATTATAGGTGGATTATTGTCTTCAAATATTTCAAGAAGTTTAGGTCGTAAAAAATCTTTACAAGTTGCTGCAATCTTATTTATAGTATCAGCAATTTTATCAGGATATCCAGAATTTCTATTCTTTGATGCAGGACAATCAAGTTTAGGGTTGTTAGTCATATTTAATATATACCGTGTTATAGGTGGGATAGGAGTAGGCTTAGCTTCTGCTATTTCTCCAATGTATATTAGTGAAATTTCTCCTTCATCAATTAGAGGACGACTCGTGTCTTGGAACCAGTTCGCAATTATATTTGGTATGTTAGTCGTATACTTTGTAAACTATGGTATTACATTTGGTCAATCACAAAATTGGGTTGATGTAATAGGTTGGCGTTATATGTTTATGACTGAAGCAATACCAGCTGTCGTATTTTTTGTATTGCTATTCTTGGTACCAGAAACACCTAGGTATTTAATATTAGCTAATAAAGATAAAGACGCATTAACTGTTCTGAATAAAATTTATTCATCAAATGAGCATGCTAAAAAAGTATTGAAAGATATATTATCTACAAAAAGTAAGAAAAATGATACAAAAGCACCATTATTTAGTTTTGGTAAAACAGTCATTATCATCGGAATATTACTATCTATATTCCAACAATTTATTGGAATAAACGTAGCACTTTATTATGCACCGAGAATTTTCGAAACCCTTGGTGCAGGTAGTGATGCTTCAATGATTCAAACTGTCGTTATGGGATTAGTAAATGTGGTATTCACATTAATTGCTATAATTTATGTTGATAAATTTGGACGTAAACCGTTACTTATCATTGGATCAACAGGAATGGCTATCGGTATGATAGGCATGAGTATATTAACAGCAAATGGAATATTTGGTGTAATCACATTACTATTTATGGTCATCTATACTGCTTCATTTATGATGAGTTGGGGTCCAATTATTTGGGTATTATTATCAGAAATATTCCCGAACCGTATTAGAAGTAGTGCGATGGCTATAGCAGTAGCAGTTCAGTGGTTAGCGAACTTTACAATCACATCAACTTATCCATTTATGATGGATATCAGCGGTACAATGACTTATGGTTTTTATGCAACAATGAGTATACTGTCAGGAATATTTGTTTGGAAATTCATTCCTGAAACTAAAGGTAAAACTTTAGAAGAACTAGAAAGTATATGGGAAAAAGATAAGCCTAACGAGAATAAACAAACTGAAGAATACGGAAATGTACCGTATGAAAATACAGTTACAAAGTAGAAAAAAGGAGGCTGGGACATAAATACATGTCTCAGCCTCTTTTATTATAATGGCAGTAGCTGACTGGATTGAAAATGCGCTTATATCAAGTTTTTTCCAACCCTAGTCATCCTCGCCGGGGCGAGACTACGAAATCTATTTATTAAAATGAGATTTCTGTCCCGCTCCCTTTTGTTATTATATTTTTTCAATATATTGGTCTTCATGTTCTACACCTTTACCAACTGGCTCCCACTTAATAACAGTAGTAATAATTAAACCAAGTACAGGCACAGCGGCTAAAAATAGCATTGTATTATTTAGTCCGAAATTAGCTAAAATAATTGGGAATATAAATGTTCCAAACATACTGCCGAATCGACTAACTGATTCAACAAATCCGGTACCTTTACCTCTTAAAATAGTCGGATAAGATAAGGCCCCAATTGCTTTCCCTTGTGTGCCTGGACCACCTGCATGACCGAATAGGAAGAATGCTACCATGAGTGCAATTAACCATGTATATGTGTGTCCGTAAAAGAATCCGATGACTAACATTGAACAACCTACAATACTAAAACCAATCATCGTTAGTTTGCGTGCGCCGTATTTAGTTGTAAGTAATGCACCTACTAAACCACCTATGATACCAGCAACGTTAATCAAAGCTGTAACTGATAATGATTCAATTTTATTGTCACCAATAATGTATATAGCAATTAAAGGGTTCTGTTGCAAAGTT
>NZ_JAESMX010000031.1:0-1349 GCF_017893405.1 Staphylococcus sp. GDH8C109P | reverse complement strand
TATCTGAAATAGTTCATACAGAAGACTCCTTTTTGTTAAAATTATACTATAAATTCAACTTTGCAACAGAACCCTCTTTTTAATATCCCCGACTGGCAATGCCGGGATAGACTGTAACATTCTCACGCATAAAATCCCCTTTCATTTTCTAATGTAAATCTATTACCTTATTATTAATTCAATTCGCTCATAATTAATCCTTTTTCTTATTACGCAAAATGGCCCGATTTAAGCACACCCTTTATTCCGTTAATGCGCCATGACAGCCATGATAATTACTAATACTAGGAGAAGTTAATAAATACGTAACCAACATGATTAACAATTATTAGAGGTCATCGTTCAAAATGGTATGCGTTTTGACACATCCACTATATATCCGTGTCGTTCTGTCCACTCCTGAATCCCATTCCAGAAATTCTCTAGCGATTCCAGAAGTTTCTCAGAGTCGGAAAGTTGACCAGACATTACGAACTGGCACAGATGGTCATAACCTGAAGGAAGATCTGATTGCTTAACTGCTTCAGTTAAGACCGAAGCGCTCGTCGTATAACAGATGCGATGATGCAGACCAATCAACATGGCACCTGCCATTGCTACCTGTACAGTCAAGGATGGTAGAAATGTTGTCGGTCCTTGCACACGAATATTACGCCATTTGCCTGCATATTCAAACAGCTCTTCTACGATAAGGGCACAAATCGCATCGTGGAACGTTTGGGCTTCTACCGATTTAGCAGTTTGATACACTTTCTCTAAGTATCCACCTGAATCATAAATCGGCAAAATAGAGAAAAATTGACCATGTGTAAGCGGCCAATCTGATTCCACCTGAGATGCATAATCTAGTAGAATCTCTTCGCTATCAAAATTCACTTCCACCTTCCACTCACCGGTTGTCCATTCATGGCTGAACTCTGCTTCCTCTGTTGACATGACACACATCATCTCAATATCCGAATAGGGCCCATCAGTCTGACGACCAAGAGAGCCATAAACACCAATAGCCTTAACATCATCCCCATATTTATCCAATATTCGTTCCTTAATTTCATGAACAATCTTCATTCTTTCTTCTCTAGTCATTATTATTGGTCCATTCACTATTCTCATTCCCTTTTCAGATAATTTTAGATTTGCTTTTCTAAATAAGAATATTTGGAGAGCACCGTTCTTATTCAGCTATTAATAACTCGTCTTCCTAAGCATCCTTCAATCCTTTTAATAACAATTATAGCATATAATCTTCAACAAACTGGCCCGTTTGTTGAACTACTCTTTAATAAAATAATTTTTCCGTTCCCAATTCCACATTGCAATAATAGAAAATCCATCTTCATCGGCTTTTT
>NZ_JAESMX010000030.1:0-3421 GCF_017893405.1 Staphylococcus sp. GDH8C109P | reverse complement strand
TTTACTTTGCAACAGAACCTTCTATCTTTTACTCAATTAAATTTTAGTGTAATATTTAATTAATTTAATATAAGGGGTGGTCATAACGAAGCCAAATACAATATTTAAAATAGACATTTTGCACGAAACTGAGAATCCACAATAGTTATTCGGTATCATCAAGGGAAGTAAGAATATTAAAAGGGGAAATTAAAAATGAGAATAGAAGATATTGAATTAAAAAAATTAAAAAGAGAAGAAGAATATTTAGATGAAATATTAAGTAAAGAATTCAACAAAAAGTCTAAAGGCATGGATCAAGTTGAAAAAGAAAAATTAATAAATGATATGAAAGATTTTACTGATAAATTTATTGATGAATATTATGTTAGCGAAAAAGATGCTATGGAATATGATTTGTTAGAAGGTATAAAAAAGGAAATCAAAGATTTAGAACTAACAAATCGTGTAACTAAAGCAACCATTAATCATTATTTTTTAAAAAATAATGACCCAAATAATACTATTGAAATAGATAATATCGTTAGAGGTAAAGTGGCAGCTAAAACAGCAGGTAAGACTGGTGCGAAATTCGGAAAGTTTTTGGGACGAAAAGTAAAAGAAGGTGCAGTAAACCTTTATAATAATAAAGACGAAATATTTGAAAAAGCTGTAAGTTCTGTCCAAGATAAGAAAAATAAAACTGAAGCTGAATATGATAGGTACAAAAGAAGATACTCTAATTATTCTGCTGATGAATTAAAAGAGATTATATTAGATGAAAGCAACAGTACTATAAAAAGAAGGGCTGCAAAAGATGCATATGACGAATTATAAATAATAGAGAGTCTTTAAGACTCTCTATTTCCCTAATATTAACTATTATTTACTTCTTTTTGACAAGATTTACAAATGCCATTTCTTTTGTCACTTTTAGTTCTATTCTCATAAAACTGATTCAACCTTTTTTCTTCCCCACATCTTGAACAAACTTTAGTTAATGCTGCTGGCATAATATCCCCTCCTTATTTAGTAATTGTATTATACATTATTGCATAGGAAAGCGCTATAATAATTTGAATTATATTATTTCTACAATACAATCCATATTCATTCTAATCTTCTCCTTATCTTTAATAATTTCTAATTTATTCTTTTCACTATCAAACTTCTTTATCTCACATTCAATCGTTTTGTAATATCCATTTTCCCAATACTTAATCGTGGCTGGTGGATCATAAAATAATTTCTGCGTTAACACATCATTCAAATCACGTAAGGCCAATTCATCTAAGATAGGCTTATCTGTCTTACTTTGGTCTTCGATAAAACCGTTAATCGTTTCATATTGTTGTGGCATTGTTGCAAATGGTGCCCACTTAATCATCTTGCGACCTTCTGGAATGTTACTGTTTAAATACTTTTTAGGTATTTTGCGATAGTCAGTTTCATATTTATAAGGTTCTGGCATATCAGGGTTAATGATTTTCATTTCAAACACCTCACGTATAATTAGTAATTTCATTATACGAACAAGTGTTCTGTTTTGTAAAGGGATAATGTCATATTGCATTAGCAGGTGATGACGTCTCATTTCTGTCTTTTATGGTACAATTTGAGGTATTAAACTTCTAAAATGGGATTAATTTATGCAATATATAAATGCAGTAGAACAAGATTTAATTTAAAAAGTGAATTTATTTAAAGATGACTTTTTAGGTAAAAATAGAGAAAGTAAAGACGAAATTTTAGACGATAATTATAGGCAAGCACTGGTAGATATTTAAAAACAAGAAGGAAATAATTTTATAGTAGTTGAAAAAGAGGATGATATTGTAGCCTGATGTCAATTAATAATTATCCCAAGTCTATCTAGAGGTGGCATTAAAAGAGCCCAAATATAATCTGTTAGAGTTAAATATAATTTAAGAGGTCAAGGTATTGGTAAAGAGATCATAAGAGAAGTAATTCATATGGTCAAAATTGAAGGATGTGTATTGATTCAACTAACAACAGATAAACAAAGAATAGAAAAACATAAGTTTTATGAAAAATTAGGATTTGAATCGTCTCACTATGGTTATAAATATTATCTATGATAATTCATCAGTTAAATTACAGATCACATAATAAGTGCTGAACTATCCTTCTCTCATTGTGATTTGAAAGCCTCGAAATACTTTTATGTGGGTAGTTATAGGCTAACTTGTCTAGAAATCGCTTTGAGTGAAGTCAAGTATATACATTATTCCGCTGAATATTGTATTATTAAGATAAAAAGGTGAAGAAAATGCATGAAGAAAACTTAAGAATAACCATCGTGCTAATTGTTGTGAGTATGATTGCAATACTATCATTTGGTTTAGTCATAGGGCAGTTGGTAGATAAAGAATACATATATGAAACTTTGGAAATTATAATATTATTTATAGGATTATTTGCCACATTTGGTGGTGCTTATTTAGGTGCTAAAATAGCAGGTGATAAAGCTTTAGAAATATCAAATGAAGATAAAGCTGGTAAAATAGAACATATAAAAAAGAAATATATTCTTTATTTATCAAATTTTAAAGATATAGTTGTGAGATTAAGACCAGATTATACATTCTATCACGAGGCAGTTCACTCTAAGCCAGTCTTTATTATTGATGATATTAAAGAATTGTTTGAAAGTCATGATAATGACTTGATAAAATTAAAAGAAAATTTAAATGATTTATTTTTTGATAGTGATTTATATTATTTTGAAAAGAAATATGAAGATATGTACCAATCTCTATTAGATTTTCACAAAACAATAAATGTGTTAGTTGCATATAATGATATTTACAAAGAGGTTGGTTTTAAGCAAGAAGGTTTTGATGAAGAGTCACTTAACAGATTAAATACTTCATTTGATATAATGAAAAATATTGAAAAAAATCACAAAATTATTTTACAGTTTACACCTTTTATTAATAATCGAAAAGTATAAATTAAAAGTCGTTACCCCAAATAATACCGATTTTCTCAATTTATACATTTCAAGCACAATCACTAATGCAATCAAAACGTTGTTATATCAATACTTATAGCATATTTTAAATATTTTAATTATCGTTTTAATGAACTCCCGCCGTCTCCATATCAAAAGGCTTAGCCATTGTGGCTAAGCCTTTTTTGTATTTAAGTTGATATTTATTTCAAATCTCAATGTTGCACGTAATTGATATCGTTTATTTTAATCATAATTCGAGTTCCATCATGATTCCTTCGTTTGTTTTTATAAATCCATTTTTTGTATAAAAATTTGCTGCTAGTCCTCCACCTGTAATCAGAAAAATTTTATATATTCCACTAAGTTTGAGTGAATTAGAGACAGAATTTATTAATTTTTTAGGTTCTGTTGCAAAGTTGAATTTATAGTATAATTTTAACAAAAAGGAGTCTTCTGTATGAACTA
>NZ_JAESMX010000003.1:0-2719 GCF_017893405.1 Staphylococcus sp. GDH8C109P | reverse complement strand
CGGAACCCTTAACAATCCCAAAACTTGTCGAATGGTCGGCTTAATAGCTCACGCTATGCCGACATTCGTCTGCAAGTTTAGTTAAGGGTTCTTCTCAACATCAATAAATTTTCTCGGCATAAATGCGTGTTCTTGTTATAATTAATTTAAGAAATCAAATAGTTGGTCAACTATATTGAGAATTGCTAATGCATTTTGTAAGTCGCCAAAATTTTAAATGGTGGCTTTTTTGTTTTGTTGAATTTTAAATGGCTTTATTTTGAATTTTAAGGGGTCATTTTAAAGATTTAGGGGTAAATCATATAGTTTTATACCTAAAAACTTATATAATCTCTTAAAACGCAAATATGAGCCAAATAAATATATGCTATTTTCAAAAACAAAAATTTGAGCAAAACCAGTGACTAATTTTTTAGACACTGCCCATTTACATGCAAATTAAAATTTAGCATGTAATGGCAAAAAAATTCAGACACTGCCCAGTTACGCACAAAATTATTTTTTTGCGTAAAAACTGGGCAACCATGCTGGTTGAACGCTATAGTTCCCGCAGGGGCAAAAAAGCATAAAAAAACGCTAGCTTTTTAGCTAACGTTTCAAATCTTTTAAGTAATAATTTTGTTTTTCAAAATTCCAAATTGCCGTAATTGAATGTGCTTTTTCTTCTTCGTCTGTTGTTTTATCTTCGTCACTTGTATTAATTAAATTGCCATCTTCAGCATCATCTAAATTTAAAATTTTATGTTTTTGTTTAAGCAATCCACCATAACTCAACATACGTTTTCGGTATAAACCTTTTTCTAAATCATCAACAATCTCTGCGTCCTTTTCTTCGTTTCCAGTTAAATAATCAGACGATTTAACCGAATACTTTGAGGTTTCTTTAATTGCTGCTTGAATATCTTTATCGCCTTTTTGATTTGGTTTGATCGCTTTGATGTTTGCGACTGGTCGATAATCAACTTGCAATGCTTTTTGCCATAAATCAATCCAATCATTCTGGGAAATATAATTCTCAGAACCTCTAAAATATTTACTTTCGACACATAATAAAACGTGCATATGTTGATTATAACTACCGTCATTTTTATTAACGGTTACTTCCGTTGAACGCATAAAACCAACTAAATTTTTACTAACTTTTTTATACTTAGTTAATCTATGAAATGACTTAGTTAAATGACTTAAACTTTGTTCTAAAGTATCTCCGTCTATCGCATTTCTTGTTGATAACGTAAGGAATAACCAACGTGCCTTTGGCTTTTCTTTAACCACTTCTTCAATCACTCTTTGAGCTTGATAACTATTTTTCATAGCACGCCTCCAATTACAAACTGGACATAATTTTGATTTACAAAACCATGTCTTATGTAACTTCAAATAACCCTCATCAGTAGGCTTGAACTCTAAGACGTTACCACATTGTTTTACGTTAAAAGCCTTTTTAATTTTTAAGATTTCCAATATATCTGCATAACTTACATTATCAATTTTCTTTTCTCTCCATGGGCGTTGTTTCCCACTTTTCGTTAAATCTTTAAGTGTTTTATTATCTTGATTTTCGTCTATATATTTTGTATGATTGTCTTGCATATAAAAAGACCCCCAGTTAGATTTTTTCTCGACAATTAAATCTTATAACTGGGGCTTTTTTATGTCAAATATTATTTTATACACTAAAAAATAACGAAAACATTGATTTATCAGCGTTTAAAGCTAATATAAAAAAAGATTGTTATTTCTATATAGTATCAAGACAAGAAGAAACTCGTTTTCAACTCGTTTTAAAACCACCAACCAAAACCTTAAAACTCATCGTAATTTCACTTAAGTTTTTCTTAATTATTCCTTCTTTTTCTACGTCACTTAAATTCCACGTTAAAGGCGTCATATCAAGTAATTTATTCAATTCTTCTTTATTTAATTTAACCTTATAACTAATGTCTATCATTTCAATTTTATTAAAATTAGCTTCAAATAAATCTATAACATCAGAATTATCATAATCCTTATTTTTATGATTACTAAAGACTATATTCCTTATTTCTTTTAAATAATCACTATTAGGAATTATTTTTATCAATTTCCCCTCTTTATCTAGAACTCTTTTAAACTCATCATAATTAGAAGGGCTAAGCACATTAATTAAAAAGTCTACATTCCCATTCATAACTGGTATATCAGCTAGATCAGCAACCAACCAATTTATATTTTTATATGATTTTGCTGCTTTTTTTACACCTTCTTTTGCAATGTCTATACCTAAGAATTCATTTCCACCAAGAAATGACTTACTGATTTCATTTAAAATATAACCCTCACCAGTACCAACATCTATTACATTATTTTTAGTTTTAATCTCATATTTTTTAATAATTTCTATGATTTTTAAAATTAATGTCGAATACAAATTGCTACTATCATTCAATTCTCTTCTAGCAATAAACAATTTTTTATCGTATTTACTTTTTTTATGCCCTAAAATTAAATTCGAATACCCCTCTTTTGCAATATCAAAAGTATGGTTATTCTCACATGCTAAAGTTTTATAACCTCTCTTTAATTTTTCATCACATATAGAACACTTAAAAAACATATTCACACCTCCAATCAAATAATTATAAATAACAAAGTTGCTTTATTCCAATTGCTTTATTGACGTTGAGCCTCGGAACCCTTAACAATCCCAAAACTTGTCGAATGGTCGGCTTAATAGCTC
>NZ_JAESMX010000029.1:0-1883 GCF_017893405.1 Staphylococcus sp. GDH8C109P | reverse complement strand
ATAAATTTTACTTACTTATCTAGTTTTCAATGTACAAATCATTAAAGAATACTCGAATGAGCATTCAAAACTGAATACAATATGTCAATGTTATTCCTTTTCATCTTCTAAAGAAGATGTTCCGAATATATCCTTAGAAAGGAGGTGATCCAGCCGCACCTTCCGATACGGCTACCTTGTTACGACTTCACCCCAATCATTTGTCCCACCTTCGACGGCTAGCTCCATAAATGGTTACTCCACCGGCTTCGGGTGTTACAAACTCTCGTGGTGTGACGGGCGGTGTGTACAAGACCCGGGAACGTATTCACCGTAGCATGCTGATCTACGATTACTAGCGATTCCAGCTTCATGTAGTCGAGTTGCAGACTACAATCCGAACTGAGAACAACTTTATGGGATTTGCATGACCTCGCGGTTTAGCTGCCCTTTGTATTGTCCATTGTAGCACGTGTGTAGCCCAAATCATAAGGGGCATGATGATTTGACGTCATCCCCACCTTCCTCCGGTTTGTCACCGGCAGTCAACTTAGAGTGCCCAACTGAATGCTGGCAACTAAGTTTAAGGGTTGCGCTCGTTGCGGGACTTAACCCAACATCTCACGACACGAGCTGACGACAACCATGCACCACCTGTCACTTTGTCCCCCGAAGGGGAAGGCTCTATCTCTAGAGTTGTCAAAGGATGTCAAGATTTGGTAAGGTTCTTCGCGTTGCTTCGAATTAAACCACATGCTCCACCGCTTGTGCGGGTCCCCGTCAATTCCTTTGAGTTTCAACCTTGCGGTCGTACTCCCCAGGCGGAGTGCTTAATGCGTTAGCTGCAGCACTAAGGGGCGGAAACCCCCTAACACTTAGCACTCATCGTTTACGGCGTGGACTACCAGGGTATCTAATCCTGTTTGATCCCCACGCTTTCGCACATCAGCGTCAGTTACAGACCAGAAAGTCGCCTTCGCCACTGGTGTTCCTCCATATCTCTGCGCATTTCACCGCTACACATGGAATTCCACTTTCCTCTTCTGCACTCAAGTTTCCCAGTTTCCAATGACCCTCCACGGTTGAGCCGTGGGCTTTCACATCAGACTTAAGAAACCGCCTACGCGCGCTTTACGCCCAATAATTCCGGATAACGCTTGCCACCTACGTATTACCGCGGCTGCTGGCACGTAGTTAGCCGTGGCTTTCTGATTAGGTACCGTCAAGACGTGCATAGTTACTTACACATTTGTTCTTCCCTAATAACAGAGTTTTACGATCCGAAGACCTTCATCACTCACGCGGCGTTGCTCCGTCAGGCTTTCGCCCATTGCGGAAGATTCCCTACTGCTGCCTCCCGTAGGAGTCTGGACCGTGTCTCAGTTCCAGTGTGGCCGATCACCCTCTCAGGTCGGCTACGTATCGTTGCCTTGGTAAGCCGTTACCTTACCAACTAGCTAATACGGCGCGGGTCCATCTATAAGTGATAGCAAAACCATCTTTCACTTTAGAACCATGCGGTTCTAAATGTTATCCGGCATTAGCCCCGGTTTCCCGGAGTTATTCCAGTCTTATAGGTAGGTTACCCACGTGTTACTCACCCGTCCGCCGCTAACGTCAAAGGAGCAAGCTCCTTATCTGTTCGCTCGACTTGCATGTATTAGGCACGCCGCCAGCGTTCATCCTGAGCCAGGATCAAACTCTCCATAAAAAATATGATGTTTGATTAGCTCATAAAATACTAATTTGTGTTATTAATAACACGTTGTTTTGATTCAACATTTAATGTTGAAATCGGAATTAACGTTGACATATTGCAATTCAGTTTTCAATGTTCATTTAAATATATATGGTGGAGACTAGCGGGATCGAACCGCTGACCTCCTGCGTGCAAAGCAGGCGCT
>NZ_JAESMX010000028.1:0-737 GCF_017893405.1 Staphylococcus sp. GDH8C109P | reverse complement strand
TATCTAGTTTTCAATGTACAATTATAATTTCTATGGTGGAGACTAGCGGGATCGAACCGCTGACCTCCTGCGTGCAAAGCAGGCGCTCTCCCAGCTGAGCTAAGCCCCCAAAATCGATATTAAACTCTAATGGTGGGCCTAAGTGGACTCGAACCACCGACCTCACGCTTATCAGGCGTGCGCTCTAACCAGCTGAGCTATAGGCCCCTACGATTAAGAATACTCTAATGAGCATTCAAAACTGAATACAATATGTCAATGTTATTCCTTTCCATCTTCTAAAGAAGATGTTCCGAATATATCCTTAGAAAGGAGGTGATCCAGCCGCACCTTCCGATACGGCTACCTTGTTACGACTTCACCCCAATCATTTGTCCTACCTTCGACGGCTAGCTCCATAAATGGTTACTCCACCGGCTTCGGGTGTTACAAACTCTCGTGGTGTGACGGGCGGTGTGTACAAGACCCGGGAACGTATTCACCGTAGCATGCTGATCTACGATTACTAGCGATTCCAGCTTCATGTAGTCGAGTTGCAGACTACAATCCGAACTGAGAACAACTTTATGGGATTTGCATGACCTCGCGGTTTAGCTACCCTTTGTATTGTCCATTGTAGCACGTGTGTAGCCCAAATCATAAGGGGCATGATGATTTGACGTCATCCCCACCTTCCTCCGGTTTGTCACCGGCAGTCAACTTAGAGTGCCCAACTAAATGCTGGCAACTAAGTTTAA
>NZ_JAESMX010000027.1:0-114434 GCF_017893405.1 Staphylococcus sp. GDH8C109P | reverse complement strand
GCGTATGGTTTTTTTATCCAATAAAAAGACTAGAAACGAATACAATGTATCGTTTCTAGTCTTTGTATCATTCGTCCATTTTTTGATTAACTTTAGCATTGCGTTCAATCATCTTGTCAAAATAACCTTCATATCGTTGCCACTCATCATCCGTAATATCTTCCATTGTCAAATTAGCGCCTAAATCTTTTAACGCGTATAACAACTGGAACATTACGTCTTGAACTGTTATCGCTCTGCCTAATAATTGCGCTAAAGACGCCATACATTGAGGGTCAATATCAGGGTATTCAAATTTAGTACTTTCACCTTGTAATGCGCGTTCATAAAATGCTTTCATTAATGCAGCACGTTCACTGCCATCGCCTTCAACACATAGATATACTTGGACAGCTATGCCACCTCGAACACGTCTTTGTGAAATACCCGCAAATTTCTTCCCGTTAATACTTAAATCAAATTTCCCTGGACAATATGATTGTTCAATCTCATAGGTCTCAATTTCCACATCATCATCTTCAAACATTTTGGACACTAATAAGTACATAACTGAAAATGCTTCATCAATTGTAATGTCATGTTTGCCTTTAAAAATAAGTGATATATTGAGTACACCTTGGTCTAGTACGACACCTAGACCACCTGAGTTTCTCACAATCGCATTATACCCTCGTTCTTCGGTTAAATAGCGAATACCATCTTGCAAATGCGGCAACCTTGAATCATGGATACCCAAAATAATTGTATGTTGGTGTATCCAAGTACGTACCACACTACTTGATAAGTCTTTGCCGACACTTTCTGACAAAGTATCATCAAAGGCAAATGACTGCATCGGCGCTAATCCAGAAGAATGGTCCACATAACGCCAAGTGGCACTATTAAAATACTTACTTGCTAGATCCATTATTGTAATGTTTGAGCAGCAGTGATGATTGATAAATTATACACGTCTTCTATTGAGCAACCACGAGATAAATCATTCACTGGTGAATTAAGACCTTGTAATACTGGACCTACTGCATCATAACCACCAAGACGTTGCGCAATTTTGTATCCAATATTACCCGCTTCTAAACTTGGGAAAATAAATACATTTGCATCGCCTTGAATTTGTGCATCTGGTGCTTTTTTCTTAGCAACTTCAGGTACAATTGCAGCATCAAATTGGAATTCTCCATCAATAACTACATCTTTAAGTTGATCAGTTTCAACTTTTTCTTGTGCTAACGCTACAGCATTTGAAACTTTTTCAACATCATCTGATTTTGCAGAACCTTTTGTTGAGAAACTTAACATTGCTACACGTGGTGACATGCCAAAACTTTGCACAGATTTTGCACTTTCTACTGCAATCTCAGCTAAATCTTCTGCTTCTAATGTAGGATTGATTGCACAATCACCAAAGATATATTGTTCTTCACCTTTAATCATAAAGAATATACCTGATGTTTTAGTTACACCTGGTTTTGTTTTAATAATTTGTAGTGCTGGACGAACTGTATCACCTGTAGAATGCGCAGCACCGCTTACTAAACCTTCAGCCTTACCAGTATATACTAGCATCGTACCAAAGTAATTTACGTCTTTTAACATTTCTTGAGCTTGGGCTTCAGTTGCTTTCCCTTTACGACGTTCAACAAAAGCTGTCACTAACTCTTGCTTCAACTCACTCGTTTCAGGATCGATAATTTCTAAGTTCGAAATATCTAAACCTTTGTCTTTAGCTAACGCATTAACGTTTGTTTCATTACCTAATAGTACCGGTGTTACATAATCCGTACTTTGTAATTGTGTTGCCGCAGTTAATACGCGTTCATCTTCTCCTTCAGGTAAAACAATTTTCACATTTTTTCCTGATAATTTCTCTTGTAATACATCTAATAAAGACATATGGGCCTCCTCAAATTTTTAATACTATTATTTTTTCCATTACTATTATACGTCATTTTTTTATAGAATTCCATGTCACCAATTTGTAATCATTTACTTATGTTTTATAGTTACCTTTATGATAGAATTTTCAGTGTAGAGATAGAATTATTTCATAAAGGAGCGATTCAATATGCCACAAGCGCCAGAAACTTTAGATGGTTGGTATAGTTTACATTTATTATATGCTATAGATTGGGCTAGTTTACGTTTAGTCCCAGAAAATGAACGTCAAACGTTAGTTGAAGAGTTACAAGCATTTTTAGATAAACACGAAGAAGCGCGTACTAACCATGTAGGCGATCATGCATTTTATAATATTACTGGTCAAAAAGCAGATATTCTTTTATGGGCATTACGTCCTGAATTAAAAGATTTAAATGCTTTTGAAAATGAATTCAATAAATTGAGAATCACAGACTTTTTAATTCCGACATATTCATTTGTTTCTATTATTGAACTAGGCAATTATTTAGCAGGAAAATCTGACGAAGATCCTTACGAAAATCCACATATCAAACCAAGATTGTACCCAGAATTACCACAATCCGAATATATTTGTTTCTATCCTATGGACAAACGTCGTAATGAAACTTATAACTGGTACATGTTGTCACTAGAAGACCGACAAGAACTTATGTACAATCACGGTAAAATCGGTCGTCAATATGCTGGTAAAATCAAACAATTTATCACAGGTTCTATGGGCTTTGATGATTTCGAATGGGGTGTTACTCTATTTGCAGATGACCCACTTCAATTCAAAAAAATTGTTTCTGAAATGAGATTTGACGAAACGACAGCACGTTACGGTGATTTTGGTAGTTTCTATGTAGGTAACATTATTACAAAAGATAGTTTACCAACACTGTTTGAAATATAAATATCGTTATATTCTATCGTCACACCCCTCCATTTAAATGGAGGGGTGTTTATATATATCATTTTTTATTTTTCATTCATATATCACTAGCATTGTGCCTTAGATCTAAGTTTTCCAATCATACAGCCATTTTGTTTTTCATGCTTAATACAATTACAATAGCTATATAAATTAATGACTACGTTTAATTTTGAAAACTGGGACTCTGAAGACAAATGTTCCGATAATACGCATGCATAAGTCGCTCTAACTTTCTACTTCGTTTCGTTTGGTTCGCCTGCGCTGCGCATGCATAAGTCGCTCTTCTTTCTACTTCGTAGAAAGAAGAGCGACTAAAAAGGCACACTTGTTTTATTCCAAGTGTGCCTGTCTGAATGTAGTGTGTTTGGGAGAACTTTAATCACTACTTAATTTAAGGGTCAACTGTTAAATATTGTCGCTACTCAATATTTTGTAACAGTCAACTAATACTATTTTAACCTGTTTGAAACATTTGAAACATATTTGCATTACTAAAATTGTATAAAATTCAATTTTTTAAAATACAATCTGTGTTTTTTTACCCAACATATTATTTGAATAAAGTGTTACAATAAAAAATATTAACTTACTAAATATATCCCATGAAAATACAGTTACAAATGGTTTAGTTAAATAAAATATAATTGGTGATTAGATGACAATAAATGTTCAATACTCAGAAAATTATGAAGAAAAAATAGCAAAAGATGTCATAATTCTAGCTGGCAGAATTTTACTTGAATCTGGAGCAGAAGGGTCTCGTGTAGAAGATACAATGACTCGTATTGCCTTCACATTAGGTTATACAGAAAGTAATAGTTTTGTTACGAATACAGTCATTAATTTTATGTTACATAATGAATCTTATCCAAGAATTTACAGAGTAAGAACAAGAGACACCAATCTACATCGTATATCAAGAACCAATCGTGTTTCTAGACAACTTTCCGATGGCACACTCTCAGTTGAAGATGCTTATCAAGAATTACAAAAAATATATCATGAACAAAGTATTAATCACGATCTATTTTTTAAATTTATTGCAGCTGCGATTATCTCTATCAGTTTTCTATATTTACAAGGTGGTTACTTAGTTGATGTATTCACTGCACTCGTTGCAGGCGCTTTTGGTTACCTCGTTGTAGAACTTTTAAATAGAAACTTACACACTAAATTCATTCCTGAATTTATGGGTGCCCTCGTTATTGGCGCAGTGGCAGTAATGGGAAATACGCTTATACAGGGTGGCTCTATTTCAACAATTATTATTTCAGCAGTGATGCCAATTGTACCAGGTGTTTTAATCACTAATGCTATTCAAGATTTATTCAGTGGCCACATGTTAATGTTTACAACTAAATCATTAGAAGCATTAGTAACTGCCTTTGGTATCGGGGCAGGTGTCGGTACCATACTTATTATTTCTTAGGAGCAATGCTTATGTTTTGGATTTTAAATTTAATATTTAGTTATACCGCTTCACTATTCTTCGGTATTATATTTGATGTTCCAAAATATTTATATAATGCTGTTGGCATTGTTGGTGCTTGTGGTTGGATGGTTTATACATTATTTTATGATGGTTTCCAACTTCACACCATTTATTCAAGCTTCTTTGGAAGTTTAGCATTGGGTTTACTTAGTCATATAATGGCTCGCTTTAAAAAAGAACCAGTTATTCTATTTATGGTGCCAGGTATTATACCTTTGGTACCTGGAGGTTTAGCCTTTGACGCTACGAAAAATCTTATTTTGTTAGACTTTAGTAAAGCAATTAACACGATGCTAGAAGTAACGCTGATTGCAGGCGCAATCGCTTTAGGTTTATTATTTGCTGATCAAATATCTAAACTCATCGTTTCCGGCACAAAATTCAGCAAAAAGCACATTTAATAATTGAACATAAAAAATCTGAGGCACATAAAAGTCCTCAGATTTTTTGTATAAGACATGATAATTTTATTTTAAAAACGCCTATCAATATGCAATTAAAATCCGTTGCTATTGATAGGTGTTTTTTTCATACACAAAATATTGTAAGCATACCATATATAATTATTTATATGTTTATCACATAAATAATTAACGAATGTCATCTATTTATGCGTTTGCTCTGGTACTTTATTTTCATTAATAAGGTTCACTACTTCATCTTCCGAACGATTTAATATCAATTTACTTAATTTATCATTATCCATTTGTTTTAATTTAGGATAACGAATTACGAAAAAGACTAATCCTATAATTAACCAACCAAACAATGCAATATAAGATGGCGTTGATAATCCAGCTGGTGAAGCAGGAATTAATAATAGTAATAAGAAAACAAACGATACTATTGTACCGATAATCGCAAATGTTTTATATACCGGACCATATGTGTTACTTGTTTTGTCATAACTAAATAAACGAGCTGCTGATAAACATGTAATAAAGTATGCTATCGAAACACCCGTAGATGACATATCAACAATCCATGTCAATGCCGTACGGCCTAACCAAGGTGCAATCAATGTGATAGCTACAAGGAATATGATTGCTACATACGGTGTTTTATATTTATTATGCAATTTACTAAATACTGAAGGCATAATACCTGAGCGTCCCATTGAGAACAATAAACGACTTGAACTCATTAAAAATCCGTTTAAACCAGTAAAAATACCCATGATAATAGCAATCGCTAAAATTGCCAAACCTATATAGCCAAATGCTCCACTTGTAACAGCACCTGTTAACCATAATTGACCGTTTAAATCATTCTCTGAACTACTTAGCCAACCTGTATACAAAATCATTAGCACATATGTAAATGCTGCTGCTAATAAACTATATACAATAAGTTTAAACGTTTTATTTGGAGCAAAATCAAATTCTTCTGCAGTTTGTGGAATGTTGTCAAAACCTACATAAGCCCACGGTGCCACTGCAACTATCATTACGATTGATGTAAGCCAACCTTTTTCTTTGTTCGCTAATGGTTGTAAATTTTCTAATGAGAAATTACTACCAAAGAACGAACCGAAAAATAACAATAAGATTGTAATGACCATCGCTACACAGAAATAAAATTGTAGCGAACCTGAAACACTCGTACCTTTAATAGCTATAAACATAAATACAATCAATAACAATGATGCAATTAATATTTCAGTAATATAAACATCCCATCCTGCGATGGTATATAGTTTACCTGTTTCTAAAACATCAGGTAATAAAAATTTAATTAATAAACTAAATGCAGTTGCGTTTAAAGCCACTACACAAATATAACCAAAAGTTAAAAACCAAGATGAGAAAAAACTTACGTATCTGCCAAAGCCTAAAAAGCTAAACGCGAAAGCCCCACCAGAAACTGGGAACCGTTCAACAAGCGCGCCATAACTTACCGCAATTAAAATCATTAACAATGCACCAATTACAATACCAATAGCTGCTGGAATAGGTCCAGATTGACCAATCCAATCACCCGGTAAAATAAATGCGCCCCAACCGATACACGAACCATAGGCAATTGCCCAAACAAATTTCTCAGATAAGTTTTGTTTTAAATCTCCTCTATCTACTTTCTTATCATTTTTTCCCATAAATAAAATTCACCTCATGAGATGTATTATACCCATAAGATGAATTCTATAACAATTATAAAATTATAATTTAATCGTACCAATCACTAACATTAACCAACCTATAATAAATAAAACACCTCCGATTGGTGTAATTGCACCAAGTATACGAATTTGTGTTAACGCTAAGATATAAAGCGAACCACTGAAAAATACAATGCCTAAGAATAAAAGCCATCCTGCCCAATTTACATTAATTGACGTTGTACCACTTATAATTCCAATTAATAGTAACCCAAGCCCGTGATACATTTGATAAGTGGTTGCTTTTTCCCATACAGATAAATATTTATCCGATAACTTACCTTCCAGACCATGTGCGCCAAATGCGCCAGTACCTACAGCCATTAAAGCATTTAAAGCGCCGAGAATAATAAATAATTTCATATAAATAAACCTCTCTTTCTTAAATTAAAAATCAAAAATTGAATCTCCATTACCAATTTCATCGTCTGTTACTAATTTATTAGAATTTAGCGAAGTATTAGTATTTGTATATTTTGTCGAAGAAGCCGGTATTTTCCCTCCCATTGCTTGAATTTCTTCAGGAGAGATACCTTGTTTCTCACTAGCTGTAGTGTGTTTTACATTTTGTGATGATTTAAATGAAGTAGACACTGAATACGTATTATCTTTAACATGCTGCTTATCATGTGCACTATTTACTAAAGACGTTAGTGTATGAATGGCATAGATATGCTTTTCAAACTCTGCATCATTCTTAGCTTCATCTGCTTGAACTAATTCTTGTTCAATAAGTTGAATAATTTTCTCTTTTTCCATTTATTTTATAACCCACTTTCACACCAATTTATAGGTTCAATGCCATTTTTTTGTAAATATGCATTTGTTAAGGAATACGGTTTTGAACCAAAGAACCCGCGATATGCAGATAATGGACTTGGATGTGGTGATTTAATAACGTGATGTTTAGATGTGTCAATCAGTTTCATTTTTTGTTGTGCGGGTTTACCCCACAAAATAAATACAACATTACTCAAATTTTCAGAAACTGTTTTAATCACTTCATCTGTAAAAGTTTCCCAGCCTATATCTCTGTGAGAATGTGCTTCTCCTTGTCGTACTGTCAAAACAGTATTTAACAATAAAACGCCTTCTCTTGCCCAATCTTGTAAATGTGGTGATTGTCTTACACAACCGATATCGTCTTCAAGTTCTTTATACATATTTCTTAATGAAGGCGGAAACTTAGCATTCGGTTGCACAGAAAATGCTAAACCATGTGCTTGATTTGGTCCATGATAAGGATCTTGTCCCAAGATAACAACTTTCACTTTTTCAAAAGGCGTTAAATCAAAAGCTTGATAAATGTTTTCCCTATCTGGATAGATTACCTTTGTCGTATATTCATTTTCTAAAAAATTATGCATTTCAGTAAAATCATGCTCCGTAGTTATTTTATGAAAAACATCAGACCATTCCATACACGTTCACCTCGATTAATATAGTAACATAAAGCGCTACTTTCTCGCTTGAGAGATTTAGTAGTGTTAGCTTAATCATAAACACAATTATAATGAATATATTTAATTTCATTTTAATATGTATCAGTAACAGAATCAAAATGATATACTGATTTATTCAATATTGTAACCTTATTACATTGTAAACGTCATTATTTAGAATAGTCGACAAACGTGGTATGATATATACAAACGCATATATAGGAGTGAAAATTCATGGCATTGAAAAAAACATTAACCATTGCCGGTTCAGATACAAGTGCTGGTGCAGGCATGCAGGCAGACTTAAAAACATTCCAAGAGTTAGGAACATACGGCATTGTTGCATTAACATCTATTGTAACAATGGATAAAGCATCTTGGTCTCATGATGTTACACCAATTCCATTCGATGTATTTGAAAAACAATTAGAAACTGCAATATCAATCGGTCCAGATGCAGTGAAAACAGGCATGTTAGGGACACAAGAGATTATTAAACGTGCCGGCGAAGCATATGTAGAATCAGGTGCGAACTATTTTGTAGTTGATCCAGTAATGGTATGTAAAGGAGAAAACGAAGTTTTAAATCCTGGCAATACTGATGCAATGATTGAGTATTTGTTACCAAAAGCTACAGTCGTAACACCAAATTTATTTGAAGCTGGTCAACTTGCTAACCTTGGCACTTTAAAATCAATAGACGATATGAAAAAAGCAGCTGAAATTATTCACCAACAAGGTGCTAAGCACGTTATTATTAAAGGTGGTAAAGCATTAGATCAAGATAAATCTTATGACTTATACTATGATGGAAAAAATTTCTATCAATTAACTACTGACATGTTCCAGCAAAGTTATAATCACGGTGCTGGTTGTACATTTGCTGCAGCAACTACTGCATATTTAGCAAATGGTAAATCTCCAAAAGAAGCCGTAATTGCTGCCAAAGCATTTGTGGCATCTGCAATTAAAAACGGCTGGAAAATGAACGACTTTGTTGGTCCTGTAGATCATGGTGCATACAATCGTATTGAACATATAGATGTTGAAGTAACTGAAGTATAAATTATAAAAAAGAGAAATCTGAAACATATTCATAACGAATAATGCTTCAGATTTCTTTTTTTATTTTACAATATTGTATTAATCAACAATCTTTAACTCAAATCTTATGCCTTTATTTTGAGCAAATAAAACATCTTCATATTTAGTTAATAATATCAAATTTTTCAAACTCAAAATATATCAGACATTAGTCTGATTAAAATTTGATACTACAGGCCCATGTTATTTTCTAACATATCTATTATTATAATAAGTGTAGAGAGACAAGGAGGTATGACATCATGATTATCTACGAACAATCTTTTGAGAATGGTAACCCGATTTATGAAATTATCACCAAGACATTCAAAACGATTTCTGTTAAATGCGATGAAAATTTCAGCAAGAATGAATTATATACGTTACTCTCTCTACTTGAAAGTGATGTCGATAACTTAAATCTAAGTTATTAGCCACACTTCAATACATCGATGAAAAAACAGAAACGTAAGTTCCAAGACTAAAATTAGAAGAAACAGAACAAAGAATTCCCCTTTAGAAATATGTTCCAAGTATATATAACTGTCCCATTATAGATACTTGGTGTAACACATCCCTTATAAACACTCACCCTAAGTGGTACATAGTTAGGCAAAGATTGTCCCCTTTGTTTGCTTGGAGAGCACACTCGAAGCACCCCTAACTTATGTACCACTTTACTTATTTGTATAACACCTTAAATTCTTCACACACTACAATCATCGATTCGTTAAATGCCAAACCTAGAGATGTATAATAAGGTTCAAAGAAATCAACATGTGCTTTACGCCAGTAAGCGAGTGACTTATCACCTTCACCTTCTAAATAAGCGTGACGTTCAGTAACCGCATTAAATGGTGTTTGATAAACGCGTGTTGTTTCTATCACACATTGTGGCTCCCCTTTTTTATTTAAAATCACGCTCACATCTCCCGCTTGAGGTAGTGGTTCACAATCTACTTGATATGTTTCATAACCACTTGTCGTAGCCGTTTTTTCACCTTGTTTTACTAATTCTGCTAATTCATCCTCATTTACACCAAACGACCATGCTTCATATGTTTTATTCTTATATGATGGACACAATTGTACGAATTTTTCCCAATACTGTTCTACTGTCATCATTCTTCCTCCCAAACTATGTATATTGTTTTTCTGCTTAAACATAACATAAATAAATTGTATGACTTATTGCTTTCGCGTGTTATTCCTCTATCAAAATGAAATCATTAACGAAAATAAAAATATCAACACTATTGTAAATCATATATAACTATTTGCTATAATAAAAAAATTCACGAAAAAACTAGGCATCCATTTCTCAATTTTACAGAGAATGAACAACCTAGTTTTTAAATTACTATTGTTAAATATTAGTATCGATAGTATTCATACATTTTATTTAAAAATGATTTGTATGCCATACTATTTATACGCGTTTATCGTCTGCCCACCATAAAGCTTTCTCAGGATTTTTTGTATAATATTCATATTCTTCATCACTTTGAACATTTGGATACGAACCTTTCAGTGATTTACCTGCTGTACTTACATGTAACAATGAAATAACGATAATCCCTATAACACCCATTGCTGCTAAGTAATAAGCTGGTGAAAGTGGATCTCCTGTTTTCGCAACTAATGAAGACGCAATTAACGGGGTTGTGCCACCAAATAACGATACTGACACATTGAATGTTACTGCTAATGTTCTATAACGGATATGCGTATAAAACATCGTTGGTAACGAACCTGGCATCGTCGCTTCATAAGTAGATAAGAAAAATCCTAACGTAAATATGCCTACAATGATTAAAACCAACGAACCTGATTGGAATAACGCAAATGCCACAGTACTAAAGATAGCTGTACCACATAGTCCTATTAAAAAGACTTTTTTCTCTCCGATGCGATCTGCAACTCTACCAAACATTAATGCCAATGGAATCATTACTGCCATGACAATCGTTATAAGTACAGAAACCGTTGTGCTATCTAATTTAATTATTTGTTGTAAATAAGATGGCATATATGAAGTTACCATATAATTCGTACAATTAAAGAATGCTACAGCTACAAAACATACAATAATATCTTTGTAATAATAGCGAACAATTGTGAAAAAGCCGATGTTATCTCGTTTTGGTTGTGTAGCTATTTCATTTTCAAATACTGGCGATTCCTCTAATTTTCTTCTTAAATAAAAACCAAATATACCTAAGAATAGACCCAAAATAAATGGTATTCTCCATCCCCATGTAGCCATTTGTTCCTCATTTAAAAAGAAAAATAGTAAGCCGCTGATTACTGATGCAGCGATATAACCTGATAATGTACCAATTTCCAAACCTGAACCTAGACCATTTCTTGATTTATCTGGTGAGGATTCAGCAACATAAACCATTGCGCCTGCATACTCTCCACCGGTTGAAAAACCTTGAAGTACTCTACCTAATAATAGTAAAATTGGCGCCCATACACCTATTTGATCGTATGTAGGTAATAATCCAATTAACAAAGTAGAAAATGCCATCATGATAATGGTTGTCGTCAAAACGACTTTCCTTCCAAATTTGTCACCAATAATACCAAAAATAATGCCACCTACTGGTCTTAATAAAAATGCAATTGCAAATGTTGCAAATGTAAATATCGTTTTCAGCTGGTCATTTTCTACCGAACTAAAAAAGTTTTGTCCTAAGATAACTGCTAAATAAGAATAAAGTCCAAAGTCGAACCATTCCATTGCATTACCAATACCGGTTGCAAATACAGTTTTTTTCGCAGTCCTCGGGTTCACCTTATTGATATTACGTTTATCAAAATCTTGTTCATAATCCACGATTTAAGTCACTCCCTTAACATGTTTACTTATTATACTGAGTTCGGAGTGTATGTCAAACTGATTCAAATTTTTTAATTTTCGTTTTTTAATTTTTATACAAAAATTGTATTTAATTTTAAATATGAAGAAACTCATTTTTCTTTTAAATTCATTATCTAATTACGGACAATTTTCATTGATTACCAACTTATTTTTTCAAAATAGCAACTTTAACTTTATTGTGATTATTTTTCACAACTAATTTATATTCACTTTCAAAATCAAATTGAAGAAATTCATATATATCAACTGGTTCAACATAATTAATTTTATAACTTTTCCAATTCAATTCATTGTATATCAATGCAAGTTGCACAATCATTTGTCCCGGTACAATCTGACGATGCAAAGGATTTTCATCTTTGACAAGACGCAAATATTGCTCTACATCGTTGGGTAATATCTGTATCATTTTACACCTTCTCTAAAAACGTTTGCATAATATATATACAATTAGTCCTATTTTTATTTATTTTCATTTCAAAGCTATATTTGATAAATTGACGAATTTTTTTCTGTTCAATCAATGTCAATCGCACTTGATATATGACATCAATTTTTAAAGGATGATATTGCTCAATCTCCGTGGATTTTAATAGTAAATTAGTAGAAATAAAAGGTTTGAACAATTCAAATTCGGGCCATAGACTCGCACAATAAAGCGGAGAAACATCAGTGCTATTCGATCGTTTAAACAATTGATTATAAGCTTCTACATCTTTTTTATGGAATACCATTTCCTGCTGTTCATGACCATCTTTCAAATAATGTTGCATTGCCCATACCTCCCCCAATACCCATGGTTGCGATTGTTCTATACTTATGTTCCATATAAAACAACCTTGTAACAAGTGCAGCACCGCTTGCACCATAAGGGTGTCCAGTAGCTATAGCACCACCGTAAATATTTAATTTCTCTGCTGGTATGTTTAAAGCTTGTTGACTTGCTAAAACTTGAGAGGCAAATGCTTCATTTAATTCTACAGCATCGATATTCTTTAAAGACAGTTGCTGTTTTGCTATTAACTTTTCAATAGCAGGCACAGGACCAATACCGAGTATATTAGGATCAACACCTATGGTTACTTGATCAATGAATGATAATCCACTTTGTATGCCATATGCTTGAGCAACTGATTTTTCCATGACAAGTAGTAATACAGCACCATCATTTTTCATACAACAATTACCAGCAGTGACGCTTCCATTTGGTAATAATGGCTTTAATCGTCCTAATGTCTGTTGCGTTAATTTAGTTTTAATACTTTCATCTTGTTCAAATATTTCTCCCTTAATCGTCAGTGGCGTTATTTCTTGGGTAATATGATGATGTTGATAAGCATCAAGCGTTTTTTGATGACTGTGCCATGCGAATTTATCTTGTTCAAATCTTGATATACCATATTTTTCAGCAACATTTTCAGCTGCTTGTATCATAGATGGATCTTGGTCATTAGGTGCAAACGAGGCTCTTTCATAAAATTCTGGTAAATGCGTGTCATATACAGATTGTGGCCGTTTGATTTTCCACGGTGCTCTACTTGTACTTTCCACACCGCCTGCAATATATATTGATCCAGCACCTGCTTGTATCATGCGACAAGCTTGATTTACAGCTTCTAAACCCGAACCACATTGGCGATCAATCGTCACACCTGGCACTTGTTGATTTAATCCAGCTTCTAAAAGTGCTTTTCGTGCAATGTTACCACCATTTCCTACAACATTACCTAAAATTACATCATCTATATTACTCACTATTGCTGCAAAGTTATTTTTCAAATAATTGAATAATGGTTGTAATAATAATTCAGGTTCTAAATGACGTAATTTCCCACCATATTTACCAAATGCAGTTCGTTTTGCTGCTACAATTACCGCTTCATTCATTTATAATTCTCCTTTTAAATAGCATTGTTTCATACGTTCTCGCGCAATTTTTCCACTCGGGGTATAGATCATACGTTTTACTTTAACTAATTTTGATGGTATTTGATAACGCGCTACATGATGTTTCATTATCGTTCTAAAATAGCTATAACTAACTGTACGATCACTTGTATAAAGTAAAATAGCAATTTCTCCAAATCTAGAATTTTTTTCACTGATAACGACTAATTCATCGAATAAATCAATACATTTGGCATTCTGTTCAATTTCGAACGGATAAACATTACGTCCACCAATAATCATGCGATCATGTTTTCTACCATGTAAAAATAAATGTCCCTGCGTATCACATGAAGCAAAATCCCCTGTTTCAATCCACCTATCATTGCAGCTATCTTCATCGACATAACCATTAAATGACATATCACTTCGTATCTTTAATAAACCTATCCCTGATTCGTCTGACTGTTCAATATTTACGTGCACGTTGTGAAACAATTTACCAACAGATTCTGGTGGCGCACTATTATTGAAGTTATAACTAATAAAACTAGCCTCTGATGTCCCAAAGAATTCAATTAAATCACTTTCGGGAAAGCACTGTTGAATACGTTGACGAACGTGTAAGGCAAGTTTATCTCCAGTACTTAAAATATAATGCTTTCCTTTTATTAAAATTTGAGTCGAAACACAAGCTTGTATCATTGTTGGTACCATAAAGCTCGCTGTGTTTACTTTATGTTGTTGGAGTGTTTGCATTAAACGCTTTGCTTCAAAATATTGCTGTCCTATAAACGTTCTACCTGTATACAAAGCATAAATGCATGCATATAATGATAAAGAATGTGACATCGGACCTGGAGCAACGATTGCATTTATCGTTCTGTCAAATAATTGATCATTTTTTGAAAAAGACTTTATCCAAGATAATGTTCCTCTATAATATGCTTTAGGTAACCCCGTTGTTCCGGATGTAAAAGCGATATGCAGCAAATCCTCATCGTTCTTGAATTTATCCTTTTTAGCCACATTATGTACGCTTAAATCATCTTCTTCTATGAGATATTGAACACCATATTTTCCGACTAAATTAAAGGTTTGCGCGCTCGACCATCTATTATCGAAAATACACGGTATACATTCACTTTTTAACAATGCTAAATATAAAATCAACGTCTTTTGTGGGTGTCGTGTTACCACTCCTACAAAACTATGCTTGGGTATATTAGAAAACAAGCCACTTTTTATGTTCAATTCTTTAATTAACTCACTATAAGTTAAATCTTGTTTATCAAAACTCAAAGCAACTTGCTGCGGTTGTTGTTTAGCGTGGTTTTCTATTTTTTCTAAAATGTTCAAATGCCAGCCCCCTTTGTTAACTTTTATACAAAATATATTAACATTTAAAGCATAGCATAATATAATGAAAACATTTGGTTTCTAATGCCATAAATATCCCATGTTTTTAATTTAAATTGAGCAATTTTGAGTTCAAATTCCTTAAAAAAACAAAAAAATGATCAATTTGTGGTGAATCATCCCAATTTTAAGGAGATTATATATTTCAAGATAGGTTTATTAATCATACGGTTAGAAAACCTAACTCAATAAAAAAAGAGCAAGTATTCAAAATAAATACGTTTTGCATTTATTTCAATTACTCGCCCTAGTTTCTCAGTAACATCATTATATTTATTAGTTATTTTTTGATAATCAGAAATTCATATCTGTTCACTCTAATCTATCATTGAACAATTAGTCAATATTGTTAATGATCAACGCATATGCTTTGTCTGATGTATCTTCATCTACTGTGGTAGAATCTTTTTTATACCGTTTTAAAATGTTTATTACTCCCAAAATCGATACATTAATACAAATGAAGCCAATAAATCCTTTTAAAAATTTCATAAATAATACCCCTTTTTTATTATTCATATTAAATACCATAAACACATTTATTGAAATATAAAATAATACTAAACATTATATTTCATTTAAATTTTTATCTTTATTATCATCTTTATTTTCTATTGTATGTTTTAATTTTTCTGCTAACACATCTCCGAACGATTCTGAATAAGTATTCGTCATATGATCCATATCTCTATAAATTGCTACGTTACCAATAACTGGTTTATATTGATTATCTTCTTTGAAATATTCGGTTGGATCGAATGTATACATATCATTATTATTTTGTATAAATTGCTTCCAATACGATTGATCTTGTTGACTATCATAGTTATTCATTTTCTTAATTAATTTTTTCTCACCAAATTTATCAAATTCCTCAGCAACGTTAAAATTATACGTTGGTATATCTCTAACTGCTAAAACATCAATGCCATAATCATTTTTTACAATCTTTAGTTGATTTACCATTTGATCTTGAACCCACTTACTATCACTTGCAGCGGAAGTGGCATGTGAAACTACTAAATCAATATCATCGCTATTTTCCAAATATTCATTCACATTTTGTACCCACTTACCTTTAATCGAATCATCATTATAACCACTAGAAAAACGTGTGCCTGATTTAGTAATATTTAACACTCTATAATCATTTTTTTCTGCTGCTTTGATAAAGCCACCAAGCCAATGTTCTGAATGAGAACTACCTACTAATGCAATGGTCGCTTTATAATCTTTTGTTTTACCATATTTCCCTATTTTAACATCCGTATCTTTAAGGTTTTGGTTACTTCCATCTTTGTGAGATTGCGGTAAATCATCGAATGTATTTGCTGAATTAGGTATTGGGTCCTGTTCTTTTACATGCAATTGTTTAAAAATAGCATTTACACCCGGATAATCACTTGTATTGAGAGGCTTGTCCATATTACTTTTATTTGAATAGTGTATTATGGATAACGCAATAACCAATAACAAATTAATTGCTAACATCACTAAAATCGGTTTAAACGCTTTTTTATTTATTTTATTATTTCTTATAGGTGCTTCAATATATTTAGTCATTAATAAAGAAAGACCAATAGATAATAAAATAATTATAACCCCTTCTAATATTGAAGGGTTTTCAGCTATTTTATATTTAAAAAATGAAAGTAATACCCAGTGCCATAAATAAATACCAAAGGATATACCGCCTAATTTTGTCATAATAGGTAAAGATAAAAATCTCTTAACACCATATTTAGTATCCACATTACCCGAAAGTACAATTAACAAAGCACATGTCATCGGCCATAAAGCAATATAACCAGGAAACATTGTAGAAACATCAAAGAGCGCACCGGTTAATATCAATCCTACTAACCCTATCCATCCGATAATTGCAGCTACTTTTTTATTAATTTTAATACTAGCTAGATTCACACATAGCAATCCACCCAATGCAAATTCCCATACTCTTGTAAAGGTTATAAAATATGCAAAAGGTTGATTCACGATTGTAAGGTAAATCGAATAAATAAACGAAACGATAAATATGATTCCTAAAAAAAAGTTTACGAGTTTCTTTCCATTCGAAAGTGAATATCTTCTAACTAAAAATAGTACAAATGTAAATAATAAAAACCAAATAATATAAAATTGTCCTTGTATAGACATAGCCCAAAAATGTTCTAATGGACTTTTCATTTGATTAGCATCTAAATAATCCGTACTACTAAATGCCAATTGCCAATTTTGATAATAAAATATGGAAGCTAATGATTCTTTAATCGTTTTCACTAAAATAGTCGAAGGTAAAAAGAACAAGCTTAATAGTAACGTCACTAAAACAATAAATAATGCTGATGGTAATAACCTTTTTAGCAACTTAGATATGTATGGCCAAAATTTATAATCACCTGTTCGGTTTATTGTAGAAATAATAGATGTAGTAATTAAAAATCCTGATATTACAAAGAAAACATCTACACCACCTGATACTTTTCCAAACCAAATGTGATAAATTGCTACTAACAAGGCTGCAACTATCCTTAAACCTTCTATTTCTGGCCTGAATTTTCTTTCTATGTCTATTAAATTCTTCCTATTATCCATTTTGTTCTCCTTTAATTATAATCATTTATTAAAAGGAGCAGGATAGAATTTTATCTATCCTACTCTAACAAAATTAACTAGAAACTGTACAAATTCCAAAGCATCTTTTTACAAACTACTCAGGTCGTCTATACCATCTATTAAAGATTATTTATAGCTAAACTTATAAATAATTAAATAAATGTTTGTTCAATCGGATTACTCAATACCAAAGTAATTATTGAGACTAAGATGTTACTGTTCCTGCTCATTTTGTTTTAGGTACTTATTTTTCATCTTTAAACACAAACCCGTTCAGTCATTAAATTCATGTTTTGGATGATACTTTAAGTGCTAAATTTCCGTTGATTGTAGGATAAAATGTAGCGATTTTACCTGTAACATTTACTTCTTTTGTAAAAGCATATTTGACATTTAATGTTTTGTAACTATCATACATAATCATAATGTTAAAAATACCTAAAACTAATTCTTCTAAATCACTTTTATTAAGTACAATTGTCAAAAAACCTTGGTTCGCTGTAAATGTTTGAACAAATTTTGAATCTTGCCAATTTTTACGATTTTCTAGTTGAATAGTTGACACACGTTCTTTGTCTAGGTTATGAATATCGATTTGCAAATATACACATTCTTCAGAAACTTGTAAATTTTTTAAGTTACTAATTGGTGCAATATATTCAAAATGATAATCATCTACACTTGTTAAACTATAACGATTATGAGCACGCTGTTCTAATAGTTTTACTCCTTGTTTCAACCATATGAAGAAACACACAAATTTTTCTAAATCATTTTCATAAATAGCTTCGACAGCATTTTTAAATCTATAATTAATATTTTTAACGATTTTCTTTCTTACATAATCATTATAATAGATTTCTTTTATAATTTTAAAGACACTTTCTTTTTCAACATCATTTAAATTATTAAATACATGAGAATTGCAATTATATAACAAATCATATTCGACGATACGTAATAAAAACTTATCTCGTGTTTTTGTATTTTTAATTTGTAAAGCTGCTTTGAAAATTTCAAAGTCACTTTCTCTTTTTTTTATAAAATTCGTTCTTCTTATAATAGAAACGTTTTGAGACAATCTATTTAAATAACAACCTATTTTAGTAGTAGTTGTTGCACGCTTAGCCACACTAAACACATTCATAAAAAACAACTTATCCTCACCGAAGTGTAAGTTAGGTAAAAAACGAATGTTATTCTTTTTAATCAACTGAAGACTAATAAATTTACCACTCGGTCCTAAATAATAATATAAATATGGAATGTTATTAGTTCGTTGGTTAATATGTGCCTGATCTGTCATAAACCGAGCATGCACCGATTTTTTATTGTCGCTTACTTTTATTACTTTAGAAATAATCACATCACTTTTTAACCACTGTTTATTTTCAGCAATGTTTTCTAATATCGTAGGTTCTAACCAATCATCACCATCTAAGAAATATATATAATCTCCTTTACTTAATTCAATACCCTTGTTTCTTGGATGCGATGGTCCACCACTATTTTCTGACAATCTATACATATATAAATTTTCTGCATTCGTTTGTTGCACAATATCCCAAGTACCATCACTTGAATGATCATCTATAACAATGATTTCATATTGTTTATTATTAAGCGTTTGGTTTACAACTGAATCTAAAGTTTTTTTAATAAAATCTTCATTATTGAAGGTTGTTATGACAATCGAAAATAAAACTTTTTTCATATGTTACCTCCATGTAAATTATTTTCTTTTTGAAATTTGAATTATATTAACAATTATAGCCTATAGATTGTTATAATTATACTAATAAAAAAATATTTATTTTGGGGAGGAAGTTTGTTGCAAAATATAATACAAGAAGGATCAATCCTTAATATTTCTTTTAATGAAACAAATAAATCAATTGATAAATTATATATTAAAAACGAATATAACTCACTTTGTTATGAACCTATAGATAATACAGCCAACTTTAAAATTGATTTAAATGAAGTGATTTCTGTTTTTAAACAACAAGAAACGAATAAATTATATTTGGTCGTTGAAGAATCTGATGTAATTTTAACGACGCAAAAAAACTTGAAAGTTAATAACGCAAATTCAACTGTTTGCAACCTATCAGAAGTGACAGATGGTGAGTATTCAATCCATCCTTATATTACTAAAAATGGTTTTCTACACTTTTCGATGACTCAATATACACCTTCAAAAATCTATTTTTCAAGAAGACATATTGACTCATTTAAGTTTAATAATCATGAAGCAAAAATAGAGGGACAATGTTCAATCATTAATTCAACTTTTGAAAACATTGCTCTAGTGTTAGGCACGCGATTTACGACTCGAAAAAAGACTATTGCTTTCCCAGCAAAATCGATTACTAAAAGAAAACAGACAACTTACATAAATTTTTCATTAGATATTTATCATGAACTTATCGATTTTATGAAATATCCATTTGAAAATGGGGATATCATCGATATCTACTTAGAAATTGATGTTCAAGAATCAGAATTGCCTATTGAAGTTAAGTTAGGTAATCCTAGAATATTAGCAGAGCGCTTTCTTAAAGGGGAAATCATTACTGAATTCGAAGATGAAATCATCTCCATTACACCTTATCTAACAATGAAAGGTCGCAATCTTTCATTTAGAATCAATAGATATACAATCGATAGTTATTTAACTTATATACAAAATTTAAAAATGCCGAATATGAAATTACCATTCAAAAAGAAAGATCAAAAAGTTTGGGTAATCGGTGAAAAATCTTATAAAGCTCAAGATAATGGTTATCACTTCTTTAAATATATGCGTACGCACCATCCTGAATTACCTGTCTTTTACATAATTGAAAAAGACTCTATCGAAGCTAAAAATGTGCTTCCTTTTGGTAATGTTATTTACTATAAATCGCCAGAACACTTTAATATTATGCTACAGGCTGATTATATTTGTACTACACACCATCCTGAGTTAATATTCCCTACCAACAGTGCCATTTACACAAAGAAGATCAAGGCAACTAGAGTCTTTTTACAACATGGTGTCTTAGGAGTTAAAAATTTATCAAATATCAATGGTAATCAATTGAAGGATTTTAATGTTGACCTATTTATTGCCAGCTCAGAAAGAGAAAAAGAAATTGTAGTTAGAGATTTGAAATTTGATAGTAAACAAGTAGCAGTGACAGGTTTAGCACGATTTGACGAGCTTTTTAATCCAAAAGTAAAAACTAAAGACCAAATCTTAATTATTCCAACATGGAGAGATTGGCTAATCAATTGGGAACGACTAGAGGATTCTGAATATCTAGAAAACATTAACCAATTATTAAATAGTCCAAGTATTAAGGCTATTGCTGACAAGGGCAATGAAATCATTTTCTGCTTACATCCCAATATGCAGCCTTTCATTGAATTATTTAATGTACCAAATTATATTACAAGTATTAAACAAGGTGATGTCAACGTACAGAAACTAATCCAAGAAAGTAAGTTAATGATTACTGACTATTCAAGTGTTGCGTTTGATTTCAGCTTTTTAAACAAACCTGTGATTTATTATCAGTTTGATAAACATGCATTTTTAGGTAATGAACCTTCACACCTTGATATAGAAAATGAATTGCCTGGTACAATTGTCAATAATCAACAAGATTTAGAGTCGTTACTCAAAAAAATGATTAGCAACCATTATCAAATCGATAAAACAGTCGAAACAAAAGCAAATCGTTTCGTGAAATATCATGATCAACACAATAGCGAAAGAATTTTCGAAGCAGTCTTAAATCATAGAACAACTAACCAATTAAAAAGCAGATTTAAATATGATATTTTGTCACAACATTTATTCAAACGTTTTAGAAAGAGCAAGCAATACTTTAATGTAATGGATAAATATAACTCAGCTATTTCTAAGTTTGTACCAGTCAAAAAAGATTTAGTTGTATTTGAAAGTAATGTAGGCAAAGCCGTCAGTGACAGTCCGAAAGTCATCTATGATGCATTAAAAGCATATACTGACCGTTATCAAATTGTATGGGTAAGTAATCAACAATTCCCATTTAATGATTCTAACGTCATAACAGTAAAACGACTATCACCAGAATATTATCATTATTTATCACGTGCAAAATATTGGATAAACAACCAAAACTTCCCACATTACATTTCAAAACCAAAAGATACAGTATATATTCAAACATGGCATGGTACACCTCTGAAAAAAATGCTGAATGATGTGGAAAGCTTTGAAGGTAGAGATGCGAACTATAAAAACCGTGTTAATGGTGCAATTCAATATTGGAACTATCTCGTTTCACCAAGTCCATATGCATCTGAATGTTTTAGATCTGCCTTTGAATTCCATAAAGAAATATTAGAAGTTGGCTATCCACGTAATGATATATTCTACAATAATAACGTAACTTATATTAATAATAAGAAAGAAAAAATCAAACAACGTCTAGGTATTCAGGACGATCGTAAAATTATTCTATACGCACCAACTTTCCGTGACGATGAAATTAATAAAGCTAAAAAGCATATCATTAACTTACAAATTGATTTACAACAAATGAAAGAACAACTTAGTGAAGACTATATTTTAATTCTAAGACCACATATTATAATTAGTAATGCATTGAATCTAGATAGTAACTTAGACAATTTTGTAATTAACGGCAGTAAATATAATGATATCAGTGATTTATTCTTAATAACGGACATTTGTATCACAGATTATTCTTCTGTAATGTTTGATTTTGCTAATACAAGAAAACCTATGCTATTTTTCACTTACGATTTAGAACATTATAAAAACAGTTTGCGAGGGTTCTATTTTGATTTTGAAAATGAAGCACCAGGCCCGCTTATTAAAACAAATGAAACATTAATACATGCTATTAAAAATATTGAACAAATTCAACAAGAATACGAGATGAAATACGAACAATTTCATGAAAGATTTTGTTCATATGAAAACGGAACTGCAGCTCAAAGTATCGTAGAACGTTTCTTTTAATTAATGCGCCTAATTATCATTAAGTATATTTTACGTAAGCAAATAACAATACAAACAAGTAGATATCTATTTGTTTGTATTACAAAAATATCAAAAATCTAATAATTAATATCAATGTTAGGAGTGAGTATTTGAAAGCAAATAATCTCTATTTGATTTCTTAACTCACTCCTGTATTTATATCTAATACTATTTTCAAGAGGTGTTAACTAAACATGACCAATACATTGTCTATAATAGTTCCTTTTTTTAATAATGAAGATCACATTGAGCAATGTATCACTTCACTAATAAACCAAACAGATAAAAATTTTAATTTAATATTAGTAAACGATGGTTCTACCGATACTTCAGAAAAGCGATTATTTAAGCAAATCGATAATGATAATATAAATGTAGAATACATTAAGTTCAATACAAATCATGGCCATAGTCATGCAAGAAATCAAGGCATTGCTCAAGTTAAAACGACTCATTTTTTATTTGTTGATGCTGATGACTTTCTTGCACCGTATACAGTTGAAATATATCTTAAATATTTAAAAAACTATGATACCCTTATTAGTCCTATTACAGATTTTATTTTGAATATACCAAAGGCTTATACTGACGATGTTTTACAAGTTAATTATAAAAAAGTTCCAAAAAATGAAAGTAATATCTTAGCACAACATGCTGTTGCTAACATCATTTTTAATACACGTATTGTGCTTCAACAAAAATTAATGTTTAACGAGTCTTTGAATGTTTATTCAGATTGGTCATTTATCATAGACTATCTTAAATATGCAAAAACTTACGTTGAGATTAAAGGTATCCCTTTCTATATTTGTGGAGAAATTTATGATCCTTTAAATACAAATAAACTACGCGAACAATCTTTTGACTATTTATTTAAAGATTTTGTTAAAGCGTCTCATGATGCACTTGACCGTATCGAAGACCCAGTATTAAAACAATATGTATGTAAAAGCATATTAAAAGCTATCAAGCTTTGGTTTGAACCCAGTGATCCTGATATTGAGAAGAAATATCTCATCGGTCATAAATCATTAACTAACTTAATTCCATTACTAATGCCAGCTATTCAACGCGAAACCAAGTTTCTATTTAAAATCGAATTATTATTATTGCAACATACAGATTATCGACTAGCACTTTCTATTAATAAGTGGAGATTACGTACAAGATATTTAAAAAACATCATTTTAAACAAACCAAATAAAGCGCTTTCGAAATACCTTTTATTCAATAAGAAGAAAGATGTAGACAATGAAACGATAGTGTTTGAATCTTTTGGAGGAAAAAATTATAACGATAGCCCAAAGTACATTTATGAATATATGCAACATAAATACCCTGATTTCAAGTATTATTGGATTTATGATACACAAAGCAAAGCGAATTTCCCCCAAGAATTAAATTTAATTGCTAAAAATAGTAAATCCTATTTCGACATTTATCGAAGAGCACATGTTTGGGTTACAAACGCCAGGATACCAGTGCATATCAACAAAAAAGATAATCAATTATATATTCAAACTTGGCATGGTACTCCACTTAAAAAATTAGCAAATGATATGAGAGTAGTACGGATGCCCAATACAACTACTGCATCTTATAAAAAATCATTTTATAACGCAACTCGCCGCTGGGATTACTTAATATCACCCAATGCCTATTCTACCGCTATTTTTCAATCAGCGTTTTGGATGCAAAAAGAAAATATTTTAGAAATCGGTTATCCTAGAAATGATAATTTAGTCAATCATGCTCAGAATCAGCCATATATAAATGAAATTAAAGAAAACTTAAATATACCTATTAATAAAAAAGTTGTTTTATATGCACCAACATGGCGAGATGATGAATACGATGAAGCAGGTAATTACCAACAAACTGTACAACTAGATTTAGCTAAACTCCGTGCAAATATTAGTGATCAATATATCATCTTATTACGCATGCACTATTTAATTGCAAATGAGCTTGATCTGAGCGGTTATGAAGACTTTATCATTGATGTTTCTGATTATAATGATGTATCTGAACTTTACTTAATAAGCGATGGTTTAATCACGGATTACTCCTCTGTTATGTTTGATTATGGTGTTTTGAAACGCCCTCAATTTTTCTATGCTTATGATATAGAAAAATACAAAGAAAATTTACGTGGATTTTATATTGATTATTTACATGAATTACCAGGCCCTATTTTCACAAATACTGATGAGTTGATTGAAGGCTTAAATCACTTTAGCTATTATGCACAACAATACAGCGATAAAATAAACACTTTTCATAATAAGTTTTGTTCAGTTGAAAATGGCCAAGCATCTCAATATATTGGTGATTTGATTTATAATAAAATTCACAATCATAAAAATTAACCATACTTTCTGATAAGCATGTACGGTTAAAATCGCAAAATTTCAACCTTAAAAAAGAGAGCTAATCCTTTTGGAATTAGCTCTCTTTTTATGAGAATGAGATGCATTTTTAACATACTCAACGATAATACATTTTGTTGTAATAAATATACTACTCTAAATTAGCATGATTACTTTGCATCGTTTCTTCATCGACTTTAAGTTCGTTCATTAAATCTAGTACTAGACTATCTAAAAAGATTTGTGCTGCTTGCTCAAACAAACTACCTAAAGGTTGTGCAGATCCTTCTGCATCATATTTTGTACCTGCAGGAAGTTCTATAACGGTATTAGCCAATGCACCAATTGCCGAATTTGGATTCGTAGATAATAACACGACTTCTGCGTCGACAGATTTTGCTTTTTCAACTAATAATCTCAAATGTTCCGTTGAACCTGAACCTGAAATGACAATAAATAAATCATTTTCAGTAATTGAAGGTGTTGTCGATTCACCAACAACATAAGCAAATTTTCCAAGTTGATTTAAACGCATAGCAAAACTATTTGCTACAAATCCAGAACGTCCTTTACCCGCTACAAACACATGATTTGCTTTAATCACTTGTGATAAAAAAGCTTGTGTTTCACTATCTTTAACATGAGATAACGTATGATCTAACTCGTCTAAAATCAAACGATAATTTGTAATTTCACTCATCTTATCTACCTTCAATCGCATCTCTACATTGTTTTGCTGCTTCAACTGGATCATCCGCGTTAGCAATACCGCCACCAACTACAACTAAATCAGGATCCTCGGCTACGACTTCTTTAATTGTATCTGGTTTTATACCACCAATTACAGCAACTTTAGAATTGTTAATTACGGATTTAACTTGTCTTAAACTTTCTAATGGAGATTCACCTTCTGCTTGTAAATCATAACCAGTGTGAACAGCGATATAATCTGCACCTAATTCGTCTAATTCTTTAGCACGTTTTTGTAAATCTTGTACTGCAATCATGTCTACAAGTAATTCTTTATTATTTTTATGTGCTTCGTCTACTGCAGCTTTAATAGAAGCATCTTCTGCGACACCTAAAATTGTAACTACATCTGCACCAAATTTAACAGCTTGGCTCACTTCATAATCTGCCGCATCCATAATTTTTAAATCTGCAAGTACCTTCACACCATCTATATTATTGTCTAAATGTTGTACAGCCGGTAAACCTTCATTAATTACGATAGGTGTACCAATTTCTACAATATCAACATAGTCTTTAACTTTATTTGCAAGTTCTGCCGCTTCCTCTTTATTTAATAAATCAATTGCTAGTTGTAATTCCAAAATGATCATCCCTTCTTGATTTAATGATAGTCATGGAAATCATGACCTAACTTACTTTATTTAAAAACTTACGCATACATTATTTACCCTTACAATGATGATTTAAACTGAGTGATTACAAGCGTGGTGCTGCAGCATCATCAACGTAAATTTCAACATCTGGGTGTGCGAGCAATATTGTAGCTGGCACTTCTCTATTTACTTCATGCTTAGCTAATTGTTCAATTGCTGCTCTCTTTTTCTCTCCAAATGCTAACAAAATGATTCTTTTCGCTTTTAAAATTGAAGCCAAGCCCATAGACACAGCTTGTTTAGGTACTTCACTTTCACTGTCAAAATAACGACTATTTGCATTGATTGTACTAGCAGTTAAATCTACAACTTGAGTTGTGCTATTCATATCAGTACCTGGTTCATTAAAGCCGATATGACCATTTTCACCTATACCTAATATTTGTATATCCAGCGGCCCTTTTTGATTGATTAAATCTTCGTATCTTTTCGTTTCTGCCATTAAGTTATCTGCAGCTCCATCCGGAATGTGTATCAAAGATTTCGTGAAATATGGATAACGATTAAATAGAATATCATTCATATATCGATGATAACTTTGTTCATGTGTCGCTGATAAGCCGACATATTCATCCAGGTTAAATGTTTCTATTTCAGATACATCTAGTTGATTCTTTTGCAGTAAGCTAACTAGAAATTCATAAACTTCGACCATTGTCCCACCAGTAGCTAGCCCTAACTTACTATGTGGTTGTTGGCTCATTTGTTTAAACAATTCACATGCAACATAAAATGAAGCATATTCACTCGAACCTAAATTTGTAATTTTCATGTCATTGCCCTCCCCAATATGTTGAATTTATTATTTGTTATAAGCAAAATTTGATGATACTACTATTATACGTTCTTTTGATATTTTTTACAGAAAATAGATATTTAGTAAATTGCAAATATTATATAAAATGACTAAAGGTATAATGAGCAGACTAATACATTTTCATCGCTGTTTTTAGTAAAATAAATAGATAATCAAATTTTATGTATAAATCTAAGTTGAAATTCACTTTTCAGGTAGAAAATGTTTCAAAGTCAGTTTACACTAAAGATTAGACTAATTATTTTTATTAACACTTGTATAGTACAATTTATTTCATAAAAGTATAGGGTTTTGGAATCAAGGAGGCAAAAGTTTGGAACCAATAATAGATGAAAAAGTACAAACATTACTTTCTTCATATGAAGATAAACCCGTGTATTTACATGTAGAGACGACAAATGGTGCATATGCAGCACACTTTGATCAACGTGTATTTAACGCGGGCACTTTTTTAAGAAATATTCAAGTCACTTTTGAGCATGCACAGCTTAAAGGTGGTAATAAAGATCCATATCGCGTAGGTTTAAAACTAAAAGATGGCGGTTGGGTCTACGTTCAAGGTTTAACACACTACGAAATAAATGAACATGGTGAGTTTCTATTAGCTGGTTTTAATTATGAAGGTCAATTAGCAGCTGCTTTAGAAATAAGCACTCAACCATTTAAAGCATAAGGAGGATGAATCATGACAGAGGAAAGCCATGTATTAGTTATATTTCCACATCCAGATGATGAATCATTCTCATCTGCAGGTACATTGGCACGTTATATAGATAATGGTGTACCAGTCACATACGCTTGTTTAACATTAGGTCAAATGGGACGTAATTTAGGCAATCCACCATTTGCCACTCGTGAATCTTTACCAGATATTCGTGAAAAAGAATTAGAAGCTGCGATGGCAGCCATTGGTATAACTGATTTGCGCAAAATGGGCTTGCGTGATAAAACTGTAGAATTTGAACCTCACGACGAAATGGATGAGATGGTGCAATCATTAATTGATGAATTAAACCCATCCGTCATCATATCGTTCTACCCTCAGTTTGCAGTACACCCTGACCATGAAGCTACAGCAGAAGCAGTCGTGAGAACTGTGGGACGCATGAAGCCATCAGAAAGACCCCGTCTACAACTTGTTGCATTTAGTAATGATGCGCCTGAAAAATTAGGTGAACCTGACATTCTAAATGAGATCAGTGATTATAAAGAGGTAAAACTTCGCGCTTTTGAAGCACACGCATCGCAAACTGGACCATTCTTGAAACAACTTGCTACACCTGATGTTTCTGGAGAAGCGCAAAGCTTTTTAGAAGTTGAACCTTATTGGACTTATAACTTTGAATCTTAAGTGGAGGCAATATCATGACAGAATTTGATTTATCAACTCGAGAAGGTCGATGGAAGCATTTTGGTTCAGTTGATCCAATCGAAGGTACAAAACCAACCGTTAAAGAAGAAATGACAGATTTACAAAGCACGAATAAAAACTACTTATTTGAAATTGAAGAAGTAGGCATTAAAAATCTTGTATACCCCGTATTAGTAGATCGTTTCCAAACAGCTGGAAACTTCAGTTTTTCAACTAGCCTTAATCAAGATGAAAAAGGTATAAACATGAGCCGCATTCTAGAAAGTGTTGAAAAACATTACGATAACGGCATTGAATTAGATTTTGATTCTTTATACCGACTTTTGCGTAGCTTACAAGAACGCATGGAACAAAATGCTGCTGGTGTTGATGTGTCAGCTAAATGGTTCTTTGACCGTCACAGTCCAATCACGAATATCAAAGCAGTAGGTCATGCAGATGTGACATATGGTATGGCGATAGACAAAGATAGTATTACACGCAAAGAAATTACACTTCAAGCTGCAGTTACAACATTGTGTCCTTGTTCAAAGGAAATTAGCGAGTATTCGGCACATAACCAACGCGGTATCATTACAGTTAAAGCTATTTTGAGCAACGAAGCTATTTTAACAGATGATTACAAAGAAAAAATCTTAGATGCAATGGAAGCCAATGCTAGTTCTATACTTTATCCTATATTAAAACGACCAGATGAAAAAAGTGTCACGGAACGTGCTTATGAAAATCCAAGGTTTGTTGAAGATTTAATTCGACTTATCGCAGCAGATTTAGTTGATTTTGATTGGATCGAAGGTTTTGACATTGAATGCAGAAACGAAGAATCTATTCACCAACATGATGCTTTTGCAAAAATAAAATATAGAAAATAGCACTCATAACTACAAATCAATATAGCAAGTCATCAAAAATTAGGCTACTGAATTTCTAAATAATATAGAAATTTAGCAGCCTATTATTTTTGATTCTAACTTTGTTTTATTTTCAAAACATTTTCCGAACAATTAAACTTTCTATAGTTACTAAATAATGTTATTTTTCTCCAAATTCATTACTTAAATTTGTAATAGTAAAATTTTAATGGTTCATTTAAAAATACCACCACTAAATATCCCCATCTGCAACTAATTATAAAATAATGTATATTAACTGTTAAATTTTATTAATGTTCTATATACAATTTTCATATTAAAATAATGACAGTAGTAGTTTATAATTAATTTTTATTTTGATGTAAGTGGTGAAATCAATAAAATGGATTATACTTTAAAAACATATCATGCGAAGCATGTCCCTATAAGTCAATTAAGCAGACCACATTTTCTGCATGTTTTTTTAATAACAGAAGGAGCATTTATGGCTTTGAAACACACTACTTTCCATCATTTTAAAGTAGGTGACGTATTTCATATCCATGACTATGAATCCATTAAGCAAATCTCTTTTAACGGTAGTTTAATTTGTCTTTCACTAAATAATTTTTACTATTATCAATACTTTCAGCAACTAAATTTTGATGCGATTGAACATATATCGATTAAAAAAGAGAGACGCGTCCAATTTTTAGATATAATTGATGCGATTCAACATCAATCTATAAGTAACTTAAACGAAGCCATTAAACATTTGATTAAAAGTATTCAATATTCTGAGTATCATAACTCGCAAAGTTCTGAAATACAATGCAGTTATAAAACATCTTTAATTAAAGATGTGGTTCAATATGTAAACACACATTTAACCACTAAAATAACTTGCAAACAAATCGCTAATTATTTTTTTGTAAACAATAGCTTTCTATCGAGAGAATTTTCAACATTGATGAACTGTAAATTATCTCAATATATTACGTCATCTAAAATTCATGCTTCCGTATGCGATTTGCTTAACGGTGATCATTTAAATATCGTACAACAACGTTACGGTTTTCGTACTCAAAATGAATATTGCTATCTTTTCAACAATGTTATTGGTTGCCATCCTTCCGATATTCAACCCCATACAAAAAGTCGGTCAGAAATTCAACATTTAAAATTCGATTTTTATCAACAATTTCAATCTAACGCATAAAAGTAAAATATTAAAAGTGTGGTGACAACATGAATACTATTATTTATGAAGAAAAAAGAGGGTTGATTAATAAAGTGGTGAAACAAAACTTGAATCTTACTATTTCCGAATTAATCATTTTGGATAAATTACTCTATCTCAATAAAAATAAAATAAATGCTATTGAATTGAAAAAGTTATTACAAGTCCAAAATTCACCTGTTTCTTCACAAATCAATCATTTTATCGAACTTAATCTTTTAAAAAAGTCTCGAGATCAATCTGATGAAAGATGTATTTATTTGCATGATATCAAGTTAGCAGAAATTAAACAGCTGATTGAACAGTATCATTTAATTGTTGATTCAATACTTCACAGTAGTGCTTAATTCATTACCAACAACATAAGAGCGCATATAAAATCAAATTAACGTTTGATTTTATATGCGCTCCAAAAGCCTTTAGATTATGTACATCGTAAGATACAACTTCTATTATAATCTATTAATCAAAAATAACTTCACATTATTTCAAATGTTCATACGGACTATTTTTTACAAACGAAATAATTTGATCAACAAATAATCTCGAACGTAATTGAAACTCCTCATTATCCAAATAATAAGTACCATCATCTAATTTATTATAATCTGTATCATGTGTCGCAATCTGCGTTGGTACTGCGATTCCAAGTAATGAACGTACAATCAAACGTAAATGAGACAGTGGTTCAGAACTTACAATACCACCACTGTTGCCGATTAATCCCACTGGTTTCATTTTAAAATCATCCATCGTTAAATGATCTAATGCATTTTTTAAAATACCGGAATATGAACCATGGTAGTTTGGTGTTCCTAATACAAAGAAATCTGCATTTCGCGCTTTAGTTTGTAATAATGTTAAATTATTTTTATATACTTCACTTGGCGAAGATACGCCAGAAACGTCCAATTGATGAATTGGATGTTCTGCTAAATCAAAAATTTCTACCTCAAAATATTGGTCTTCAAAATGACCTTTTAAATAATGGGCTAAGGCATTCGTATGCGAACCCATTTTAGCACTCCCTATTATGATTAATCCTTTCATCTACACTTTCACCTCATGCTATGATTTGTTATTTTCTCTAAGTAGTTTCATTATCGCTTTACCCACACCGCTTTGTTCATTAGAATCTGTTTCATACTTTGCGATTGCTTTCACTTCTGGTGCCGCATTTTCCATAGCGACTGAATAACCAACACGTTCCAACATTGAAACATCATTCATATTATCACCAATTGCCATAACATTTTTCATATCAATATTTAGACGCTCTGCAATCGTGTTTAAAGCAATACCTTTTTGTGCATCTGAATGCGTAATTTCTATATTTCCACGTGATGAAGAAGAAACTGCCAAACTTTCTGATTTTGCTAATGTTTCACTAACTCGATCAATTTTTTCTAAATCACTATCAAAAGCTAATATTTTCATTACAATTTCACCAGGTGTATCTTGAATTTTGTCATAATTATCAACTACTTTTAACGTACCGTTATCAATACGTTTTTGAATTCCACTTTTTATTTTTTCCACATCTGCTTCTTGTCCTGCACGTTGTGCAATATCAATATAAATTTCTAAGTCCCGCAATGGATTTTCAGTATAGATGCCTAAGTTCGTATACACTTGATAGAAAATGTTTTCTTTATTTAATGCTTCAGTAATTCGATTTATAAGTTCTCTGTTTAAATTTGAAGTGCTCATAATATTAAATGATTCATCTCTTACTTCTGCACCGTTCAAACAAATATATGGCACTTTTAAATCTGTTTGGTTGATTGGTGCATTTGCCTCATAAAATGCACGTCCAGTAGCAATTACTACAGTGATACCTTGTGATTGTGCATATTTGATAGCTTGGATATTGTCTTCTGATACTTCATGTGCAGCGTTCAATAACGTACCATCCATATCTGTTGCAATTAAATTTATCATTGGCTTACCTCGTTTCTACTTTATCTCAATAACACCTGTTTAATGACACATTTATCATTTGCCATAATTTTGTAACACATTCATATTTTACCAAAAGTTTCACTATTTGTATTATCCTCTGTTCGTATGATTTTCTTCTTTTGTCTAATGTCTTTAAAAAATGCCTTCAATAATTGACCACATTCCTCTGCTAATACACCTGTAGTAACTTTTGCGCGATGGTTAAATCTCGATTCTTGCAAAAGATTCATCAAACTACCTGCACAGCCACCTTTTAAGTCTTGTGCCCCATAAATCACTTCGGGAATACGACTCATAACGATTGCGCCTGAACACATCACACAAGGCTCTAAAGTAACATAAAGTTTGCAGGATGCTAATCTCCAACTATTAAGCTGTTTGGCAGCCTTTTGTATCGCAAGATGTTCAGCGTGTGCAGTAGGATCTTGGCTGGATTCTCGTAAATTGTGCGCCCGTGAAATGACTTCATTATCTTTCACGACAATGGCGCCTATTGGTACTTCTCCGATAGCACCAGCTTTTCGCGCTTCTTCTAGCGCAATTTTCATATAAAATTGGTCAGTATACATGTGTCTATCACCTCACATATGGTACAATATTTATTGTCTATTTTAACATTGGAGCGGTAAAAACATGAAAAAACAATTTATTGCTGTTGAAGGACCGATCGGTGTCGGTAAATCTTCACTAGCACATAAGCTTAGTCAAACCTTTAATTATTATGAAGAAAAAGAAATTGTAAATGAAAATCCTTTTTTATCCGATTTTTATGAAGACATTTCCAAATGGAGTTTCCAAACAGAAATGTTCTTTTTATGTAATCGTTACAAACAATTTCAAGATCTTGAAGCAATTCAAACTGGTATCGTAAGTGATTACCATATTTATAAAAATAAAATATTTGCAAATAATACTTTAACACCTTCTGAATTCGATAAATTTTCTAGAATTTACGATATTTTAACTGAAGATTTGGAAATGCCAAATGCGATTATCTTTCTAGATGCAGATTTAGAAGTATTGAAAAAGCGCATCGCATTACGCAATCGTAGCTTCGAACATCAGATAGAAGACGACTACTTACTTAATTTAAAACGTGATTATAATGCATATTATCGTTCATTAAAAGCAGATGGTGAAAGTGTGATTCGAATAGATACGACTGATTTAGATTTCATGAAGCAAGAAAATGATTATAATTATATTTTAAATTTAGTGCAACCATTGATTGGAGGAAAAGATGATGAATAAATACGGTATCCCTCAAGATGCTGTGATAACAATCGCTGGTACAGTCGGCGTTGGAAAATCAACATTAACGAAAGCTTTAGCACAAAGATTAAATTTCAAAACATCTTTTGAAAATGTTGATCACAATCCTTATTTAGATAAGTTTTATAATGATTTTGAACGATGGAGCTTTCATTTGCAAATATATTTTTTAGCTGAGCGTTTCAAAGAACAAAAGCGTATGTTTGAATACGGTGGTGGTTTTATCCAAGACCGTTCAATATATGAAGATGTTGATATTTTTGCTAAGATGCATGAAGAACAAGGCACAATGAGTCCAGAAGACTTTAACACGTATTCTGAACTATTTAATGCTATGGTCATGACACCTTACTTCCCAAAACCAGATGTACTTATTTATTTAGAATGTGATTATGATGAAGTGATTGATCGCATCAAGCAACGTGGTCGCCAAATGGAAATTGAAACAGATCCAGAATATTGGCAAAAATTATTCAAACGTTATGAAGACTGGATTAGTGAATTCAATGCGTGTCCAGTTGTAAGGGTGAACATCAATGAATATGATTTACATGCAGATCCAGAATCCTTAAATCCTGTCATTGATAAAATCCGTCACATCATTGAAACGTATCGCAATGTAGATCAACGATAATATTTTCACTGTTTGAAAATATTAAAAAAACTACAATACTGCGCTATAAAACAGCTTTTGTAGCGCACTATAAGGAGTCAGACAACGAAGTCATTTTAAATAAATTAGCTCTGGCCCAACTTCAACAAGATAACTTATTTACCTGAGCTGTCGCTCATGCATAAGTCCCACTAACCCAACAAGTTGGGAAGTGGGACTTTATTCAATATGTTTACGATATATAATCTTTTCTATCTCATCTTCATCAACATATTTACTATAATAATATTCGTCTGTTTGGTCGAGACCAAATGTACTTGCTTTATCTTCATCTTCAGTTCCAATATACAATTGACCCTCTACGTCTTGATACAAATCAAAAATAGCACCACTATATCTCGCTTCTTGATATAATTCATAAAGTTCATCAACATCGTCTCTGGCTACATGTTTATAATATAGTGTATGCGCAGCGTGACGATATGTTTGTGCTTCAAAACCATGTTCTGTAGCTTGTTCATCCTCAGTGACTAACAATACTTCATTACTTACAATTTCTACCACTTTATATGTTTCTCCACGATAAGTTGCATATCTTCCATCAATCATTCAATCACCCCATATACGTTTTATACAAAAAGAGGTTGAAACATAATGGCTTCGTACCAACCTCATTTCATATTGACAGTAGATGACCGAACTGAAAATGCGCTTTAAATCAAGCTTTTTCAATTCTAGTCATTCTTACGCGGTGGGATAAAATCTATTTAATAAAATTAGATTTCTGCCCCACTCCTATATTTTGTGCCGTTCTATTATTATAATATATCGACGACACTATTTGCTGTTTCAAAAATATAATCCGCTTGATTAAAAGATTCTTTTAAACCAACACCTGTTAACACTGCAACTTTCAACCCTAATTCGGCATTGATACCAGTTTGGATATCATTCGCAGTATCACCTATAATTGCTACATTTTCAGGCTCAACATTATATCTATAAAAAAGCGGATTCAACACTTCCGGATTGGGTTTTTCAACAGCATCCGCTTCGGTAGAAATGACAATATCGAAGTAATGGTCGAATTGTGTGTATTCCAAAAATTGCTCTACCCCTTTTTTAGAATCACTTGTCACAATACCTAATTTGTAACCTCTTTGTTTTAACGTATCTAATGTTTCGCTAATGCCTTCGACTAAAACATTTTCTGGCACCCTATTATCAACAAGTACTTGGCTTCTTTGTTGAGCCCAACTTGTTACATCTTGATTTGCAATTTTACAAAATGCCTCAATCATTTCATCTAATGCTCCCGACGCCATAATCGTACCTGGTTGAATTTCACCATCTATGATACCTAAATACGCGTAGCTTTCATCTATATCAGCAATCGAATCCTTATATGTTTCCATAAAGTCATCAACGAGTTGCAACCCTATTTTCATCCAACTGCGATCAAAATATATGATTGTGCCATCTTTATCAAATAATATCCATTCCATGTTTTCAACAGCTCCTATGTTAAACAATATGTATCACTCAATTTACTACTTAATTTTAATATAAAAATCGTTCTTAAAACAAATAACTCAACTAACACACTGACTATGATCACCGTTTAAAAAACTATTATTTAGGTTATGACGTATAGTAATACCACAAAAGAGGTGAATACATTGACGCCTAATCATAATATTCAAATAGAAACCATTTCTTGCGACAGTGATGATTCGATTCCCAATAACCCTAGATATGCATTACTACTATATAAAAATGTAATCAAGCAAGAAGAGAGCCCTCTAGATATTTTATCTAAGAACAATTGGTCAAATGCTTGGCGTGGTGGCATATTTCCAATACATCATTATCACAGCAATACACATGAAGTACTTATCGTTGTTTCAGGAAAGGCCTCCGTACAACTAGGTGGTGAACTTGGCCCTTACGTTGATATACAACAGGGTGATGTCATTATCATACCGGCTGGTTTTGGCCATAAGCTTGTTCATAGTCATCATGATTTTGCAGTCATAGGTGCTTACCCCAATGGTAATGATTATGATTTTTGTACAGGGAAACCTGAGGAATGGCCACAAAATTTAGAGAACATCAAAAGCACAAGTTTACCTGACACAGATCCAATATATGGCAAGGGTGGTCCACTATATCAATATTGGCAATAAGTTAAAACATTGTTGTCTTAATGCTGATGGTTTTCAAACAAAAAAGAAGGAGCAAGACGCTGAAATCTTTGTTAAATTAGATTTCTGACTTGCTCCTTTTATTGTAATATCTATTGTTATCGATTTTTGATAGAACTTAGTATCTTGGCACGACTACTCTCCAGCCGTTTGGATCATCAAGTTTACCACTTTGAATACCAACATAGTTATCATATAAATTTTGAGTTATTTCTCCTGTTTCATTATTATTGATGACGATTTCAGTATAGCCGTATTTCAATTGACCAACTGGTGAAATAACCGCTGCTGTTCCTGTACCGAACACTTCAGTTAATTCTCCATTATGATGTGCTTCAATCAGCTCATCGATAGATACACGACGTTCTTCTACCTCATAGCCTAAGTTTTGCGCTAATTCAATGACTGTTTTTCGTGTAATACCTGGTAAAATACTACCATTTAATTCTGGTGTAACCACTTTGCCATTTTCTACAAAGAAGATATTCATACTGCCGACTTCTTCAACATATTTCTGCTCTACACCATCTAGCCATAGTACTTGATCATAACCTTGTGCTGATGCATTTGTCTGTGCTAAAAGGCTAGCTGCATAGTTACCAGCGACTTTTGCATGACCAACACCGCCACGGACTGCACGCACATATTCATCTTCCACATAAATTTTTGTAGGATTTAAAGAGTCACCGCCATAATAAGAACCTGATGGTGATAGAATGATCAATAATTTATATGAATATGAAGGTCGTACACCTAAAATACCTTCAGTAGCAAATACATAGGGTCTTATGTATAATGATTGACCTTCCCCTTCTGGCACCCAATCACGTTCAATATCTACTAATTGTTTCAAACCTTCTAACAAGGTATCTTCATCAACTTTAGGCATGTCCAGACGTGCCAACGAATTGTTAATACGTTTAAAATTTTCAGATGGACGGAATAAATCTACCTCACCATCATGTTTGTAGGCTTTCAATCCTTCAAATACTGCTTGTCCATAATGTAATGCTTGGGCTGCTGGAGAAAGCTCAATTGGTCCATAAGGCACAATTTTCAAATCATGCCATCCTTGATCAATATCATAATCGAAACTGAGCATATAATCTGTGAAATATTCTCCAAATCCTAAATTACTTGGATCCGGTTTTTCTTTAAGGGTTTCACGCTGTATCAATTTAATTTTTTCTGACATGACTGTTTCCTCCAATGTTCTATTAATAGGTAATACATTAAATTATACCAATCAGAATAGTTTCGTTCAATAATTTTCAAAAAATTTAAAAAATAGCAATGTCTTTATGCTACGCTAATTAAATCAAGGGTCACATCATATAAAAAGTTAGTACATAAGTAGCCTGATTTAAGTGAAAATATTCATATCTATAAATATTACTGTAGACATTCTCATTTATATACCGCAATTTATTATATAGAAATTAAGTTTAAAGTTTTCAATGATCAAATGTATTGAACAATGCGAAAGAAAGCATATTTTTAGTATAAAAACTTGTCAATTACAAATAAATTGCCACAGTGCTATCTTTTAAGAAAATAAGAGGACTGAAAGATTATAGGTTTGAAATATGTAAATCCCCCAGACAAGCATATCCAATCAAAATTGTAAAAATTTAAATATCAAAAAGCACTAACCGTAATGAATTAGCGCTTTTATTTTGAAAAAGGTTATTATAAGTTAATCATCGTTTCATCATTCATTCCAAAGATAATTATCTGACTTTATCTTTTTTCGAGATTTCTTTAAGCATCACTTCTGTCATTTTAGCCAAATCATATTTAGGATTAAAGTCCCACTCTGCTCTAGCACAACTAGTGTCAATACTATTTGGCCAACTATCCGCAATACCTTGTCTGTCTGGGTCAACTTCATAATTTAATTTAAAATCTGGGTAATGTTCTTGAATTGCCGCTTTGACCATTTCTGGTTCAATGCTCATTGCACTCAAATTATAAGCATTACGATTAATTAATTTCACACCGTCTGCTTCCATTAACTTGATAATTGCATCAACCGCATCTTCCATATACATCATATCCATAAATGTATCTTTAGCAATATAGCTTGTGTACTGTCCTTCACGAACTGCTTTAAAATAGATATCTACTGCATAATCTGTTGTACCGCCACCAGGCTCTTTAATATGTGATATTAATCCAGGGAATCTAACACTTCTTGTATCTACACCAAATTTATCAAAGTAATATTGACATAATAATTCACCAGCAACCTTATTAACACCATACATAGAAGTTGGTCGTTGAATCGTAACTTGTGGTGTGTTTACTTTCGGTGTTGAAGGTCCAAATGCACCAATTGAACTTGGTGTAAAGAACTGTAAATCACATTCTCGAGCTACTTCTAAAGCATTTAAAAGACCACCCATATTTAAATCCCATGCAAATTGTGGATTTTTTTCGGCCGTTGCAGATAATAGTGCAGCCATATGCATTAAAGTATCCGGTTTAAATGACTCTACGATTTCCGTCATTTTGTTTTTATCTGTAACATCTAAAATTTCAAATGGGCCATCAGCAATCGCTGAACCAGCTTCTGGCTCTCTAATATCTGTAGCAAGCACATTGTCATTACCATATAACTCTCTACATTTTACTACGAGCTCCGTACCAATTTGACCTAAAGCACCTGTAATCATTATCTTTTTCATAATCAAAAACTCCCTTGTTTATTACAGAAAATGTAATGTATTTTTGTAGTGGACAAACATCTAGTATTTATAAATATTATACTATAAAAGCGCTTTTTTGTATACCACGAGTGTACATAAATCGATTTGTTATAGTTTAATGATATTGCAGGTAAAAACTGATTGCTGTTAAGTTTTTATATCTCAATTCATGAGAAAACTTTATCATCTATTGATTTTGACATTTCCTTATGAATTTGATATAAAACAAACAAATACATTACGTGGAGATGATGATATGTTGCATAACAATGCTTCATTATTAATACAAAGCAATTACTATCTATAGTTTGATGCTTTGTTTAAAATTTCTTTTCACAAAGCATCTTTTGCTTTTAAGAATTATAATGTGAAAGGAATTTAAAAATTGGAAAAACAACTTTATCCATATCAATTTAACTATATCAAAGAACGCATCGCACATTTACTTAACGCTTATAAATCTGTAAATGACTTAAATACAATTACTTCAATAAAGGAAACAACCAAAGAAGACATTTATCAACAGTTTTATCAAACAGACGATACGCTGATTGAAGTTATTGAAAAATTAATGAATATACGCATTTCTAAAGCCCAAGTAGATAAGATATTAGCAATTTTGCAAACATATGTCAGACCATTTGAACACCCTTCAAAGAAGCAAGTTGAAAAAACTTTTCGTAAAATTAAAAAGCTTAAATCACCACTTATTAGCGATGAAATTCTTTTGGAAAGTACTTATATTGGATGGAACGATATCGCTTCAAACAGAAAATTCATCATCTATTATGACGAACAAGGACTACTAACTGGGTTTTATGGTGACATTGCTAACCAAACCGTTAAGGGTTATTGCGCAATTTGTAACAAAGAATCTAATGTCGCTTTATTTATGCGTAAACCCGTACTTCTGGTGATGGACAATATACCAAAAAAGGTGACTACATTTGTTTTGACAGTATTAAATGTAACCAACAATTGTCAGACATTACACAATTTCATCAATTCGTTGATAAAATACAGTCATAAATTTTATATCTAAACTAGTATGTTAACCATGCTAGAATATCAAACACAAAATAAGGGGTAATGAGATAGAGATCTATTTTAAAGAATAATATTTCGTCCTCCCCCCTGTAGCGATGCCTACATTTGAAAACATAACGCTAAAGCTCATGCATAAGTCCCACTTCTCAATTTGTTGAGTTAGTGGGACTTTATTTTTTTAAATACTCAATAAAAGTACGAATTGTTTGTTCATTAACGTGATCAACATTCGTTAAAGCTGTAAAATAAATATAATAATCAAACGGTGAACCAATGGGTAGCATCTCAATTAAACCATTTAATATAAATGGATCATCTTCTAGCATCAAACTCGATACAATACTTACACCCAATCCTTCAGAAACTGTTTTAATCAATACACTTGGGTTATTCGTTCTAAACACAATCTTTAATGGCCCATTCTCATCTTCAAATGCTTTAAAGTTATTATGATAAAAATTGCGATCATACAAGACAAAAGGAAACTGTTTAATCGATTCCATTTCAACCATGCTTTTTAAAGACAATTTAGATTTTTTAGGTACAATGAGTTTAAAATCAGTAGATAAATTTAACGAATGTGGGACAATACGATGACTAAAAGTTTCATTTTCAGTTTTTCCTATAAGCCCGATGTCTATCTCATTATTTTCAATCATTTTTATAATTTCTTGTCTATCACTTTCAAATACTTCTACGTCAATATGCGCATAGTCTTTTTTAAAATTTGATAAAGCTTTAGGTACAATTTTATTGAATAAAGTTGGTATGGTAGCAATTTTCAATGAACCTTTGATATTACTATGTAATGCTTCTACTTCAGATAATAAACCCGCCTGAGCTTCTAAAATATCTATAATCAAAGGTATAAGTCGCTTTCCAACCTCCGTCGGCAATGTCCCTTTGCGGGAACGACTAAAAATTTTATATCCTAACTCTGACTCCAAATTAGCAATAGACTGACTCATTGCTGATTGGCTAATATGCATAGCTTCCGAAGCATGAACAATAGATTCTAACTCATAAATCTTTTTTACGTACGATAATTGTTCAAAATTCATTATATCTCTCCTTGCATTAGTAAAACTTATGTAAACTTTAAAAATTCTAATTATACATTAGTATATATTATCTATTATAATAAATCATGGTTAAAAATTTATATTAAAGGACGGTATTAAATATGTACGATAAACTCTGGTCAAAAGATTTTATCTTCATTACAATTACAAACTTTTTAATGTATTTAATACATTATACATTAATCGTTACTGTCACTATATTTACGATTGATAAATACCACGCTTCGGAAAGCATGGGTGGTTTAGCAGCTGGTATATTCATCATCGGTATGTTATTTGGACGTTTAGTATCGGGAAGAATTATCGATAATCTGCAACCTAAAAAAGTATTAATATATGGTATTATTTTCTCAATCATCACTGTTGCTTTATACTTTGCAATCAACAGTCTTCTTATATTAATGATAGTAAGATTATTACATGGTATTGCTTTTGGTTTATCTTCAACTGCAACTGGTACAATTTCATCTAGAATTATTCCAGATAAACGTAAAGGTGAAGGTATTGGTTATTATGCGTTAAGTGTAACAACCGCTTCAGCAATCGGACCATTCACTGGTATCATATTAAATCAAAGATTTGGTTTCGAATCTATTTTTATCGTTAGCTTGGTAGTTATTATTTTCGCTTTTGTTATCTCATTATTCATCAAAGGATTACCAAAACCAGAACCGTCAACAACGGACAATGTACCTAAGCAAAAAGGACTTAGTGCTTATATCCAAAAAGAAGCATTACCAATATCCTTTGTTATCATATTCGTTGGTATCGCATATTCTAGTGTATTATCGTTTTTAACTGTTTATACAGAACAAATCAACCTTGCTACGGCATCTAGTTTCTTCTTTATTGTATATGCAGTGAGTACTTTTGTTACACGTCCGTTTACTGGAAAAATTTATGATCACTTCGGTGAAAATAAGGTGATGTACCCAGTATTAATTAGCTTCATGTTTGGACTCATACTTTTAAGTGCAACACATACAAGTTTATTATTGCTTATTTCAGCAATTTTTATTGGTATTGGTTACGGTACAATCATTCCAAGTGCGCAAGCTATTGCTATACAACAGTCGCCAGTAGAAAAAATTGGACTTGCAACTTCTACTTTCTATATGTTTGCAGATTTTGGAGCTGGCATAGGACCATTTATTTTAGGTGTGATCATCCCAATTATGGGTTATCGTAATTTATATATCACTATGGCTGTACTCGTTGTTTTATCTATAGTACTTTATTTCATTCTACATGGAAAAAAAGTAGCTAAAAACACCAGTTATTAATATTAAGCATATATAATCTAAACAAATCATTGATGTGCAAATAATTTCTTAAAATAAAAATTTTCAGTCACCGTATATTTTGGTCGTATTAATAAGGCAAGCAAACGAAATGCGTTTCCGTTTGCTTGCCTTATTTTTTGATGAATTTTTAATGCATTTCACTTTAAATCACAGCCAAACTGGCTTCAATTTCAGTTTTCTTCACTTCAAAATCGCAATCCTGTTGCTCTAACGGCTTACCTGTTTCGGCTATACTTTTGATACTTTCTGTTTGAAATTGCCATCCAGCAAAATCTAATGTAATATGCGGAAATTCAAAAGGTAAGTATTCGTAAAAAATGAGTTCTACATATGATTGGTGTTCATATAATTCAAATTTCACTTTCCCAATATCCCAAGTAAAACCAATCGCTTTATTTGCTTCAAAATGTGTAATACGCATTTCTAAATCTTCACTATCATCTAAGTGAAACAACATTTTTCCACCTTCTATTCGTTCTTGAAATGACAATTGGGGAAACCATTGCTGTATCCCTTCCGTGGTACTTAAATAATCAAAAATACTATGTGCGTCACTCTTAATCTTCAAATTTATTGTTTGATAAACACCTGATTGATCTTTAGCATATTGTATCGCCATTTTTCTCCTCCTAAAAAAATAGGAATATAACCTATACGTAATCATTACTTTGGTTATATTCCCTAAAAATGTTTTTATTATACTTTTTCTTTGGATTGTGATTGAAGTGCTTTTTCTTTTTTCGTGTAATTAAAATAGATAAGTCCCAATAAGATAAACCATATTGGCGACAACACAACACCCATTCTAGTGTCAGGTACAATAAATAATATCAACAACACAAAGACAAAGAATAATTGTACTAACCTTGCAGTATGAATACCACCCGGTAACTTAAATTGACTTTCTTTGTGGTTATTAGGATTTGACTTCGCATATTTTGCATAAGCATGCATGATAAACATCCATACTACAACTAGCAAAATAGTTGAAATTGCAGTTACATAGAAAAATACCTGTGTCGCATTTGGAATAAAATAATTTAAAAGTACAGTTATAGATAATAACGCACAAGTGACAAGTATTGCCACAAAAGGAACACCTCTATGATTCGTTTTCATTAACAAATGGTGTGTTTGACCTTTTTCTGACAGCCCAAAGAGTATTCTACTATTTGCAAAAATACCACTATTACAAGCCGATGATGCTGCTGTAAGTACTACAAAATTGATTAAACCAGCTGCAAATGGTACACCAATTAATGCGAATAAGCTAACAAATGGACTATTGTTCGGATCTATATCTTGCCAAGGGATAATGGACATCATAACGGCTAAAGCACCCACGTAAAATAATAAAATACGGATAGGTACACTATTGATTGCTTTAGGTATCGTTTTATGTGGATTTCTCGTTTCACCTGCTGTAATACCTAAAATTTCTATACCTGTAAATGAGAAAACAACCATTTGAAATGACATAAAGAATCCAGAAGCACCATGTGTAAATAATCCACCGTTACTATAAATATTAGATATACTCGTTTTTCCAAATGGCGTTTGTATCGCAAATATAATCATCACTACACCCACAACAATGAGTGATAATATCGTTACAACTTTAATAATGGCAAACCAAAATTCTAGCTCACCAAACATTTTAGTACTCGTTAAGTTAAAAGTCATGAGTATTAAAATACAAGCTAATGATGTAATCCAATTTGGTAAATCTGGAACCCAATATTCTACATATTTCGCAACAGCTGTAATTTCCGCCATACCTGAAGTTATCCATGTTAACCAATACGTCCATCCTGTTACAAAACCGGCAAAAGGCCCAATTTGATCATGAGCAATATCTGCAAATGTTTTGTATTTTGTATTAGCAAGCAACATTTCCCCCATCGCGCGCATAAATAAAAATAAAACAAAACCTACAATAATGTAAGTGAGTAATATCGATGGCCCAGTCAAACTGATAGACTGACCCGCCCCTAAAAATAGGCCAGTACCAATAGCACCACCAATAGCAATAAGTTGAATGTGTCTATTGCTTAACTCTCTGTTTAATTTATTTGTCATAAATTTGCTCCAATTCCTTTGTTTTAAAACATAATCAACATATAGAACTTAAAATCATACCCCTTAACTTCAAGTTGCAAAATACTATAAATCAAAAATGTTTGATTGTATAATATTATTTATTTCTGAAAATTACAACTATTCCTCAAAATTATTTTAAATAAAATTGTGTTATTACACTATTATTTTATTTATACAATTAAATTTATTAGTCATTGACGATATGATTCATTTGTTTTTTCATTGTACATTATATTCTATATTATTTTTGTGAAGTGAGATCTATATAAAATATAACAATTAAGCCGAATGTTACTTCATTGTTCACAGCTATTGTAGAGAAGTCTAGTTATGACATAGTCCAATATAGATAAGCAATACACAAAGTAACGAGTCATAAAAAATATAACTATTCTAATAAATATATACGTTTTTAATCATGACTATCCATCTTCGTACAACATTAAAAATCACTTATAACTATCCCATGAGCACTTATATTTTAGTAACATTAAATATAACGATCTACAACACCATTCCCTTTTCAATATCTATTAAGATTTAAGTATAATTAATCAATTTTGTAATGTTGGTTTTCACCACTGTAATGTGTTTTCTTGGTATCCTCTGCAATATTTAATCACTATTTAAGCTTAAAATGGAATATTTATTCACAAAAAATTATACACCTTTATATTAATTGAATTTTCTAACTTTTATAAAAATTCAGTTATTATGTATTGATTTTATATCTTATTATCGATAACATTTATATATAAGTAACTTATATATTGAAGTAATGATAGAGGAGATAAACATGACAGAAAATAATAACTTAGTAACTTCGACTCAAGAAATTATGAAAGAAGCCCTACATAAATTAGGTTTTGATGATGGTATGTATGAACTTGTCAAAGAACCTTTAAGATTTTTAGAAATTCGAATTCCTGTACGCATGGATGATGGCACTGTCAAAACGTTTAAAGGATATCGTGCGCAACACAATCAAGCTGTTGGCCCAACAAAAGGTGGTATTCGCTTCCACCCTGACGTGAATGTAGAAGAAGTCAAAGCATTATCAATGTGGATGACAATGAAATGCGGTATCACAAACTTACCTTTTGGTGGTGGTAAAGGCGGTGTCATATGTGATCCAAGAGAAATGAGTAATTTAGAACTAGAACGTTTATCACGTGGCTATGTCAAAGCTATCTCGCAATTTGTAGGACCTGCCAGTGATATTCCAGCACCAGATGTATATACGAACCCCCAAATTATGTCTTGGATGATGGATGAATATAGTAAAATCAACCGTTCAAATGCATTTGCGTTTATTACAGGTAAACCACTTTCTTTAGGTGGTTCGCAAGGCCGTAATCGTGCTACAGCGCTAGGTGCTGTAATCACAATTGAAGAAGCTGCAAAACGTCGAAATATTAATATCGCAGGTTCTCGTGTAGTGATTCAAGGTTTTGGGAATGCCGGAAGTTTCATAGCTAAAATTTTGCATGATAAAGGTGCTAAAATTGTGGCTATATCGGAAAGTCGAGGCGCTTTATATGATCCTGAAGGTCTAGATATTGAACATCTTCTAGCATTGAAGGAACAACATGGTCGTGTAACACCATTATTTGAAGAAGTTCTTCCTAATGAAAAATTATTTGAACTCGACTGTGATATTTTAATTCCTGCAGCATTATCAAATCAAATTACAGAAACAAACGCACATTTAATTAAAGCTAAAATTGTGGCAGAGGCAGCTAACGGCCCTACGACACAAGAAGCAACTAAAATACTAACGCACCGTGACGTTTTAATCATACCAGATGTACTTGCTAGTGCAGGTGGCGTAACGGTATCTTATTTCGAATGGGTTCAAAATAATCAAGGCTATTATTGGTCTGAAGAAGAAATTATCACGAAACTTGAAGAAAAGATGGTTGAAGCATTTAATAAAATTTATGATTTGGCAGAAAATAGAAAAATGGATATGCGCTTAGCAGCTTATGTTGTAGGTCTTAAACGTACAGCTGAAGCAACACGTTTCCGTGGCTGGGCATAATACTAATTTTCTATTTTATGTCGCAAAAAGCTGATTCAAATTTGAATCAGCTTTTTTTACTTTATCATTCGTGCTTTAATCAAATTTCAAAATAAAAACACTTTCCTATTGAAATATTTACATTTTCAAAAGATTTAAAAATAGAATTTTCTGAATTTGTTTGAAATAAAAAATTATCCAATATATACTTATTTACAACAAAGGGGAGGTTATACATTATGAAAAACAATATTTATGGTAATGTACCATGTTTTTTAAATAGTAAAAATCTTACATCCACAGATAATTTAGATACAGATGTTATTGTTTATGGTGCACCTTTTGAAGGTGAAAGTACTTGGGGTGACTATACGGGGGTTGAATTAGGTCCAAAGCAAATTAGAGTTTGTTCAGCACGTTATAGTCAATATTTACCAGAGTTGAACCATATTGATATTAGTGAACATTTAACAATGGGAGATGTCGGTGATGTACCATTTGTTGCGCACAATAATCAACAAAGCTATGAAAACATTGAAAAATTCACTAAAAGGCTATGGAAAAGCGGAAAATTTTTAGTTGGTTTTGGTGGTGAACATGGTGTCACTTACCCTATTCTTAAGTCACTGACAGAAACGGGTAAAAAAGTGGGCATTATACATTTAGATGCGCATTATGACAATATGCCCGATTATGAAGGAGAAATTTACGCCCGTAATACCCCATTCATGAGATTATACGAAACAGACGGTATACGTAATGAAAGTATCATTCATACAGGTATTCATGGTCCTAGAAACAAACCAGAGACGGGCCGTTATGCTCAAGAAGCTGGTGCAGTAACACTTACGATTAATGATATTAGAGCAGCAAAAGATTTAAAGCAATATGCTAGAGACATTTATGCTCAGGCGAGTAAAGATGTAGATGTCGTCTATTTAACGATTTGCAGTGATGTACTAGACTTTGCCTTTAATCCAGGCGGTCCTGTAGATGGCAATGGGCTAAGTTCTTATGAACTATTAACAATGATATATGAGTTTGGTGCATTAGGCCTATGCGGTATGGATTATGTAGAAGTTTACCCAATGCAAGATGCAAACCAGAATTCTGCACACTTCGTTTCAACAGCTGTATTATATGTGCTTGCGGGTCATGTAAATTATTTAAATAAAACGAAATAATGAGGGGTGATGACATTGGTCAAAAATGTAAGGAAGATTATTAAATCTCTTGGTCCTGGTATGATTATCACCGCTTCATTTATTGGTCCCGGAACCGTAACAACGATGACACAAGGTGGCGCTGGGTTTGGTTATAGTCTATTATGGGCTGTTGTATTCTCAATTGTTGCAACCATCGTACTCCAAGAAATGATTATTCGACTGTCACTCGTCACAAGAGAAGGTTTAGGGGAAGCAATACAAGAATTATTTGCCCATAAAGTAGGTAAACTGATTATTGTATGGTTTACCTTAATAGCCGTAACCATTGGCTGTGCAGCTTATATTAGTGGCGATTTAATTGGAACTTCACTCGGTGCAGCATATCTATTAAATTTACCAGAAAATCTAGTAGCGCCTATCATCGGCTTTATTATTTTACTTATCGGTTTATTTGGTAACTATAAATTTTTAGAAAAAATAATGATTTTCCTTATGGTAATCATGGGCATCATCTTTATTACAACTATGGTTGTGATTAAGCCAGATATTTTCGGTATTTTAAAGGGTGTATTTGTACCTACGATTCCTAATGGCTCTATTATAACTGTCATAGCATTAATTGGAACAACAGTAGTGCCTTATAACTTCTTCATCCACTCTACAGCAGTACACGAACGTTTTAATGGTATAAAAGAACTCAAATTTGCGCGTTGGGATACTATTATTTCAATCACTGTTGGTGGAATTATTTCGGCAGCTATTCTTATTGCCGCTGCCACATTAATTCGAGGCGATGAAGTCAAAAGTATTATTCAACTTTCTGGACCACTTAAACCAGTTTTAGGTGATGCTGCACCCTTTGCAATTAGCATTGGTTTGTTTGCAGCCGGGCTTTCATCAGCGATTGCTTCCCCTACTGGTGCGGCAGCTACAATAAGTAGCTTATTGGGATGGAAAGGTGGCATGGAAAGTAAAAAATACAAGATCGTATTTACAGTCATTATCCTTATTGGCATTACAACATCTTCACTCGGATTTGAACCATTAGAAGTATTGTTAGTGGCACAAGCTTTAAATGGTATTATATTACCTATCGTTGCCATACTCATCTTTATTATCATCAACAAGAAAAATCTAATGGGCCGTTTTGTCAATAACATTTGGCTTAATATTATCGGTTTTATCGTTGTTTTAATCGTCACATTCTTAGGCCTTTATAGTCTAGTTGACGCAATCACAAGTTTCTTGTCTTAAATAAAAAAGACGTATAGTCCAATTGCTTACAAAATTGGTAACTATACGTCTTTTATTTACGCTTTTAGTGATTACATTAAACGTTTTTCACTAAATTTATTATAAACCCATCTAATTAATAGTGCAGCACTGATAAACAGACCGATATAACCAAATGTTTTAAACACAAAGTTTACAAGATCTACAAAACCAATAAAACTTAAGATAAAAGCTACAATTAGAGAAATTGCTAAAAGTGCAACGTAGCCTTTACTACTTGGTCGTGTAAACCTACTTAAAAATGGATACAACATACCGATACAGCTATTAAAAATAACACCAATCATCACTGCTGACATAAATATACCTATATAAGGATGTATATCATTGGCCAATAATAATGTAGGAATATCTACACTATTAGCATTTTGGATGTTAGCCATTAATCCACACGTCATAATTAATAATAATATACTAAATGATAGGCCACCATAAAATGCTCCTCTACGCGCTGTTTTATGACTCATAGCATCACTACCAACGATGGTTAAGAAGCTAAAGCTATTTCCAATAATTAATCCTCCATAAACAATCGCATCCCACCACCATATAGAACTAGACGTTTTAGATGGTTTTGTATATTGTGCTACCTCTGAAAATGGAATAGTAGGATTAATAATGTTATAGCCCGCAATCACTAAAACTGCGATTACTAAAAACGGTGTCACTACGCTTAATATTGTCATAATTTTATTAAATCTAAGTTGCAGTACAATAAAAAGTAAAATTACAATCGCTAATGAACCTGTCCACATCGGAAGTCCAAACCCTTGATAAAGCGCAGAGCCTCCACCAGCAATCATGACGACAGTTAAACCAAATAAAAAGAAAATTGTTAAATAATCTATAACCTTACCGACATATTTCCCGAAAATATGGTTCAATGAAATTTCATATGTATTCGCGTCCAGACGATAACCAATTTTTGAAATTTGTCTAGTTGCAAACGTTACAATAATACCTGTAAGAATTACTGCAATATATGTATAATTTCCATGGTTAACAAAGAATTGTAATAGTTCTTGGCCCGTTGTAAATCCTGCGCCAACTATAAAACTAAGATAAGCGAGCGCAGTCTTAACTGCAGCCTTATTATCTTTGCTCATTAATCATACATCCCCTTCAAAGTTAGTTACTATGTACTATTTATCAGGTTTTCAAAATAAATAATCGTTGTGCCGATAGATTAAAACACAACAATCGAAACAAACGAGAGCGAGACAAATATCATACTTTCATAGTAGATGCCTTTGCCTCGCCCCAGCAAAAATAACTAGGATTAATAAACAATTTATCTAGTCAACTTTTCGCTTCATTCAGCTCAAAACAATCGTATTCAATTAAATCAAAGCCATTCATTTATACCTAGACCAAAAACTTTAAAATTTAACCTAAATAGCTCCTGGCTCTTCTAAATTTTTCCCTTTCGTTTCCGGTGCCATACAAATTGACAGTATAAAACCAATAAACAATAGGGTTGCTGAAATATACATTGTTATACTTAACCCATAATTTTCTAAAATCATCGGAAAGAAAAATGTACTTAAAGCGGATGCTAATCGACTCACAGTAGTAGTAAAGCCTCCACCTGTACCACGTACATAAGTTGGGAATAGTTCATATGGATAAATCCATTGATGGCTTCCCATCGCTGTATTGAAAATACCGTAAATAATAAATAGTACAAGTATAATTAAAAATGGAGCGCTTCCTCCAGATACTATACCTAATGATAACAAAGCTAGTGCAGTAATCAAGAAGGGCCATATCAAAGTTGGTCTTCTTCCATATTTTTCAACTAAGTATAATGCTGGAAAAATACCTACTAAATAAAACATATTGATAACAAATATTTTTTCCGTCCTAATTAGAAGATGTATTATATCGCAATAATATTACTTATCAAGACGAATAGAATCACTGCTATTTTAATCAACTAGTGCTGCAACAAAAAAATCAACACTTTCATCTCATAACAGTGAAAGTGTTGATTTTTTATTTGATTATTCTATTTAATTTATACGCCAGAATATGATGAGAAGCCACCATCAACTGGAACTACAATACCTGTGACAAAACCACTCATATCGTGGTCCATTAACCAGTATAATGTGCCTAAAATATCTTCAGGTACACCAAAACGATCCATTGGCGTTTGCGAAAGTATTTTTTGAGCACGTTCTGAATATGAACCGTCTTCATTTCTTAGCAATGCCTTATTTTGATTTGTTTCGAAAAATCCTGGTGCAATTGCATTCACACGAATTTGTCCTGCAAAGTAAGTGCTTAACCATTGTGTAAAGTTACTTACTGAAGCTTTTGCACCACTGTACGCTGGAATTTTTGTCAACGGTGTAAATGCGTTCATAGATGAAATATTGATAATTGTTCCTGTTTCAGACGCAACTACATCTTTGCCGAATACTTGTGATGGTAAAAATGTGCCAGTATAGTTTAATTTAAATACTTTATCTACACCTTCTTCTGTAAGATCAAAGAACGTTTTGTCGCCTGCTTTGTCGTACATTTCATCATTCGTTGTCGCATCAGGATGATTACCACCTGCGCCATTGATAAGTATCGTAATTGCGCCAAACTTATCATTGAATGTTTGTTTCGCTTGCTCTAAAGCTGCTTTATCTAGCACATCTGCTACTAGCCCTACCGTTTGCTGTCTGTCTTTATCAATTTCATCTTGTAATTCCACAATTTTGTCTTCGGAACGACTTAATATCCCTACATTCGCGCCTTTCTCTACAAGTGCTTTGACAAAAGTAGAACCAATGACACCTGTCGCACCTGTAATAACGACATTAACATCTTTGAATTGTGTTGCCATTATTTACTCACTCCTTCTATTAATCCATTAATATACGTAGCACCTAAAGCTCTATCGAACAAGCCATAACCAGCTTTACCTGTTTCTCCCCAAATCATACGTCCATGATCGGGTCTGATAGTACCTTTGTAATCAATATCTCTCAACGCTTCAGTAACAGCTTTCATATCTACTGAACCATGTTTAGATAAATGACCTGTTTCTATAAATGAATATTCACCAATACGTTTAACATTTCGCATGTGTACAAAATGAATGTGATCACCAAATGTTCGAATCATACTCGGCAAATCATTTTCTGCTAAAGCGCCTAATGAACCAGTACAGAAGCAAATACCATTATGTGTATCATTGCTAATGGATAATAAACGTTCATAACTTTCTTTGTTTTTAATGATACGTGGTATCCCAAATATCGGCCAAGGTGGATCGTCCGGATGTATAGCCAGATCCACATCATGTTCGATAGCAGTTGGTAACACCGCATCTAAGAAGTATTTTAAATTATCCCATAATTGCTCGTCAGATGTTTCACGATAAGATGTAATCAGTTGATTCATCTCTTCACGTGTGTAACTTTCATCCCAACCTGGTAGATTTAAATTCGTCGTTAGTGGATCAATATCTTTAATTTGATCATGATTATAAATCAATGTATTGGAACCATCTGACAAATCATAATCTAATTGCGAACGTGTCCAATCAAATACTGGCATAAAGTTATAAGTTACCGTTTTAACACCATTTTCAGCGAGATTAATCAATGAAGTTTTATAGTTTTCAATGAGTTGATCTCGTTTATCTGTACCAAGCTTTATTTCCTCACTGACAGGTAAACTTTCTACAACTTCAAACTTCAAACCTGCATCTTCAATTGACTGTTTTAATGCTGCAATTTTTTCTTTAGTCCAGACTTCTCCCACAGGAATGTCATAAATAGCCGTAACAATTTGTTTCATATCTGGAATTTGTCTTATATTATTTAATGTTACCGGGTCATCTTCTCCATACCAACGAAATGATAATTCCATGGTTATACCTCCTCAACGCCTTCTATTTTGAATAATTTTACTGCATTGTTATAACAAATATCTTTCACTATATTAGTGATGGTTTCTTCTGATAATTGAATCTCACCTTTTTCAATTCTATCTCCTAAGAAATTACATAATATTCTTCTAAAGTACTCATGACGTGTATACGAAATCATGCTACGTGAATCAGTCAGCATACCTACAAATTTGGATAATAAACCGACATTAGCATACTCTACTAAATGTTGCTCCATGCCTTCTTTTGTGTCATTAAACCACCATGCAGCACCGAGTTGGACTTTGTGATTACTATTTGTAAAGTTCCCTGCAGTTGCTTGTACCATTAAATGGTCATTACCATTATTTGGATAAATAATCGTATCTGATAACGCATGATTTTGTTCTAGATGATCTAATAAGGCATTTAATTTTTTAGCACTTAGCTGTTCGCCTACACTATCAAAGCCACTATCTGGTCCTGTAATTTTAAACATGCTTGAGTTATTATTTCTTGTTGGTCCAAGGTGGAATTGTACAACCCAACCTAATTCTTCGTAAACTTTACTAATTTCAGTTAATATATAACCTGCTAATTCGTATTGTTCAGTTTCTGTTACTTGTTCACCACGTTTTAGCGCATTATAAATTTCAGTCGCTTTTTCAACAGTTGCTGTTACTAACGGGGTCTTTTCAAAGCTTTGATCTGAACTACGTGCACCTTGTCTATCAAAATAATGTACACGCGCTTTTAACGCATCAATGTAAGTATTTAAGTCTTCAACATCACAATCAGTCGCTTGATTTAATTGGTCAATTTTTGTATGGATAGACTCATTATTTAAGAAAACATAACTATCCGGTCTAAACGTAGGGATGACTTTAAATGTAACGTTGCTATCTTCATTTAATAACCTATGATATTTCAAATCATCACATGGATCATCCGTTGTACATACCACTTTAACATTACTTTGCTTAATTAAATTTTGTGGTGTATGTGAAGGTTTTGCTAACTTTTTATTTAGTGATTTATATAATTTACTGATATTCACTTTATCTAAATCTGTATCTTCATTGAAATAACGTTTTAATTCTAATGCACACCAATGATACATCGGATTCACAATAGCATACGGTAACATATGCATAAATGCTTGGAATTTATCAAAATCATCAACACTGCCTGTAATAAAAGCTTCCTCAATGCCATAAGCTCTCATTAAACGCCATTTATAATGATCTCCACCTAACCATAATTGTGTAATATTGTCATAATTTTTATTTTCGTAAATTTCTTTTGGGTCTAAATGACAATGGAAATCATAAATTGGTAAATCTTTAACCTTTTGGTATAGCTTTACTGCTGTTTTACTATTTAATAAAAAATTATCATTAATTAAAGTCATATAATTGCTCCTTTTCTATAATCCTAGTAATTTTGGAAGGAATAGTGATAATTGTGGAATAAAAGTAATGATGAGCATTAAAATAATTAATGCTACAAAATATGGAATTAAATATTTAAATACTGATTCAACACGCACACCGCCTACACTTGCGCCCACAAACAACGCACTACCAACTGGTGGTGTGATATTACCAATACATAAGTTAAACGCGATAATGATACCAAAATGAATTGGATCAAGTCCTAATACTTCTGAAATCGGTAAAAAGATTGGTGTGAATATAAGTACTGCTGGTGTAATATCCATAAAAGTACCAATGACTAATAAAATAACGTTGATTAATAATAACAATGCAATCGGATTGTCAGTCATTGAGATAATGCCATTGGATATCGCTTCTGGTAAACCGGTATAACTCATCACAAGTGAAAATAATGCCGAAGCGGTGATTAAGAATAAAATCATTCCGCTAATTTCAGCTGTTTCTTTGATAACGTTGGATAATTGTTTGATTTTTAAACTTTTATAAATCAACGAAAGTACTACAGAATATAAAACTGCGACTGCTGCACCTTCTGTTGCTGTAAATATACCTCCGACAATACCGCCGATAACCACTACAATTAAAAACAAACTTGGTAATGCATCCAATGTTAAGAATAATCTATCTTTCCAACTTATTTTCTCTGATACTTTATACCCTTGTTTTTTCGCCATTACATAAGCAACGATCATACACGCAATACCCCATAAAATCCCTGGAATATAACCCGCGATAAATAGTGCTGCAATGGATGTCCCGCCGCTGACTAATGAATAAACAATCAGTAGTGAACTTGGTGGGATGAGTAAACCTGAAGGTGCTGATGCGATATTTGCTGCTGCCGAGTATTCTTTTTTATAACCCTGTGTTTTTTCCATAGGTCCCATTATACGACCCATGGCAGCTGCTGCAGCTACACTCGAACCAGAGATGGATCCAAAGAGCATATTACCAACGATATTGGTATGGGCTAATGATCCTGGTAATCTGCCAACGAGCACCTTCGCAAAGTTAACTAATCTAAATGCAATACCACCGTTGTTCATGATGATACCCGCTAGCACAAATAACGGAATCGCTAACATCGTAAAATCATCAATACCAGTTACCATACGCTGTGCTGCAGTTACGATAGTGACATCGAATGGTAAAATCAATAACAGCGTAATAATAGAACTTAAAATAATCGCTAATGCAATAGGTAAGCCAATGATAAGAAAAATGAAGAAAGTGATGAATAATACTAATCCTGCTATTGTTGTCATAAGCCATCACCGCCTTCAAGCTCATCATGCTCTTGAACTGCAGTCATTTCCTCTTTACTTAATAAATTATAAAATGCATAAAAAATCATAAATACACCTGAAACAGGCAATGCGCCATACATCGCTGCCATTGATAAACCTGTTGACGGTGCGATTTGAGACCAAGTCAATTTCACAACTTCAAAGCCACCCCAAATCATGAGTACGAGTGCCACGATAATTAATATAATGTCCGAAATCTTTTCCAAGTATAGCTGTATTTTTTCAGGTAACTTTTCTCTGATAAATACAATGGCAATATGCTGTTTAATCCCAAAGACATAACTTGCACTCAATAATCCAAACCATATCAACAAGAATCTAACAATTTCTTCACTCGTCGTACTTGGTGTGTTAAAAATAAAGCGTGTTGCGACTTGATAAATCGATAAGATAACCATTACAAAAAGCGTAATACCAGCTAGCGTTAACAACAATTTATCAATGATTTGCTTTGCTTTTTTCATAGCGCTGTTCCTCCTTCTCGATTAGTTTATAATCCTCTTTCGTATCCGGATTATTTTTAAATTCATCTTGAAGAGGTTTAGAAGTCGCTTTAAATGTAGACTTGTCTACATCATGGAACTTCACACCCATTTTTTCTGTCGCTGTTTTTTTAGCATCGCTCACTGCTTTATCCCAAATAACTTCATGTTTTTTTGTGGAATAATCCGCAGCATCTTCTAACCATTTTTGTTGTTGTTTCGTCAAGCTGTCATAGGTTTCTTTGTTCATAATTAAAATATCGGGCACGGTTGCGTGTTCTGTGTAGTAATAATTTTTAGCAACTTCACCATGGTTATTCGTTGTTAAAGAAGTTTCATTATTTTCTGCTGCATCAATAACACCTGATTGCATTGCAGTATACACTTCACCATAATCCATCGGTGTTGGCGTACCACCTAACGATTTAATTAAATCTACGCTTGTTTTTCCTGGTTGAACACGAATCTTCAAGCCTTTCAAATCTTTGTTGTCTTTAATCTTTTTATCTTTCGTGTAGATATTACGCATACCAGCATCATAGTAAGTAATACCTAAAAACCCTTGGTCGTCTGTCGATTTAAAGAAAGCATCTTGTACGTTTTTACGTTTCATTACGTGTCGATAATTATCTTCTGATTCAAATAAATATGGCATATTAAATAATGAATACGTTGGCGAAAAACTTTCCAGCGCGCCGGCCGAAACTTTAGTCATTTGAATTGCATTCGTCTGTGTCATTTCTATCGCTTCACGCTCACTACCGAGCTGACCATTCGGATAAATATTCACCTTTAGTTGACCATGTGATTCTTTTTCTAATCTATCTTTAAAAATTTTTAATGATTTATGAACAGGATGTTCTGTTGGCTGATTATGCGCTAACATGATTTCTTTTGTCTTTGTTTTAGCAATCGTCTCCTCATTTGTAAGCATCATCGATACCATCCCCATCGTAAAGAATGCGCTTACAAGAAGGAGTATAAATTTCCTCATAAACATTAATCCCCTTGTATTACAGTTTTTATCGCTTCAGTTCTCCAAAATGTGTTGATAAATTCAAAACATCACTTTCTTGTACACTTAGTGCATCTTCATTTGTTGTATGTTGTAGAACAGAACATTTTGTTGCAAAATCCACTGTATCTTCTGGTTGCCATTCTTTATTCAGTCCATGTAATACACCTGCCATAAATGCATCACCAGCACCAATTCTGTTTAAAACGGTGTAAGTATATGCTTGGCCTTCAATATATTTTTCTTTTGTCAGCATGATACCTTGTAATGTACTTTGTTCTATATTTCTATTACTTGAAGCCATCAATGCGATGTCGTATTCAGATTGAATTGTTTTTGCACATGTCTGAATGTCATCTTCTAAATCATTCGTTTCAAGTAAATGTGTAGCATCTTTTTTTCCAAAAAATAGCACATCGACAAATGGTAAAATTGACTTGATTATTGGTACTGCTGTTTCTTTTGACCATAAATTACTTCTAAAATTAATATCGAACACTATCTTAACGCCTTGTTGCTTTAGTTTCTTTAGTACATCGACAATTTGATGACGAATCATTTTATTTACAGCTAACGTAATACCTGTAAATACAAAGAAATCACCCCTATGAGCATTGATTCCTTCCATTACATCTTCACCGTGATTAGCAAACGTTGAATGTTCACGATCATAAATGACTTTGCCACTACGAAATCCGAAACTTTCTTCCATATAATACGTGCCAATTCTGCCGTTATTATATTTCACTGAAGCAGTACCTACACGTGTTTGAAACATTTTTTGCAATGCTAAATGACCAAGCGCGTGATTAGGTAATACCGTCAACATTTCAGTCTCGTGCCCAAATTGTGCTAGTGTCACAAGTGCGTTCAATTCTGCACCACCAACATTAACTTTAAACATATTGGCATCTTTCAACTGTTCGTAATTTGGTGGTGTGTAACGTAATAATACTTCACCAAAACCATAGACCGTCATTGTTATACCTCGCTTTTTATTTTTGAAATATATCTTTCTAAAGCATCTTTTCCTTCTTGTTGATAAATTTTTGTGATTTCGCTTCCAATGCCAACTGCAAAACTTCCTGCATCTAACCATTCTTTATGGTTTGCTTTACCAACACCACCCGTAGGCACAATTTCAATTTGTGGTAATGGCCCTTTGAAATCTTTAATTGATTTAGGTGTGAATTGTGTCGCTGGGAATAATTTAAGGACTTTACAACCATAACGTAATGACTCAACCATTTCTTTAACTGTCATACAGCCTGGAATATATGGCACATCATATAAGTTAGCAATTTTTGCTGTTTCTTTATCAAAGGATGGGCTAACGATAAATTTTGCGCCATTTAAAATGGCAGTACGTGCAGAAATGCTATCTAAGACTGTTCCTGCCCCAATCAATGCGTCCTCTCTTTTTGATAGTTCAGCTATAATTTCTATAGCGTTCGGCGTAGTTAAAGTTACCTCAATCGTCTGAAGGCCCTTATCAATAATGGTATGTGCAATATCTAAAAATGATTTTGCATCTTCTGTGCGCATGACAGCAATGTGTTTTCCTTGTTGAATCTCTTGCATTGTATTCATTGAATCCATGTCTTCAACCCCTCAAATATGATATCAATTACAATATCCCTTAAAATAACAACGTTGTTATTTTTGTACAAAAAAATATTGTAATGCTTATCTCTATGGTATAATTAATTTGCATTTAAATCAATCAATTTCAAGGAGAAATTTTATGGCTGTAACTTTAAAAGATGTTGCTGAAGCCTGTGGTGTCAGCTATTCCACAGTTAGTAAAGCACTTAAAAATTCTCAACTCGTCAAACCAAAAACAAAAAATATGATTCAACAAAAAGCTCTAGAAATGAATTATATACCTAATCACTCCGCTAGAGCACTTGTCTCAAAGAAAAGTGGTACAATAGGATTAATCTGGCCTTCTGTAGATCGTGTAGCCGTTACACATCTTATTTCAGAAATCAATCATGCCATTAAAGATTTAGGATATGTCATGTTTGTGTCTATCGACGATGTCGCTGCCGCTTCAAAAAAATTTGTTGAATTCGGTTGTGATGGTATCGTCATTTTTGATGAAGGTGATGCAACAAATTTATCTTCAGAAATTTATAATAACGTTCCTGTCGTTGCCTATGGTGTCAATCGTGATATTCCTTATCCGATTATAAATGTCAATCATTCTGAAGCGATGATTATGGCAATTAAAGCTTTGGTCGATCAAGGCATAGACCATATTGATTATATTGGTGATATACATACAAACGATACACGACAAATCGCCAAAAAAGAGGCGATTGCTCAATATTGTAACGAACACAAAATAGATTATCGTATCATTGATTCTACAAGCTTGAATGCAATTGAAACAGAATCTTCCGTCAAACAATTCTTACAAGCACATGCACTTGCACCAGGGGTTATCTGTGGTAGCTATGATATTACAGTCGGTACCATTAATGCACTTGGACCACATGATCGCCCTATCCTATATTCATATGACAATATTCCACAAATTAAAAAATTAGATTATCCTGTCAACGCGATTGGCGTGCCAACCGCTGAAATTGCTCAAACGATTGTAGCTACTTTAGATAAAGTAATTAAAAATGAAGCTACCGAATCTGCATATCATCTTCATCCTAAAATTCAAAAAAACATTTAAAATAAACATGCCCAAACCTATTTCTAAGGCTTGGGCATGTTTATATGTTTGTTTGATGTTTGACAAGAGGGTCGTTTATATTAACTGTACTGATTTAGAAGATAAGCTTAGTTTTTAAATATCATTGCTCAATAATATAATAATGAATAAGAATAGGGTGTCCTTATTTTGGTGAATGAATGGGGAGAGTTATTATATTAGTTAAATTCTAGATAAATTTGTTATGAGCTTTAAATTATGAAACGCATATATCGTTAATATTTTGGCGCTAGGGATTATCATAAATGTTTTAACTTTTACTCTTCTATTAATAATCAGTACTTACTACCTCTATATCTCTATTATATTACGCACTGAAATATGATTAAAATACATAGTTGGAATATATAATATTCTGTTATGGAATACATTTTTCATAACCATGAGTTCCTTGTTAACTCATTATTACTGTGTATCTTTTAAAAATTTAATCCATTCGTGTGTTACATAATTCATATAACTATCTTTTTTCCAAATAACTCCCAAATTCCACGATACATCTGCGCCAGAAATTTCTATACCTATGAGGTCATCATTTAAAATATCTACGATACTCTCTGGTAATATACTCACACCGATACCATCTCGGATCATATTTTCAATAAATGTAATTTGGGACATTTTTGCAACTGTTTTTGGATGAAAGCCAACTTTTCTACAACTTTCAATAATTTGATCTTTTAAATAATAATCATCATGAAACATAATAAAGCGCTCATTTTTCAAATCGCCTAGATAGACCGATGCTTGTTTAGCAAGCATCGCATCTCTATTTACGACTAACAATAATTTCTCATTATATAGTGGAATGGCATGGTAAATATCATTGTCTACAGGCAACGTCGTAATACCCACATCAATTTCATCATTATTTAAATAAGACTCTACAGCTTTCCCGCCACCTTCAATCACTTCGTAAGTCACCTTTGGATATTTACTATGAAAATGATTTAAACTTTCTGTAAAAAGTCTCACATTCATAATCGCAGATATACCTACTCTAATATGACCTTTTTCTAAATTTGTGACATCTCCCATTTCTAATGATAAATCATCTAGGACCGCTAATGCTTCCACACATTTATCATAAAAAATCTGACCGATATCTGTTAAAATAATATGCTTTTTTCGTCTATCAAATAAAGTAATATTAAATTCGTCTTCAATACTTTTAATATTTTTACTTATTGTAGATTGCGCAATATATAAATGTTCGGATGCTTGTGTCATCCCACCATTTTTTACGACTTCTACAAAATATTTCATTTGCTTTATTTCCATGTTAATCCCCTCTGCACCAATCTAAATTTCATTTGTTTGAATCTATTTCAATGACTTGATAGCTGTTTCCGCTGCTGTTTGAATCACTTTATCATCTGGTTTCGCATCTTTATCTGTTTTTTTCGTGTAAATAGCAAGAATAATTGGCTTACTTTGGTTTTTTGGATAAACAAAAGCCAAATCATTTCGACTACCATATGTTAATCCCTGACCGCTCTTATCACCCACAACATCATCTTTTGACATACTTGCTTTAATTAATGTATCTCCAGTTTCATTATGGATCATTGTATGTTTTAGTAGCTCAAGATTGGGTCTACTCATATTCTCACTCGCTAAAAGATGGTTCAACGTTGTTGCAGCCCTTTTAGGTGTGGTTGTATCAGCTGTACTTTGCGGATCATATAAATTTAAGTCTGGTTCAAATCTTTGTGGGTTTGAGATGTTGTCTCCGCGTTGTTTTAGTGCTTGTTGAAATCCTTTAATACCACCTATTTCTTCGATGATTTTATTATTGGCAGTATTATCACTTTGCAACATAGAAGCTTTAATTAATGCTCTTAACGTCATTTGCTTGCCGACATATTTTTCAGTAACAGGTGAATAAGCGACAATGTCATCTTTTGATATAGTTACTTTCTTATTTAGTTCTGATGTTGACGTATTTTGTAATAATATGCCACTTGAAATTGCCTTATATGTAGATGCAAATGCAAACCGTTCATCTGATCTGTGCTGTATCACTTTGCCATTAGCTGTATTGATGCCATAGACCCCTACAATTGTATCATTATCTTGTTCAATTTGATCAAAACTTTTTGCCGCAGCAACGTTCCCCGTGACTGCTAACAAAATAAGACCAACCAAAACACTGAAATATAATTTTTTCATATTTCTCCCCCTATTCATATGTGAATAAAACGCGCTATACTTACATTTAACTATAATCATAAATATAGCAAAACACAATTATCTTTATTAAGCATAGGTATTTAGTTATAAATATAATTCAAAATGACTTTATATCTTCAGTGACAATAAGCACAATAAAATACTGCAATTAAGCATTTATTCAGCAAAAATGCTGATACATTTGCTAAATGAAAACTACTTTTTAATGCCTATACATCAAGATAAGCTGGGACATTTAATATGTCCCAGCCTAGAGTATACTTTCATTTAAATTGAATGTTACTACAATCAAAAACATAGCATTTCAAATCATCTCTTAGTTGTATCCTATTTTTATAAACATTATTCTAATTACTGACCAATTGTTATTTCCATCAAATTATCATTTTGATCAAAGAATGCAGTATAAAAGCCATTATTTGTCACGTATTTCACATAAGTGCCATCGTTATTGCCTAATTTTCCATCTTCTATGATTTCATTTGAAGTATGCGCCTTTTTAAACGTTGACTTGGATACTGAATCAGGTTTCGTGAAGAAAGTGATTTGCACCACTTCATTGTCACTATTAAATTCTACGCTTGTATCATAAATTTTCTTAGAATGATCAAATTCTTTTTTGGCATCAGTGTCAACTTTATAACCATCGATTGTGACATTGTCATATTTCAAAGCGCGTACGAAGTTATAATCTTGTGTAAATGACGGGTCATATGTTGTATAACCTTCGTAATTATACCAAGGTGTTGTTTGTGCTTGTGAACGAACACCATTTTCACTGTTTGCACCACTTGCACCACCTTCACCGTGTCCCCATTTTTGGACTTGCTCTGCTGCTTGCGCTGTTGGACTACTTGTTGAGATATATGCTGCTGAAGAACCAACGACCAGTGTAGATACGACGACAGTTGCTGAAATTAACTTTCCGACTTTACGCATAATAAATCACTCCTTATTTGTAGTCTCCTATATACAAAGTGTAATTATTCACTTTCATCATACACCTCTCTCTTTTATTTGCAAGTAAATTTACACTTTTTTTACAAAATAGTGGAAATTATATATGAAAATACTTTATTGATATACCAATAAGATCATGAAAAAAGTTGTGATCATACCTATCAGAAAACGATTGAGCCAAAAGTTTATGCGATTTAACATAAATTGGTATAGTAAGCATAATAAATAATTTAAAAGGAATGGTTTATCATGATTTATATTTTACAAGTTAATTTTCCAATCGATGGTCCTTTTGGCCAAGAGATGTCCACACAATTCGCTGATTTAGCAAAATCTATAAATGAAGAACCAGGTTTTTTATGGAAGATATGGACAGAAAATGCTGATGAAAAAGAAGCGGGTGGCATTTATGCATTTGATAGCTACGAAAATGCTGAAAACTATTTAAATATGCATAGTGAACGACTTAAATCCATGGGTGTCCCCAGTGTAAATGCAAAAATATTTGCTACGAATGACACACTTACTAAAATTACACATGGACGGTTAACATAACCGAATTCAAACGATAAAATACAACTAGCCTTCCAATGCACACAAAAGAAGTGTGTTTTGAAAGGCTTTTTAAGTATTTGTTAAGCGGATAAAATGAATACGTTTTAAGATGATGACTTCTCAGGTGATTACGAATTCAGCTGAGACATTTCATCGATAAAATCTTGATACGTTATTTTATTTTTAGATAACCTAGCAACAAGCATATATACTTGTTCATTTTTTGTAAATTCACTTTTATATAAATCTTTTTCAATTTCGCTCTCATTCTCTAAACTGTTTACGACGTTCTTTGCGGTGGAAAATGCTTCATAATATCTAATCCCAAACAATCGTTGAGAGAAACCATCTATATGAATACCATCTGGATTTGCTGTTAAGCCTTCTGCTGTAACAAAGTAACAATATTGCTCTTTTTGCGCTACATTTTTTATTATTTTATTAATTTTTTGATACTCTGTAGCACTAGCGCCAAATCCTTCTTTTCCTAAAAACATTCCTAACAATCCAATGACAAAGGGAAGTTTAGGCAATTCCAGTTCTGTTCTGAAAAATTGAATTAAATGTGATAATTTTGTCTCATATGTTTGATATTTATTATTTTGACTATCATTTTCACCTTGGTGCCATAAAACACCAATCAATTCAGAAGTTTCCATGGCAAATCTAGCTTCACTTAAGGCATGCCGTGTCAACATGCTTTTATCCGACCATTCTTCAATGGAAGTACCTCCATCAGCACATGGAATTAATCCGATTGTTTCATCTGGATGATCATCTAGCCATCGCTTTGCAAACGACGCAGCTGGTCCAATACCTGCCACAGAACGATCACTATGTATCGGTTCTTCCATCATTTGCCATCTACCATTTCTAAACATAAAAATACGTTCATCAATGATTGGCTTTACACTATCTAAAAACCCTCGTCCTGCCATATTTGATTGACCAATAAGTAAGATTGATTTCATAAACCGATTCCTTTCACTATTAAGGTTTTTAATGATTATTTTAAATATATGTAATCATATCATTCTTTATTAATTTTACTCAATTACTATATTATGAGTTGCCACGCTTTATATATAATAATTATAAAAATGAATTCATATAAACTTTACTTTTAACACTAATTATCATATTATGGAATGGATTTTGAGAGGAGTTTTTATTTTGGAGAGGAAAATGGAGCTCACCTATGCTAGGGCGATATTTTGTATCGCAATAGTCATCGTCCATTGTTTAACCGGTTTAGTAAACGATTATCATATTTCACAATTTGAAAAATCACTTTTTAGTTTTTTACAAGTTATTTTATTATTTGCAACACCGTGTTTTATTATTTTGTCGGAAACTTTATTAGGCATGCGGTATTCAAATAAAATTCCACAAAACTTTTTACTGAAACGCATGAAATTTATTTTAATTCCTTATGCTTTATTTGGCTTATTTATCACTTTCAGGCTATTTCTTGGTGATAGTTCAGATAAATCATTTTGGGAAATCTTTTTAAATATCGTCTTAGAAGGTAAATTTTTCGGTTGGTTTGTACTCGTTATTTTTCAGTTTTACATATTACATCGCTTATTTTATAAATTATTGAGTAAAGCCAATCCTATAATTGTACTTGTCATTACTTTTATCATTAGTTTTGGACATTCTTATTTAATGTATTACAGTAATGATTATCTTGCATTCTGGGATTTTTATCCTTTGTTTAGTCGAACGATTATTTTATATTGGTTATTTTACTTTGTTGTCGGTTTCTATTTCGGTAAATATTATGATACTGTTATTCAATTTTTAAAAAGTCATTTAGTTTGGCTGCTATTGATCTGGCTATTGGCTTTATGCTATATGGCATTTAACTTTTCTTATTTAGATGTGCATCTTAATGAATCTAATCGATTCGACTTAGTCTTATTTTCTGCAATCAGTTTTGTATTTATCGTTTATTTATCGAAATTTTTAACTCGTTTTAATTTAGTGTTTGTGTTTTTAATTAGTGAAATATCATTTTTCATTTATTTAGCACATCAGATTATTGTAGACTTTATTTCTAGATCGTTGGCATCATTTGTTACATTCCCAACACTATTTTTAATTCTAAGTACTATTTTCACACTTGGATTTTGTATTGGGTTAGCAATAATGCTATCTTTTATTCCATATGTAAGAATTATAGTAGGAAGAAATACGCTACATCCTATGGTTATTAATAATTATAAACATCATAGTTAATGTGCAAAAGTTGCAGTATAAACGTAGCATTTCAACTAAATTGGCACAGGATAAATTGAAATATTTTAAAAATAAAAATGAGGCATCCATTTCATATGGATGCCTCATTAATTTTAGGCGTGAGCGTTATTGCTCATCCTTAGTTATTTGATATTTTAATCATCTAATAAATGATAAAATTGTTCAATCGCTTCTTTATTATATAACTCCGGATCAAATTTAGCATAAGCAGGTGTTTCCTTATTAATAAACTGTTGTATGCTTGTTTGTAATGATTCAGCATCGTTAAAACTCAACATACCGTACTTACCATAGTCAAGGACATATTGATTGGCTGGTATATCTGATGCCAAAATATCTATGCCTACGGTCAACGCCTCTAATAAGACCATTGATTGCCCTTCGTAATAAGATGGTAAAACAAATAAATCACAGTCTCTCATAATATTAAATGGATTTCTTTTTTGCCCCATTAAAAATACATGTTCTGATAAATCTAATGAGTCGATTAATTTACTTAATTGGTTTTTGAGTGGACCATCACCTAAAATATATAATTTCACGTTAGGATTTGCTTCCACGACACCGCTAAACGCTTGAATTAAATTATCAAATCCTTTTTCAGGTGATAATCTTCCCATAGTCATCACTTTAAAATCAGCTTTATGGAATGGCACGCTTGTAATTTGCTTATCCTGTTCTCTAACGATGACACGTTCACCATGTTTCATAAAGATATCATTATCTTCATCCACTAAATTATAAATTCTATCTAAATTAATTGTATTCATCGATGATTTAAATTTATCTTTTGTTTTTCTATTTGCTATTTTTTTAACATTTTCTTGCTTAGTCACTTCAGAAACACTTACGAGCTTATCATAATAAGGATACAAGGACATTACACCTTTTAAATTGGCATAATGTGGTCTCACACCGTTCACTTTACGCTCCATATCCATTTTCATATCACTGTGTAAGTAGATTAATTTTCTTTTAGCATTACTTGCTAACAAGATTTCAGACCAAAACATCGCATAACCACTAAAATCCATAACTACATCAAACTCTGAATTACCAAACACTTTTCTAAATTCGCGTTGATACATTGCTTCAGGATAAATTTTTTCTTCAATTTTCGATTTGATGCCTCTATTGCGAACCAATAGATTACGATAGTATTCTGAAGTATTGGCTAACAATGGACCTTTTCTCAAAATAACTCTCACATTGTCATTTAAGCTATATAGATTATCTATGACGTCTTTATTTCTATTAAATCCAAGGTAAATTGTAATATCATATCTATCATAATCAACATTTTCTAATAAATTTAGAATCGATGTTGTTATGCCATTTGGTTTCATACCACCCGGATATATTAAAATACGTTCTTTTCTATTGTTTTGATCACCATTTTTAGGCGCGTCGTGATGAAACACTTGGTTGACGACTCTTTCTGTGACTTGACCATCATCATAATTCACAAATTTTTGTTTATATTTTTGATAGTTTCCCTGATATTGCGCTAACATATTTTGTGATTCTTTGACAGTAGCTACCAATGCTTCAATTGAGTGTACACTTGGTCCTGGGAGACTATCCACAGAAAGATAAAATCCTCTGTCTTCTTCATAGGCTTTATAATCAGGTGTATAAAAAATAATAGGTTTATCTGTAACTAAATAATCAAAAAAGATGCTTGAATAATCAGTTACGAGCAAATCAACAATACTGAGTAATTCATTTGTATCAAACGTATCCTCTACTAAATATTTCTTTAATTTTTTATTACCTACTGCTTTTTTATAAATAAACGGATGCACTTTTAATAATACTTGGTAACTTGTTCGTTTATTTAATGCTTCAATCAGCGCTTCAATTTCTTCAATATTATCCTCTGGTGAACTCACCGTTTGGCCACGCCACGTGGGTGAAAAGAGTAAAATAGGTGCATCTGTTAATTTAATGCCCTGTTTTTTTAATTTTTGTATCACTTCTTTTGACTGTGCATTTAACGTAGCATCTATTCTAGGATAACCAATTTCTAAAATTGCTTCGTCGTTTAAACCATCTAATTTAAATGCTTTTTTAAAAATATCTGTCGTATGTTGGTTAGGTGAAATGATATAATCAGAACTTAAAAAATTACGAATTGTATTTTGTGATTCTAATAAATTATCATTGATATCTAAACCCATTGCCTTTAATGGCGTACCATGCCAAGTGTTTACATATATCTGATTCGGCTTTTTCGTAAAATACGTTGGAAATGTCGCATTATTAATGAGATATTTACACTTTGTTAAATAATGTAAATAGTCTTCACTTTCTTTTACAATAAATTTTACATTTTTATATTTACTATATTTTTTAGAAAATGCTTTTTGCATTTTTTGAGATGCCACAACCCAAATATGTATATATTTTTGATAATCAGGGTGGTTCATTAAATATTTAAATATCGCATAAGGACTATCTGTCATGCTTTGTCCATCTCTAACTTGATACAAAATATGTTTGTTATCTACTTCATTCGTTTTATAAAGATTTGCATAATGCATAATATTTCTTGTGTATTTACTTCTTAGTTGTAATTTCAATGGTTCCGAAATGAATTTTAATTTTCTTTTCGTTTGATTTAATACAAACTTTTTCGTTTTACCAATCATTCTTCCACCTCTTAGTTTATCTTATCTGTATTCGAGTATTTAATATATTCTGTTAAACCTGACACAATATCATATTGTGGCTTAAATCCTAGTGCTTCCAAACCTTTGATATCAGCACAAGAATGTTTGATGTCCCCACTTCTTGAGTTAGCAAACTGATAGTCTATAGATTTATTATAAACCATTTTGAACTTATCGAAAATTTCTAATAGCGATATTTGTTTACCAGTAGCTAAATTGTATATTTGGCCATTCGTCTCTACATTATCCATCACGATTGAAATCGCTTGCACTAAATCTTTTACGTATACAAAATCTCTTGTTTGTTCTCCATCACCAAAAAATGTGAATGTCTCATTATTTTTAAATTTTTTATCTATAATGGATAACACACCAGAGTATGGTGAATGAGGGTCTTGTCTCGGTCCATAAATATTAAAGAATCTTAATGCAGTTGTTGGCAGATTATATAGTGTATTGTAAATTTTTGTATATTGTTCCCCTGCGTATTTTTCGACAGCATAAGGGGATTCTGGGTCGATAAATGTTTCAACTTGCTTTGGTAATCCATCTGTATTACCATATATTGCTGCTGATGAAGCAAAAATAAATTTCTTCAAATTATGATTATATTGACGATTGGCTTCTAAGAGATTCAGTGTGCCACTTATATTAACAGACTGAGACTTTATAGGATCATTTATTGTTTCTACAACGCTAACTATAGCTGCTAAATGAATGACAATATCAAATTGTTCTTGCTCTACTAATGATGTCACAAAAGATGTATTAACCACATCATTTTCAATGAAATGTGCATCATCTATAAATTCAACATTCGAACGATGACCTGTGCTTAAATTGTCTAATATAAACACCTCATTAGCTTTATTAAAATGTTCTGCTAAATGTGAGCCAATAAATCCAGCACCGCCTGTAATTAGTATCTTCATTAATTCATCCTCCTATATACTCAAGTCATAATATACTTATCGTCAATTTTATTAATATAATATATAACGTTAAACAACTGCCTTTTATTATAAAAATACAATAGTATTACAAACGAAATTATATATTTAGTTAATTTACACTTTCTATATATTAGTATAATCTTAACAATTTTGACGACCAAATCAAAAGAAATCGAGGTAAAAACTTAATAATAATTGAATAATAACACTTTTCACTTTGCAAAAATTTTTTTGGTTCATCAGTAAGTGAAATTATTTATAATATGTTTTACTTTTTACCTAGGTATAGTTTGAAAATTTTGATTATGAAAATAACCAAAAAAACGTTCCACCATAGTTCCCCTTATAGTACAAAATAATACCTACATTATACTATAAAGCGATATGGCGAAACGCTTAAGAATTTTACTATAAACTATCAAAATTTTACTCTATCTCGGTTATATATAACTTAAAGTGCATCATTGTTTTCCTGTGCTTTTTGATAAAAATAATTAGCAACAATAATATCTACAATGGCTACACCTACAGATTTAAAAACGGTAATTTCATCGTCACTTTCGCGTCCAGCTAAATGAGAGCCGACGATTTCACCTAATTCTCCATATAAATCTTTTTCTTCAAATAAACCTTCATCCATAGGGGTAATTAAATCCCCTGTTTCTTCTAATGCCGCTTCCGATGCTTCTACAACTACTTTATCGGCATTGGCTATCGCGTGTGAAGGTAACTCTTGCATGTCTGGTTTAAAAGATCCCACAGCATTCACATGCACCCCAGCATCCAACAGTTTATTAAAAACGGGTTGCGTGGCATTGGTTGCTGTGACAATAACATCGGCATTAGCTATAGCATCATCAACATTTTCCATCACTGTCACATCAACGGATTGATATTGCTGTTGTACTGTTTCTGCAAATGTCACAGCTTTACGATATGTTCTGTTATAAAGTTGAATACGCTTGATATCTCTAACAGCTAGTACAGCCTCAATTAATCCCTGTGCTTGGTCACCTGTGCCTATGACACATAATGTTTCTGCATTTTCACGAGCAAGGTATTTTGTAGCTACGCCAGAAATTGCACCTGTACGAATCTTGGTTAAGTATGAACCTTCTAATACAGCTAATGTTTCACCGGTTTCATAATCTGATAATATAACAGATCCGACGATTGTATTTTTACCTATCTTTGTATTGTTAGGTGCAACTGTTACTGTTTTAAGACCCACAACTTTCAATTCATCAGATAAGGCCGGCATAACCAAATAACGATTATCTTTATTAAAAGGAAGTACATAACGTAAAGGGGTATCCGTCTTCCCTTCAGAATAGGCCTGTAAAGATTCTGCGACCGCTTCAACGACTTCTTCCATGTTTAATAATTCTGCTTGTTCATGTGCATCAATAAATTGCATAAGCCACCTCTATTCTTCTACATTTTCTGACTCTAAAATGTCACTCTTCTTTTCCATTTTATTTTCAAATAGGATTAATCCTATAAATCCAACGATAAGTAAAGGAATGATAATCCAAGCCATATGATTATCGACATACACAGACACACAATATATCGCTAATAATAGCATTATGGCCACCATATTTTTAATAAACAGCAACCAATGATCCATTTTCACACTAAACCATGTTTGTTGCTGATTATCTTCTGTTTTAATATGATATAACGTAAACTTTAAATGTGTAATCAACCTATAAATAAATGCTAAAATACCCATTAGCAACAATATTTTATGAAATATTCCATTAGGCACCACATCTGCAGCCGCTGCAAATATAATAGCGATAACAAAACTTTTCAGTTCTGCATTTTGCTTCATATCAATCCCCGCACCTTTGTAATCAATTCAAGCTATATTGTTACAATAACATACTTAAGCTGAATTTTAAGTTTGGTTAAAGATTAATTTTTTAAAATAACAAATGGCCTATCAAAAAATACATCATATGACAACTCGAAAAGCACCTAACGATTCAAACAATTTTCAAAATAAGCAGCTGTATACTTTTGTACTTGTTCAAGTGTGGCACCATCTTGAAGTTCAACCAATTTCATAACTTTATCTTCAAATTTAAAAACAGCTAAATCTGTGATTAACGTGTTAACAACACCTGTGCCAGTTAATGGCAAGTCACATTTTGCTTTTATTTTAGATTCACCGTGCTTATTCATATGATCCATGATAACGACTACTTTCTGAGCACCAACCACTAAATCCATAGCGCCGCCCATACCTTTTACAAGCTTGCCCGGTATCATATAGTTTGCTAAATCTCCTGTTTCCGAAACTTCCATGCCTCCAAGAATTGCTAAATCAATATGCCCGCCGCGTATCATGGCAAATGATTCTGCATTGTCAAAATAGGATGCGCCTTTAGCAGCAGTAACCGTTTCTTTACCTGCATTAATTAAATCAGGATCAACCTCATCTTCAGTAGGATATGGACCAATACCAAGCAAACCATTTTCAGATTGGAAAAAGACATTTTCCACATGATCATTAAGCTCATTTGCTACAAGCGTTGGCATACCAATACCTAAATTAATCACCATATCACTTTGAATTTCTTGTGCTGCACGTTGAATAATCTTCTTACGCTGTGTTTGTTTATCCATGTTATGCCTCCTTCACTGTACGTTTTTCTATACGTTTTTCAAAATGCTTGCCTAGATAGATATAATCCACATATACACCCGATAGATGTACATCATCTGGATCAATTTCACCTAATTCAACAATTTCTTCTACTTCAACGACAGTAGTCTTAGCTGCCATGGCACATAAAGGATTAAAATTACGCGCTGTTTTTTCAAATACTAAATTACCAAATTTATCTGCTTTTTGAGCTTTCACAATACCAAAATCACCTGTAATGGCACGTTCCATAATGTACGTTTCACCGTCAAATTCACGTGTTTCTTTACCTTCAGCAATTAAAGTACCCACACCTGTTTTTGTGTAAAATGCTGGAATACCCGCACCTCCTGCACGTAGTTTTTCAGCTAACGTACCTTGAGGTGTAAGTGCTACATCTAACTCACCATTAATCAGCTGTTGTTCAAATATTTTGTTTTCACCAACATATGAGCTGACCATTTTATCTATTTGTTTTTTCTCTAGTAAGCGACCTAGTCCAAAATCATCTACACCACAGTTATTACTCACTACGGTTAATTCTTTTGTACCTTTTGTACGAATTGCTTCAATGGCATGCTCAGGTATCCCGCATAGCCCAAAACCACCGGCGAGCACTGTCATGCCATCTTCTAAATGCTCAAACGCTGTATGTATATCTTGAATGACCTTTGACATGTTATAACCTCATTTCTTTTTATAAAATTAATACCTAGTATTAAAAACAATTATACTTGAATTTTTTTGCGAAGTCTTTTATTTCATGTTGGCGTTTTCATAAATAAGCATAAAAAAAGTTGCCAATTTCTTACTTGGCAACTTTTAATAATTATGTTCTTTTATGCGATTTCTATCTGGAAACGACGGACAATTGTGCCATCATCTAATGTTGAAGCTTCTATTTCTTCTCCACCATTGTGTAAGATAACGGCTGCAGAGGCTTCATTATCTTTTTCACAAGTGATTAACGCTTCTTGAACCCCAATGCGTGATAAGTAATCTAATGACTTTTTCAAGATTTTGTTACCAAAGCCTTTACCCCGGTAGCTCTTACGAACACCGTAGCCAACATGGCCGCCAATGATTTTTAGCTTTTCATTCAAATTATGGCGAATATTGGCAGCACCAATAATCTTATCATCGTCAATTAAAAACAATGTCGTATTATCTACTGTTTCATCATTAGATTTATTGTCTGCTAATGCATGAACAATTTCTTCAAAATTATTATACTTGGTAATATTCGTAATCTCAGGCACTACCTTTTCATCGTGATCTATCCATTCTTTCATATAATCACAATATAATGTTTCGTCAGCCATTGTTAACTCTCTAAATTCAACCATGTTGACACTCCTTCCTTTTATTTACTATCCCATTGGTTCGTCATGTGTATTGAGATAATACACGTAGTTGTCAGTCCATTGTCCTTGTTCGAAAATAAATCCTTTTCGAATACATTCAAACTCAAAGCCTAATTTTTCAATTAACCGAATAGAAGGTTGATTATCCAAATTGATATGTGCTTCTATTCTATGAAACTTTAATGTTTCTTTCGTTTGTTTCACAAGTTCTGTTAACGCTTCATAAGCATAGCCTTGATGCCAGTATTGATTATGGATAAAATAACCGATTTCAGCCCATTGAAATTGATCTCGGCTTAAATTTTTTATGTTAAGCATGCCAAGATGACGTCCTGTTTTATCAAAGATGCCGAATATATACAAATCATCATCTTTAATGGCTTGTTGATGCTTTGAAACCATTGCTGCAAACCATGGTTCTGTGGCATCTGACATATCAACTTGGCCCTTATCATGCTTGTATTGCGCAGGATGACGATTAACAAATCCTGACAACCATGACTCATAATCATTTTCTTCTAACGGTCTAATGATAAGCCGTTGTGTAGTGAATTGCAACCCTAAATTATTTTTCATTCAAAAACCCCTTAACATAAGGCGTCAGCACCCAAAACTATAACATCATTTGGCATAAAATCAACCTTTTAATTTATTAAAAATATGAACTAATTTTAATGACGATTTTCACTCGTCATTTAGGTCATTCAAGATCATCGTGAGTATATCATATTGTGTCATCGTTTCAGGAATCAATTTTTCATTTTCTATATTTAATGTATCTTTTTCAACAAACCAACTTGCAAGTTGTTCTACACTAAAATCCGTATATGCTTTTGCGTGATGTCTTCTCACAGTTTCTGCATAAGGTAAGTCAAAATAATAAATATAACTTTTAATATACGTATTTGAAATAATGCTTTGTAACATATTACCATATTTTTCTTTATTGAAAATACCTTCTAAAATAACATATTCACAATGCGCGATACCATATGCAGTAATGTGTTTTATTAGCTCAATTGATAAATTCTCTGGGCTATCAGAAACATTTAACATATGGCGTCTTATTTCGTCTTGACCCACGCGCATGACACCATTGCCTAACATGTTTTGTAATTTATGGGCAATGGTCGTTTTGCCACTGCCAGAGTTTCCTCTTAATAATATCAGTTTTGTCATTGTATCACCCTAGATCCAAGAAAAATTGTAATTTATGTATATGCTTTCATAAGTGTTAAACTTATACCTTATTAATATGATTAAAATCAAAAAAACTAGACAACTCATGCCCATACAAATAGGACATAAGTAGTCTAGCAGTTTGTTGCTTCATTTATATTCGTTTAATATCTAGTTAGCTTGCGTTAAATTGTACCTAGTTCTTTACCTACTTTTTCATATGCCGCTAATGCTTGATCAAGCATTTCTTTTGTATGTGCAGCTGTAGGCATATTACGCACACGACCTGTACCTTTTGGCACTGTTGGAAAGACGATCGATTTCACATAGATACCTTCATCTTTTAAGCGACTACTAAATGCTTGTGTTTCTTTTTCGTCACCTATGATTACTGGTGTAATTGGTGATTCAGAATTACCAATGTCAAAACCTAATTTTTTCAGTCCATCTTTTAAGTAATTACCATTTTCCCAGAGTTTATCGTGTAATTCTGTCGATGCCATTAATTTCTTAACAGCTTCAGTGATAGCTTTTGTATCACCAGGCGCTAGTGATGTTGAGAATAAGAATGGTCTTGATTGTGCTTTCAACCAATCAATCAATGATTGGGTACCAGCTACATAACCACCTACAACACCAATCGCTTTAGATAATGTACCGATTTGGAAGTCAATTTTGTCTTGAAGGCCAAAATGTTTCACTGTACCTGCACCATTCCCCATGACACCAGAGCCATGTGCGTCATCAACATATGTGATTAAACCGAACTCTTCTGCAATTTCTACGATTTCTGGTAATTTGGCAACATCGCCATCCATACTAAATACACCGTCAGTAATATACATTACTTTATTGTATTGTCCAGATTCAACAGCTTCTTTTGCCTTAGCACGTAAATCATCCATATCTGAATGATTGACACGAATGATTTTCGCTTTAGATAAGCGACATCCATCAATAATTGATGCGTGATTTAATTCGTCTGATAGGATAGCATCATTTTTATTCATCACAGCTGAAATTGCCGCCATATTACAATTAAAACCTGATTGGTATGCAATGGCAGCCTCTGTACCTTTAAATTTCGCTAGTGTTGCTTCCAATTCATCATGAAGGTCTAATGTACCGTTAATAGATCTTACTGCACCTGCACCTACACCATGTGTATCAATAGCATCTTTAGCAGCTTGTTTTAAATCTTCATCTGTTGCAAGTCCTAAATAGTTATTTGAAGATAAATTGACATAATTTTTCCCGTTAATCTTAATCTCTGGTCCATTCGCACCTTCAATTGTATCAATTTCGTTATAAAGTCCATTATCTTTCAAATACTGAATGTTTTCATCTAAAAAGCCATGTAATGACTGTACCACTGAAAATCCCCCTTTGAGTTATCTACTATTTAATCTTATCATAACCCATTTTCTTGTTTCAGGAAAGTAGAATCACACGAATCACTAAAGCGTTTTCTGCAATTTAATTAAAGTCATAATAATTGTCTCTACAGTAAAGTCATTTAAAATGATATAATAGAATAATCATTTTAAGGAAGAAGGGTTGAAGTTGTTTGATTGGTTTCAACTAGCAAGAGAAAAGGAAAATAGAATGATTCAAATACGTCGCTATTTGCATCAATATCCTGAATTATCATTTGAGGAGTATCACACACGTGACTACATCCTAAATCAACTCAGCCAACTATCATGTGACGTACGTTCACCCGTCGGACGAAATGGCATCGTCGCAACATTTAGTGGACAAGGAGACGGTCCAACGATTGCATTGCGTGCTGATTTTGATGCTTTACCGATCAATGAATTAACAGAAGTAGATTACAAATCTAAAAATCCTGGTGCGATGCATGCATGTGGGCATGATGGCCATACAGCAACATTATTAGCGGTTGCTGAAATAATAGAAGCGCATAAAACCAAATTAAATGGCAATGTCGTACTGATTTTCCAATATGGTGAGGAAATTATGCCGGGTGGCTCTCAAGAAATGATTGATGATGGTTGCTTACAAAATGTAGATAGAGTATATGGAAACCACTTGTGGAGTGGCTATCCTACTGGCACAATTTATTCTCGTCCTGGTGCAATGATGGCTTCTCCTGATGAATTCAAAGTAACAATTCATGGCCAAGGTGGACATGGTGCAAAACCACATGAAACAATCGATCCGGTGGTCATTATGGCTGAATTTATCATTAGTGCGCAAAAGATTGTTTCTAGAACAATTGATCCCGTAAAGCAAGCTGTTATTAGCTTCGGTATGGTACAGTCTGGTTCAGCAGATAATGTCATTCCAGATACAGCATTTTGCAAAGGCACAGTGCGTACTTTCGATACAGAAGTACAAGCACATGTGATGCACAAAATGGATAAGCTCTTACAGGGCTTAGCGGTTGCGAACGACATCACTTACGATTTTGATTATATCAAAGGCTATTTGCCTGTCCATAATAATCCAAAATGTTTTGATATTGTTAAACAAGCTACAAATGATATGAATTTAAGATTTAACGAATCAGAATTAATGATGATTGGCGAAGACTTTTCACATTATCAAAAAGTGCGTCCTGGCGCATTCTTTTTAACAGGCTGCGGGAACCCTGAAAAAGGTACCACACACCCGCATCATAGTCCGTATTTTAATCTAGATGAAAAAGCGTTAAAATATAGTGCCAGCCAATTTTTAAAAATATTAGAGTTAGAAAATGTGATAACGCCTTAGGCTTTTGATGCCTAAGGCGTTTTCTATGTCCAAATATTCCAATTTTTGAACGATTATCTCATTTATACTAAAAAATAGTCAAAAAAAGAGTTAATACGAATATAAAAAAGAGTCTCCGAAAATTGGAGACTCTTCAAATCTATATCAAGATAAAATATCTTATTTGTAGATTTCAGTTACAACGCCTGATCCAACAGTACGTCCACCTTCACGGATAGAGAAACGTGTACCGTCTTCAATAGCGATTGGAGAAATAAGTTCAACTTCCATTTCTACGTTGTCGCCAGGCATAACCATTTCAGTACCTTCTGGTAAAGTAACAACACCTGTTACGTCAGTAGTACGGAAATAGAATTGTGGGCGGTAGTTACTGAAGAATGGCGTATGACGGCCACCTTCATCTTTTGATAAAACGTAAACTTCCGCTTTAAATTTTGTATGTGGTGTAATTGAACCAGGAGCAGCTAAAACTTGACCACGTTGGATGTCTTCACGTGCAACACCACGTAATAACGCACCAATGTTGTCACCAGCTTCAGCGTAGTCTAATAATTTACGGAACATTTCTACACCAGTAACAGTTGTTTTGCTTGAATCTTCTTGCATACCGATGATTTCAACTTCTTCACCGACTTTGATTTGACCACGTTCAACACGGCCTGTAGCAACAGTACCACGACCAGTGATTGAGAATACGTCCTCAACTGGCATCATGAATGGTTTGTCAGAATCACGTTCTGGTGTTGGAATGAAGTCATCAACAGCTTGCATTAAGTCTAAGATTTTTTGCTCATAGTCAGCGTCGCCTTCAAGAGCTTTTAATGCTGAACCAGAGATTACAGGTACATCGTCACCTGGGAAGTCATATTCGCTTAATAAGTCACGAACTTCCATTTCTACTAATTCTAATAATTCTTCATCGTCAACCATGTCAACTTTGTTTAAGAATACAACTAATGCTGGAACACCAACGTTACGTGATAAAAGGATATGTTCACGAGTTTGTGGCATTGGGCCATCAGCAGCAGATACTACTAAGATAGCTCCGTCCATTTGAGCAGCACCAGTGATCATGTTTTTAACATAGTCAGCGTGTCCTGGGCAGTCAACGTGAGCATAGTGACGTTTTTCAGTTGTATACTCGATGTGTGAAGTATTGATTGTAATACCACGTTCTTTTTCTTCTGGAGCGTTATCAATCATGTCGTATGATTGTGCAACAGAGTCACCATTTTTTGCTAAAACAGTTGCAATAGCAGCTGTTAAAGTAGTTTTACCATGGTCAACGTGTCCGATTGTACCAATATTGGCATGTTCTTTTGAGCGATCGAATTTTTCTTTAGCCATTATAAAATCTCTCCTATTCGTTAGAAAATTAATTGTTAAATTTATCTCTCATGACAGTTTCTCACCATCATGAGAAGATGATTTATTTAGGTTAAAAGGACCATACAGTACCTTTATAATGCATTTTCCCTAAAAAATCAATCAATAAAACTGTAAGCCATATAATTATGCTTTACATGTATTGTACAGACTGTCACTGCACAATACAAGTCTAATTATTCAGCTGATTTATTACCAGTGTTTTTCTTGATAATATCTTCAGAAATTGATTTTGGAACTTCTGCATAGTGGTCAAAGTACATAGTGTACGTTCCACGACCTTGTGTATTAGAACGTAATGATGTTGCATAACCGAACATTTCTGAAAGTGGTACAAAGGCATTTACAACTTGTGCATTACCACGAGGTTCCATACCATCAACACGTCCACGACGAGATGTTACGTCACCCATGATGTCGCCCATGTATTCTTCAGGCATTTCAATTGTTACTTTCATCATTGGTTCTAAGATAACAGGGTCACATTTTTTAGCAGCTTCTTTAAGTGCTAATGATGCAGCAATTTTGAAGGCCATTTCTGATGAATCGACATCATGGTATGAACCATCAAATAATTTAGCTTTAACATCAATTAATGGATAACCAGCTAATACACCGTTTTCCATAGCATCTTTAAGTCCAGCTTCAACTGATGGAATGTATTCACGAGGAACTACACCACCAACGATAGCGTTTTCGAATTCGAAACCGCCACCTGTTTCGTTTGGTTCAAATTCAATTTTAACGTCACCGTATTGTCCACGACCACCAGATTGACGCGCGAATTTACCTTGAACTTGTGCTGATTGTTTAAATGTTTCACGGTATGAAACCATTGGCGCACCAACATTACATTCAACGTTAAATTCTTTTTTCATACGGTCAACTAAGATGTCTAAGTGAAGCTCACCCATACCACCGATGATAACTTGTCCAGTTTCTTCGTCAGTGTGTGCATGGAATGTTGGGTCTTCTTCTTGTAACTTAACTAAAGCTGTAGTCATTTTGTCTTGGTCAGCTTTAGATTTTGGTTCAACTGATAGGTGAATAACAGGTTCTGGGAAGTCCATTGATTCCAAGATAATGTCATTTTTCTCACCACATAAAGTATCACCAGTACCAGTTTCTTTCAGACCTACCGCAGCAGCGATATCTCCTGAGTAAACTGTGTTAAGCTCTTGACGAGAGTTAGCGTGCATTTGTAGTAAACGACCTACACGTTCACGTTTATTCTTCGTAGAGTTTTTAACATAAGAACCTGATGTTAATGTACCTGAGTACACACGGAAGAATGTTAACTTACCAACATAAGGGTCAGTCATTACTTTGAACGCTAACGCAGCGAACTCAGCACTGTCATCCGCTTTTGCGATAACTTCTTCTTCAGGATCGTCAGCACGGTGGCCGACAATTGGTTTAACATCTAATGGTGATGGTAAATAATCAATTACTGCGTTAAGCATTAATTGAACACCTTTGTTTTTGAAGGCAGTACCAACAAGAACTGGGTAGAATTCAATATTATTAGTTGCTTCACGAATAGCGTCTTTTAATTCAGCTACAGTAATTTCTTCGTCACCAAGATATTTTTCCATTAATTCATCACTTGTTTCAGCTACTGCTTCAATAAGTGTTGCACGAGCTTCTTCAGCTCTTTCTTTTTGATCTTCAGGAATTTCAATTTCTTCAATTTCAGTTCCTAAGTCATTGTTGTATTTGAAACATTTCATTTCAACTAAGTCGATGATTGCTTCAAATTCATCTTCCGCACCAATTGGTAATTGGATTGGTTGTGCATTCGCTTGTAGGCGATCATGAATTGTGCTTACAGCATATTCAAAGTTAGCACCTAATTTGTCCATTTTGTTTACGAAAACAATACGAGGAACGCTGTAAGTTGTTGCTTGACGCCAAACTGTTTCAGTTTGAGGTTCAACACCTGATTGCGCATCAAGTACTGTTACCGCACCATCAAGTACACGTAATGAACGTTCAACTTCAACAGTGAAGTCTACGTGTCCTGGTGTATCGATGATGTTTACACGGTGATCATCCCATGAAGCTGTTGTTGCAGCTGATGTGATTGTGATACCGCGGTCTTGCTCCTGTTCCATCCAGTCCATTTGTGAAGCTCCTTCATGAGTTTCACCAATTTTATGGATACGTCCAGTATAGTAAAGAATACGTTCAGTCGTAGTTGTTTTACCAGCATCGATGTGAGCCATGATACCGATATTACGAGTTCTTTCTAAACTAAAATCTCTAGCCATGTATTTTTCTCCTTCCAGTATAACTGCGAATAAATACTATAAATATGGCGATGCCCTAAGCATGCACCTAGATAGTAAACTATCCGTGTGGAACATGCTCAGGGAAAAACCTACTATCCTACCAACGATAGTGAGCGAAGGCTTTGTTAGCTTCAGCCATTTTATGAACGTCTTCACGTTTCTTAACTGCACCACCAGTGTTGTTTGCAGCATCTAAAATTTCGTTAGCTAAACGTTCTTCCATCGTTTTTTCACCACGAAGACGTGAATAGTTAACTAACCAACGAAGGCCTAAAGTAGTACGACGTTCTGGACGAACTTCTACAGGTACTTGATAGTTAGAGCCACCTACACGACGTGCTTTAACTTCTAATACTGGCATGATGTTGTCGATAGCTTCTTCGAAAACTTCGATAGCTTCACGACCACTGCGTTCTTGAACTAATTCAAATGCAGAATAAAGAATTTTTTGAGCTGTTCCACGTTTACCATCTAACATAATTTTGTTGATCAATTTAGTAACTAATTTTGAGTTATGAATTGGATCTGGTAATACGTCTCTTTTTGGTACTGATCCTTTACGAGGCATAATATAAATCCTCCCTTCCTAATTATAATATATTTCCATTATTTATAACGAAAATTTACGCAATCTTAACCTTATTTTTTAGGTTTTTTAGTTCCGTATAATGAACGACCTTGTCTACGACCGTCAACACCTGAAGTATCAAGTGCACCACGTACGATGTGGTAACGCACACCAGGTAAGTCTTTTACACGTCCACCACGTACAAGTACAACACTGTGTTCTTGTAAGTTGTGTCCGATACCAGGAATATAAGCGTTGATTTCGATATTGTTAGACAAACGCACACGAGCATATTTACGTAACGCAGAGTTAGGTTTTTTAGGTGTCATAGTACCTACACGTGTACAAACACCACGTTTTTGTGGTGAGTTTAAGCTAGTGTACTTTTTCTTTTTACTGTTGTAGTTTCTGTTCAATGCTGGTGAATCATAGTTTTTTGATTTGCTTTGTCTTGGTTTACGTACTAATTGATTAATAGTTGGCATGAAATATGTCCTCCTCTCTTCTTTTATAATCCCACACATCCAGGTGGTTCATTTTAAAGGTAAATAAAATTTAGTAAGAAAAAATCTTACTAATCTCATTTCAATAATGCAACAACAGTCGCATTAACGTTTATACCTACATACTTTCCTAAAGCTTGTTTGCTCTCGAAAAATGAGATAGATATGTTTTTGTGATTGATTTGACTTAACACGCGAGTCATCAGATGAACTTCAACGTCTTCAGCGATAATCAATGATGTCACTTGATCTTTATTCAAAGCTTTCAGCGTTTGTTTAAGACCAATAACATAGTGTTGTTTGTTAAAGCGTGCAACTTTTTCATTAGACATCTAAATATCCTCCAAAGTTCTGCTTGCATCAACCTTAATAATAATAACATCAAAATTACTGCAAAGTCAACTTTAATTAACATTTTTTGCAGAAAATATACAAAAAAATAAGAGAGCGAAATAAAGATTAAATGTTTCCATCAAATCTTTTATTTCGCTCGAGCTCAAATGGTCAATCACTTAAAACATATGGCATGTGATGAAGTCATACAACCTCAACACATGTCTCTATGTTTATACAACTTCAAATGAATGATAAACCATTTTAAATTTCAAAAGCTATACTAGATTTCAGTTGGTTGAATTTCTTCAACGACTGTTTCAGGTGTCGCTTTATCATACTGTACATCACTGTAACGTCTCATACCTGTACCAGCTGGAATAAGCTTACCGATAATAACATTCTCTTTAAGTCCAAGTAAGTTATCACGTTTACCTTTGATAGCTGCATCTGTAAGAACACGTGTTGTTTCTTGGAATGATGCTGCTGATAAGAAGCTTTCTGTTTCAAGAGAAGCTTTTGTTATACCTAGCAATACAGGTTTAGATGTTGCTGGACGTTTACGTTCTTTGAATGCTTCACGGTTAGCATCTGTAAAGTTATGAATATCTACAAGTGCACCTGGAAGTAATTTCGTATCGCCAGCTTCAATGATACGTACTTTACGTAACATTTGTCTTACCATAACTTCAGCGTGTTTATCATCAATTTCAACACCTTGCATACGGTAAACTTTTTGAACTTCTTTTAATAAATAGCTTTCTGTAGCATTTAAACCAGATATAGATAAGAAGTTCTTAGGTTCAATAGAACCTTCTGTAAGTGCTTCACCACGTTCAACACTTTGGCCAACTTCAACTTTTAATCTTGAAGTACCTGAAGCCAAGTAAGATTTCGTTTCATTTGCACCTTTGATGACGATTTCTTGTTGACGATCTTTGGCAACACTAATGTCATCTACGACACCTTCAATTTCGGTAACGACTGCTTGACCTTTAGGGTTACGCGCCTCGAAAATCTCTTGGATACGAGGAAGACCTTGCGTGATGTCACTACCTGCTACACCACCTGTGTGGAATGTACGCATTGTAAGCTGTGTACCTGGTTCACCGATTGATTGGGCAGCAATTGTACCAACTGCTTCACCAACTTCAACTTTTTCACCAGTAGCAAGGTTTTTACCATAACATTTTTCACATACACCATGACGTGTGTTACATGTGAATGCTGAACGGATATACATTTCTTCTATGCCAGCGTCTGTGATTTTCTTAGCAATTTCTGCTGTTACTAACTCATCTGGACGAACGATAACTTCATCTGTTTCTGGGTGACGAATCGTTTCTTTAGAATAACGACCTTCAATACGTTCGCTAAATGGTTCGATCATTTCAGTACCTTCTTTAATATCAGATACTAGTAAACCACGGTCAGTACCACAGTCTTCTTCACGAACGATAACATCTTGTGCCACATCAACCAGACGACGAGTAAGATAACCAGAGTCCGCTGTTTTAAGTGCTGTATCGGCAAGACCTTTACGCGCACCATGTGTAGAGATAAAGTATTCTAACACTGTTAAACCTTCACGGAATGATGAAGTGATTGGTAATTCAATAATCTTACCTGATGGTGCGGCCATAAGTCCACGCATACCAGCTAACTGTGTAAAGTTAGATGCGTTACCACGGGCACCAGAGTCACTCATCATAAAGATTGGGTTTGTTTTTTCAAGTGAACCCATTAATTCGTTTTGAATTTGGTCTTTAGCATCAGTCCAAATTTCAACAACTGCATTGTAACGTTCAAATTCTGTTATTAAACCACGGTTGAATTGTTTTTGAACTTTATCAACTAGTTTTTCATGCTCATCTAAAATTTGTTGTTTATCTGGTAAAACCACAATGTCAGATACACCAACAGTGATACCCGCTTTAGAAGAGAATTTGAAGCCTAAGTCTTTCATTCTATCTAACATCATAGATGTATCTGTGATGCTGAATCGATTGAAGACTTCTGCAATGATATTTCCTAAGAAATTCTTGTTGAATGGTTCGCTAAGTGGTTGCTCATCAAAATATGCTTTTAATCCACCTTCACCTAATTCAGTAGCAGAAACAAAGTATTTGTCTGGCGTACTGTTTTCAAGGTTATATTTTGTTGGTTCGTTAATGTATGCAAATGAATCAGGAATGATTTCATTGAAGATAACTTTACCAACAGATGTTGTTAAGATTTTTTGATTTTGCGCTTCTGTAAATGTTGGGTTATTAAATGAACTTGCATGCACACCTATACGTGTGTGTAAATGTACATAGCCATTTGCGTATGCTTTTAACACTTCGTTTGTATCATTATAAATTGTACCAGTATTTACAGCATCTTTACGTTCTAAAGTAAGGTAATAGTTACCTAATACCATATCTTGTGATGGTGTAACAACAGGTTTACCATCTTTAGGGTTTAAGATGTTTTGTGCTGCAAGCATGAGCATGCGTGCTTCTGCTTGTGCTTCTTTAGATAATGGTACGTGAACAGCCATTTGGTCACCATCAAAGTCAGCGTTATAAGCTGTTGTTGCAAGTGGGTGTAGACGAATGGCACGGCCTTCTACAAGTGTAGGTTCAAATGCCTGAATACCTAATCTATGCAGCGTTGGTGCACGGTTTAAAAGAACTGGATGTTCTTTAATTACGTCTTCTAAGACATCCCATACTTCATCATCCATACGTTCAATCTTGCTTTTAGCATTTTTAATGTTTGTCGCAATTTCACGTTGAACTAATTCTTTCATGATGAAAGGTTTAAATAGTTCTAAAGCCATTTCTTTAGGCAGACCACATTGATACATCTTCAAGCTAGGTCCAACAGCGATAACTGAACGACCTGAATAGTCAACACGTTTACCTAATAAGTTTTGACGGAAACGACCTTGTTTACCTTTAAGCATATGTGAAAGTGATTTTAATGGACGGTTACCTGGACCAGTTACTGGACGACCACGACGACCATTATCGATGAGTGCATCAACTGCTTCTTGTAGCATACGTTTTTCGTTTTGTACGATGATGCCAGGCGCACCTAAATCTAATAAACGTTTTAAACGGTTGTTACGGTTGATAACACGACGATATAAGTCGTTTAAATCACTTGTTGCAAAACGTCCACCGTCTAATTGAACCATTGGTCTGATCTCTGGTGGAATAATTGGAAGTACATCTAATACCATCCAAGCTGGATTGTTACCAGAATGTCTGAATGATTCAACTACTTCTAAACGTTTAATCGCACGTGTAAGTCTTTGTCCTGTTGCAGACTCTAACTCATCACGTAATTCTTTTAATTCTGTATCCAAATCAATTTCATCTAATAATTCTTTGATACCTTCAGCACCCATTTTAGCTGTAAATTGACCAGGGAATTTATCATAGTACTCTCTGAATTCTGCTTCAGATAGTAATGTCTTTTTCTCTAAACCAGTTGGTCCTGGATTTACAACAACATAAGAAGCAAAGTAAATCACTTCTTCTAATGCTCTTGGTGACATGTCTAATAATAGTCCCATGCGGCTTGGAATACCTTTGAAGTACCAAATATGTGAAACTGGCGCAGCTAATTCAATGTGTCCCATTCTTTCACGGCGCACTTTAGATTTAGTTACTTCTACTCCACATCTATCACAAACCATACCTTTATAGCGTACACGTTTGTATTTACCACAACTACATTCCCAGTCTTTTGTAGGTCCGAAAATTCTCTCACAGAATAGACCATCTTTTTCTGGTTTTAAAGTACGATAGTTAATTGTTTCTGGCTTTTTAACCTCACCAAAAGACCATGAACGGATTTTTTCAGGTGAAGCAAGTCCTATTTTCATATAATGGAAATTATTTACATCAATCAAGGAGCCTACCTCCTTCAATTTAGATTAGCTGTGCAAATTGATTGATTGCTCTTTATCAATATTAGATAAACCCATAATGAGGCAAGTACGACGACTCCACCTCAATACGGTATATCTCTTTATAAACTTAAATGCGATCTGTATTAGTCAGTAATTTCTTTTTGTGATTGTGGCGCTTCTTTTTGTTGAAGGTCCACTTTACGTTCTACTGCATCTTCATCTTCGTTATCTTGCATGTCAATTTCATTGTCATGCTCATCCATAATCTTAACATCTAATCCTAAACTTTGAAGTTCTTTCATCAATACTCTGAATGATTCAGGAACGCCAGGTTTAGTAATATTTTCACCTTTGACAATAGATTCGTAAGTTTTAACACGACCTACTGTGTCATCAGATTTATAAGTTAAGATTTCTTGAAGTGTGTAGGCAGCACCATAAGCTTCAAGTGCCCATACCTCCATCTCACCGAAACGTTGTCCACCAAATTGTGCTTTACCACCTAGTGGTTGTTGCGTAACAAGTGAGTATGGTCCAGTTGAACGCGCATGTAATTTATCATCAACCATGTGTGCAAGTTTCAGCATATACATAACGCCGACTGAGATTCTATTATCGAATGGTTCACCCGTACGTCCATCATATAATACTGTCTTACCATCACGTGCCATACCTGCTTCTTCAATTGTTGACCATACATCTTCGTCACTCGCACCATCAAATACTGGTGATGCAACATGAATACCTAAGTTTTTAGCAGCCATACCTAAATGTAACTCTAATACTTGTCCGATATTCATACGTGATGGAACACCTAATGGATTCAACATGATGTCAATTGGTGTACCGTCTGGTAAATAAGGCATATCTTCTTCAGGAACTAACTTAGAAATAACACCTTTGTTACCGTGACGACCACACATTTTGTCACCAACATGTATTTTACGTTTTTGAACGATATAAACACGTACTAATTGGTTTACACCTGGAGATAATGTGTCATCTCCTTCTTCACGGTTGAAGACTTTAACGTCTAGAACAATACCGCCTGCACCATGAGGTACACGTAATGATGTGTCACGTACTTCACGTGCTTTTTCACCGAATATTGCATGTAATAAGCGTTCTTCTGCTGTTAATTCTGTTACACCTTTAGGCGTTACTTTACCTACTAAAATGTCTCCATCATTAACTTCAGCACCTACATATACAATACCACGGTCATCTAAGTTTTTAAGCGCACTATCTGAAACGTTAGGAATATCACGTGTAATTTCTTCAGGTCCTAGTTTTGTATCACGTGCTTCTGATTCATATTCTTCAATATGAATAGAAGTATATACGTCATCTTTCACTAGGCGTTCACTCATAATTACAGCATCTTCATAGTTGTAACCGTCCCATGTCATGAAACCAACAACTACGTTTCTACCTAACGCCATTTCACCAAGTTCCATTGAAGGACCATCGGCTAAAATTTCACCTTTCGTTACGACATCACCTGTAGCAACGATTGGTCTTTGGTTATAACAAGTACCTGTGTTTGAACGTTTGAATTTAGCTAATGGATAGCGATCGATTTCGCCTTCGTATTCTTGTCCATCTTCTTCGATAAGTTGACGTACAAGGATTTCATTAGATTCAACGTGTTCAACACGGCCTTTGTGTTTAGCAACAATTGCTGCACCAGAGTCACGAGCTGCTACGTGTTCCATACCAGTACCTACGAAAGGTGATTCTGGATTCATCAATGGGACTGCTTGACGTTGCATGTTCGCACCCATTAATGCACGGTTAGAGTCATCGTTTTCTAAGAATGGAATACATGCTGTTGCTGCAGAAACAACCTGTTTAGGAGATACATCCATGTAATCCATTTTTTCTTTTGCCATAACTGTGTTATTACCACGGAAACGACAAACAACTTCATCATCTAAGAAGCGACCATTTTCATCTAACTTAGAATTTGCTTGTGCTACTACATAGCTATCTTCTTCGTCAGCTGTTAAATAATCAATTTGATCTGTGATACTATTTGTTTCAAGATCTACTTTACGATATGGAGTTTCAATGAAACCAAATTCATTTACACGTGCATAACTTGATAATGAGTTAATCAAACCAATGTTTGGTCCCTCTGGTGTTTCGATGGGACACATACGACCATAGTGAGAGTAGTGAACGTCACGCACTTCCATTTGAGCACGTTCACGCGTTAAACCACCAGGTCCTAATGCTGATAGACGACGTTTATGTGTCAACTCTGCTAATGGGTTGGCTTGGTCCATGAATTGTGACAATTGAGAACTACCAAAGAATTCTTTAATTGACGCAATAACTGGACGAATATTGATTAATTGTTGTGGTGTAATAGAATCTGTATCTTGGATAGACATTCTTTCACGTACCACACGTTCCATTCTTGATAAACCAATACGGAATTGGTTTTGTAGTAATTCCCCTACTGAACGTAGACGACGATTACCTAAATGGTCAATATCATCTGTGAATCCAATACCGCTTAGTAAATTAAAGAAATATGACATTGATGCGATGATGTCAGCTGGTGTAATACATTTCACTTCTGAATCAGGGAATGCATTACCAATAACTGTCGTTGTGCGTCCTTCTTCATCATTAGGAACATATACTTTAATAGATTGAATTTCTACTGGTTCATCAATCACAGTACCTTCAAGTTCAAAAACTTCACTGTTAGCATTAGATTCCAATACATCCATGATTTCATCTAAATTACGACGATCTAAGACAGTACCTTCTTCAGCTACAATTTCACCTGTTTCAGCATTAACAATTGGTTCTGCTAATTTTTGATTGAATAAACGGTGTTTTAAATGAAGTTTTTTATTCGCTTTATAACGACCTACACTCGCTAAGTCATAACGTTTCGGATCAAAGAAACGAGAGTATAATAAGCTTTTTGCATTTTCTACTGTAGGCGGTTCACCTGGGCGTAAACGCTCATAAATTTCTAATAATGCTTGATCAGTATTTTCTGTACCATCTTTTTCTAAAGTATTACGTAAGTACTCATTATCTCCTAAAAGATCAATAATTTCTTGATCCGTTGAGAAGCCTAAAGCTCTTAATAATACTGTTAGTGGTAATTTTCTTGTTCTATCAATTCGTACATAAACTACATCTTTAGCATCAGTTTCATACTCTAACCATGCACCACGGTTAGGAATAATTGTTGCATCATAGTTTGTGCGACCATTTTTATCTAATTTTTCATTAAAGTAAACGGATGGTGAACGAACTAATTGTGATACGATAACACGTTCAGCACCATTAATCACAAATGTACCTGTATCTGTCATTAATGGGAAATCACCCATAAACACTTCTTGCTCTTTCACTTCGCCTGTTTCTTTAATGATTAGATGTACTTTTACACGTAGAGGTGCAGAATACGTCGTATCACGGTTTTTCGATTCTTCTAAATCATATTTTGATTCTCCAAGTCTGTAATCAACAAACTCTAAAGACAGATTACCTGTGAAATCTTCAATCGGTGAAATGTCTCTAAACATTTCATATAAACCTTCTTCTAAGAACCACTCGTAAGACTTAGTTTGAATCTCAATTAAATTCGGTAATTCTAATACCTCTGAAATTCTCGCATAGTTTCTACGTTTACGATGTCTTCCATATTGGACAAATTGACCTGCCAAACAGATTCACCCCTCAAAAATTGCGTGTTTACTTTTACTAAACTAGCAAATATAATTAGACAAAAAGAAAACGGTAGCATAACTCATGACACCATTTTCTATTTCATCTTATATACTTTGTTAATTTATACGTAAAAGTACACACTTATTGAACATAATTTTTTTACATTCTATTACTATATCAGAACAGTGGTTTTTAATCAACCTTTTACACTTCTTAATATGTAATAGCCTTTGCGTTTTTCTAATACTTCTACGTTACCAAATATATCTTCCATTTTTTTCTTCGCGGATGGCATACCTTGTTTTTTTTGAATAACAACATAAAGGGCGCCATTCACTTTTAATTTATCATACGCATCAACTAAGATGCTGTGAACTACCTTTTTTCCTGCTCTAATCGGTGGATTAGTTAGCACAAAATCAAAAGCATCATCCTCTACCTGTGATAATCCATCACTTTCCTTGATTTCAACATGCTCTAGATAATTTTGCTTTTTATTTTTAATCGATAAAGAAAGTGCACGCTGATTTACATCAACCATTGTAATTTCATGGTGTGGAGACACTTTTGCAATCATCAAACCAATCGGCCCATAACCACAACCAACATCTATAATTTTTTTAGTAGGACCCGGGGGATTTTCGTTTAAAAAAGTATTGATTAATAAATCTGAACCAAAGTCTATTTTCCCTTTAGAAAACACACCTGAATCAGTAACTAATTTTAAATCATAGTTTTTGTAGGAATACGTAAAAGGAAGTTCGTCGCTTTCTACTTCAGGATTTTCATCATAATAATGACTCATGACTACACCTCTTTTAATCTAATTTATCTTAGATTAATACTATACCCTCAACAAATTTTTGCAATAACAAAAATTTTATTCAGGATAGGTCAAATAAGATAAAACCCCGTTATATCGATAACGGGGTTTTCATTTCTCAAAGATTTCAGACTATCCATATTACATTTAAGATTAGCGTATCGAAATAGCTAATGTGTTAAGCTGCTTGGACAACCTTCAATATATAATTATGAACTGTTAGCCAGCTAGAATTATTTTAATTCTACTGTAGCGCCAACTTCTTCTAATGCTTCTTTAAGTTTTTCAGCTTCTTCAGTTGGTAAAGCTTCTTTGATTACTTTAGGAGCTCCGTCAACTAATTCTTTAGCATCTTTTAATCCTAAGCCAGTAGCTTCTTTAACAGCTTTAACGACTTTGATTTTAGATGATCCAGCTGATGTTAATTCAACATCAAATTCTGTTTTTTCTTCAGCAGCGTCTCCGCCACCTGCTGCACCTGCTGCTGCTACTGGAGCTGCTGCAGTTACACCAAATTCTTCTTCAATTGCTTTTACTAAGTCGTTTAATTCTAAAACTGACATTTCTTTAATTGCTTCAATGATTTGTTCTTGATTAGCCATTTTAATATTCCTCCATTAATTTTTATTAGTTTATTATGCGCAATTATTCAGCGCTTTCTTCGTTTTGTTCTTTATCTTCTCCAACAGCTTTAACTGCATAAGCGAAATTGCGTACTGGAGCTTGTAGTACTGATAAAAGCATAGAAACAAGACCGTCGTGTGATGGTAATGTACCAACTGTGTTAACTTCTTCAGCAGAAATAACACTGCCTTCCATAACACCTACTTTAATTTCTAAAGCTTTATGTTCTTTAGCAAATCCTGCTAATACTTTTGCTGGAGCAACAACATCTTCTGTTGAAGTAGCAACTGCAGTAGGACCTACTAAATGTTCATTTAAACCTTCTAAACCAACTTGATCAGCAGCACGACGAACCATTGTATTTTTTAATACTTTGAATTCAACGCCAGCTTCACGTAATTGTGAACGTAATTCAGTTACTTCTGAAACAGTTAGACCACGATAGTCAACAATTACAGTAGATACTGAATTTTTCAATGATTCAGCAATTACATCAACTTGTTGTTTTTTAGCTTCGATGATAGCAGACATTTAGACACCTCCATAGTTTTTTATTTGGTGCTTTTAATCTTGATTACAACTGCTAATTACATGAATTAACAACTTTATCTCAATAAAAAAAGCACTTTCTACCCGCGGCAAAAAGTGCTTGAAAGATCTAAAAATCTTCACGTTCAAGTCAATTTTAGCCTCGGTAGGATTATTTTTAAGTTATCACTAACTCCTACTGTCTTAGGTAAAATAATACATTAACCAATATAACTGGTTAAATGCAGTATGTCAATATATTTTTAAAGATAAGACTGAATCAATCTATTCAGTCTTATCAGCATTTATATTTAAGATTAAAGTTTGAAGCTAGAAGTATCGACTTTTACTCCAGGACCCATTGTTGTTGTAACAGCAACAGATTTGAAGTAAGTACCTTTAGCTGAAGATGGTTTCGCTTTAGTTAACACATCTTGTAAAGTTTTGAAGTTTTCAACAAGTTTGTCAGTATCAAATGATACTTTACCAATTGAAGCATGTACAATACCAGCTTTTTCAGCACGATATTCTACTTTACCTGCTTTGATTTCTTCAACTGCTTTTGTAACATCCATTGTCACAGTACCAGTTTTAGGGTTTGGCATTAAACCTTTAGGTCCTAATACACGACCAAGTTTACCAACTTCGCCCATCATATCTGGTGTAGCTACTACTACGTCAAAATCAAACCAACCTTGTTGAATTTGTTGAACATATTCACCTTCACCAACGAAATCAGCACCTGCTGCTTCTGCTTCAGCTGCTTTGTCTCCTTTTGCGAATACCAATACACGTTGTGATTTACCTGTACCATTTGGAAGTACAACTGCACCACGGATTTGTTGATCATTTTTACGTGTATCAATTCCTAAACGGAATGCTACTTCAACTGATGCGTCAAAGTTAGCGATACTTGTTTCTTTAGCTAATTCAACTGCTTCTTCAACACTATAGTGTTTTTGGCGGTCAATTTTATTAGCTACTTCTTGAAATCTTTTACTTTTCTTAGCCATTTCATGTCCTCCTTTAGTGGTTTTAGCGGAATTTCCTCCCACATTTACTCGCATTTGCAAGTTAAGAGCAGATAACAGAGAGGTTTTAATCGTATTTCATCTCAAGGAAACACTTCCTAAATAAATGACAATTTCCCTCTTATTACGACAATATTGAACACTTTGATCCTGTTTGTCATTTCTGTCATCTGCTTTATCGTCAATCTATGTTTTCAGTTAATTTTAATATTATTGAACAGTGATACCCATACTACGTGCAGTACCTTCGATAATACGCATAGCTGCTTCTTCGTCTGCAGCGTTTAAATCTTGCATTTTTTGGTTTGCAATTTCACGTACTTGATCTTTAGTTACTGTAGCAACTTTGTTTTTATTAGGTTCACCAGAACCTTTTTCAACGCCAGCTGCTTTTTTAAGTAATACTGGAGCCGGTGGAGTTTTTGTAATGAATGTAAATGAACGATCTTCATAAACACTGATTTCTACCGGAATAATTAAACCTGCATCTTCTTGTGTACGTGCGTTGAATTCCTTACAGAATCCCATAATGTTCACACCTGCTTGACCTAATGCTGGACCAACTGGTGGTGCTGGGTTTGCTTTACCTGCAGGAATTTGTAATTTAACAACTTTTTCTACTTTTTTAGCCACGATGTGCACCTCCTTGATATCGTGATGTGGTCACAGGACTCAGTTTTGTCCTCCCACTCTTCTACATTTCGTGACGAAATGAACGCTCTATGAGCGCGACCACAGTATTATAACATCTATTTAAATCATAAAGCAAGAGTAAAGTGTAACTTTTTTTATAGAACCCCTTATCATTTTAATGATTAGGGGTTCTTAATGCATGAGCCTTAGCTCAGGTATTCCTTACACTGAATCATTTTAGTGATTAGGAGTTCTTAATACATAAGCTTCACCCCAGTTACTCTTTCATTTAAATTACTTTAGTGATTGGGGCGTTTAATGCATATAAAGTAACATTTCTTACTCATGCACTTGCATTCACTCAAATAATCCTCTAACTAAATCATTCAGTCTCAATGGTCTATGCACACACGGACCATTCAACCTATATCATATGATTATAATTTTTCAATTTGATCGAATTCTACTTCAACAGGTGTTTCTCTACCAAACATGTCTACAAGAACTGTCAATTTAAATTTATCCGCTTCAATTTCTTGAACTTCACCAACTTGATTCGCAAATGGACCTGATTTGATTTTGACTTGTTCACCTAAATCTAATTCAACATCAATTGTTTTTTCTTTCATGCCCATTTGTTTCAAGATGAAACGTGCTTCTTCAGGCAATAATGGATTCGGTTTTGATCCAGCACCTGCTGAACCAACAAATCCTGTAACACCTGGTGTATTTCTGACAATGTACCATGATTCATCAGTCATGATTAATTCAACTAATACATAGCCAGGAAATGTTTTTTTAGTTAATGTTTTAGCTTTGCCATCTTTAACTTGTGTTTCTTCCTCTTCAGGTATAACCACTCTGAATATCAGTTCAGTCATATTCATAGATTCCACACGTTTTTCTAAATTCTTTTTAACTTTGTTCTCATAACCAGAATAAGTATGCACAGCATACCAACGCTTTGCGCCAACTTCCTCAGACATGTCGTCACTCCTATCTATTTAATTAACTCTATAACTCTACCAATACCTAAATCTAAGACATAGAAGAAGGCTAAGAAAAATACTACCGTTGCCACAACGATTACAGTATATTTAAATAATTCTTCTTTCGTTGGCCAACTTGTCTTTTCCATTTCTGACTTTACGCCTTGAAAGAAATTTTCTTTTTTAGCCATTAGCAATACCTCCGTATTAATTCGATTTTCTCATTTGCTTATACATACGACAAATTAAGCAAATACAATACTCACAACTAAATTGGAAGGTTATATTTACTCAATTACTTAATCTAATATACCGACATTATTTTGCTTCTTTATGAACTGTATGTGCGTTACATCTTGGACAATACTTCTTCAATGTCAATCTTGATGTAAGGTTACTTTGCTTAGGAACATTATAATTTCTATTTCCACACGTTTCACAACTTAATGGCACTTTTTTCATTTTACTTCACCTTACTCATTATAATACCAATCTACTATACATAACATCTCTGTCAATTGTCAATCTTCCACCATTGCTTTCTATTAACCCAAAAATCAATTAATACCTATCTATCACTGATTTTAATTCGAACACTTTGGGTTAAGTGCACGCTTCAATTTCAGTTTACATCTATGTATCGTATTGTAAACGATTTTAACATTTAGATTTAAGGTATAGGCAATTTCAGATGGTTTATAGTCATTTAAAATATAATTTATAATGCCTTGTTCTAGCTCTGTTAGTTTTTCAATGCTTTGATGCAGCATAGCCAGTGTTTCTTTTCTTAAAATAATTTCATCCGTTTGGCGCGCTTGCCTTAACATTTGGACACTAATTAACATTTCGTTTTCTAACAATCTTTGACGCCTTAAATCAGCTAATTTTTTTCTTATATAATCATTTTTGGTATTTTTGATAGTGCGATTTACATAATGTGCTAATGGGATTTCTTTCGAAAAATCGAATTGTCTTAACGCTTTGAATAATTTAAAAAGTATTTCTTGTTGTAGATCTTCTTTGTCATCTGGATGTATTGAAAAATGATTCAAACATTTCAAAATATAAGGTTGTAATTTCTCTAGTAAATCGATTAAGAAATAAATATCTTGCCATTTGCTTTTTGAGACTGGTGTTGGTTCTTGATGGTTTGTTCTTTGCAGCATACTTTAAAATCCTTTCATTAGGTTAAAGTTAGCATACAAAGTACTCTGTAAAAAAAGCAAGGGGACAATCTTCTTATTTATGATTGTTACCCCTTCTGATTTTTTCAAATTCTTCCAAAATTTCATTGGACAGCTCTATACGCGTCCGTGGTTTCTGCTCATTGAATCCTTCAAGCTTTTTTGAAACCGAAACTTCATTTTCTCTCAAATCCCTCCACATCTCTCTTGACGAGATACGATAAGCACCCGCACCAAATATGGCATGTTGTTCACTCATATCACTTGTTACCACTGTGATGTGTCTTGTATGTTTGTCATATAAATCATACACATATTTTTCTATAAAACTGTCTGCTGTTTCTTTTTCTTTAGTAAAGACAATCTTCACACCATGATACATATATTCTGACGACATGCCCGATTGTTCGTAAGCGTCAAACACACAAACCACCTCATCAGCTATGACTGCATTATAATTTGCAATCGCAGTTAGTAGCTGATCACGTGCTTCTTCCAAATTTTCTTGGGCTATTTGACTTAAATCTTGTGATTGGCCAATCATATTATAACCGTCAATAATCAAGAAACGATCCTTCATGATTTTTCTCCAATCTGATTACGTTTACGGTAGACTTCATACATCATTAAACTTGCCGCAACAGAGGCATTTAAACTATTTACATGCCCTACCATCGGAATGTTTATATAAAAGTCGCATTTATCTTTAGTAAGTCGGCTCATACCTTGCCCTTCACTTCCGATAACGATTGCTAATGGCATACCAGCATCCATTTCACGATAATCTGTTGAATTTTCCGCTTCAGTACCAACTACCCAGTAACCATGCTCTTTTAATGTTTCAATAGTATTCGCTAAGTTTGTAACACGCATGACAGGCACATGTTCAATCGCACCTGTAGATGCTTTTGCAACTGTCTGTGTGAGTGCAACCGATCGCCTTTTAGGAATAATGATGCCATCCACACCTGAAGCGTCAGCAGTTCTTAAAATCGATCCTAAATTATGGGGATCTTCTAAGCCATCCAAAATTAAAACAGTGGATAGTTTTTCGTTTTCCTTTTGTTGTGCTAAAAACGCATCAAAATCTGCATATTCATATGGTGCAATGTATGCAGCGACACCTTGGTGAGGTGCATCAGACAAACCATCTAATTTTGATTTTGGCACTGCTTGTACAATGATTTTGTTACTATTTGCCTTTTTTAAAATATCATTGATTTGTCCTTTTTTTACTGTATCCTGAATTAAAATCTTATTAATTGTATGCCCGGAAACAATCGCTTCTTTTACGGCATGACGACCTACGATTACAATCTCTTCCAAAGTCTCACTACCTTTCATCTACATTTTTTACGATGCATTCAAGTAACGAGTTGAGTCGTTCTTGATTTTTTTCTAGATATAAAAATCCGAGGATTGCTTCTAAACCTGAACTTTTTCGATAGGTTTGAATATCTGTGTTTTTGGCCTTAGTATAGCTCTTTGCATTTCTACCTCGACGCACGATATCTAATTCTTCAGCTGTAAACCAGTTATTTTCTAATAAGTACTCAAGCGATTGTGCCTGACTTTTTGCCGACACATAACGCTTAGCTTCTTGATGTAGACGATTAGGTTTCGCTTTTAACTTCAATATAATGTATTCTCTTACAAATTGATCTAAAACGGCGTCACCCATATATGCTAAAGTTAATGGATTTAATAACTTATTATTCATGTTACCCACGTTTGAATCTCACACCTTGTGGCGTATCTTCTAAAATAATATTTTGTTCTTTTAACTGGTCACGAATTGCGTCTGCACGTGCAAAATCTTTATTTTTTCGCGCATGATTTCGTTCTTCAATGAGCGCTTCGACATCTTCATCTAATAATTCATCATTGTTTGATGCTTTTAAAGGAACACCTAAAACATCACTAAATATTTGATAAACTTCTTTAAAACGTGCAATCACTTTGGTAGATGTCGTATTTTCCAAGACGTATTTATTCGCTAGTTTTGATAAATCATACCAAGCTGTGATGGCATTAGCAGTATTGAAATCATCGTTCATGACTGTTTCGAACTGATCTAATATTTGATTGATTTCATCAATATATTGGTCTTGCGCTTCAATATTAGTTGCAATTGCTTCTCGCTCTTCAAGGGATTGATAACTATTACGAATACGTTCTAATCCACTTTTAGCTGCCCCAACAAGCTCCATGTTATAGTTAATCGGACTTCTATAATGTACACTAATCATGAAAAAGCGTAAGACATCTGGGTCGATTTCTTTAATAATGTCATGCACTAAGACAAAGTTGCCCAATGACTTACTCATTTTTTCATTATCTATATTGATGAAACCATTGTGCATCCAATAGTTTGCGAATGGCGCATGGTTATGTGCTTCTGATTGAGCAATTTCATTTTCATGGTGTGGAAATTGTAAGTCTGTACCACCTGCATGGATATCAATTGTTGCACCTAACTCGTGATAAGCCATCACTGAACACTCAATATGCCACCCTGGTCTACCTTTGCCAAATGGACTATCCCAACTAATTTCATCTGGTTTCGCCTGTTTCCATAATGTAAAATCTAGTGCATCTTCTTTTTGTTCCCCTTGTTCAATACGTGCGCCTACTTTTAAATCATTCAACGACTGATGACTTAATTTACCATAATCTTCAAATTTACGTGTTCTGAAATAAACGTCGCCACCACTTTCATATGCGTAGCCTTCTTCTATAAGTTCTTTTATAAATTTAATAATATCGTCCATATGATTCATGACTCTTGGATTTGAAGTTGCTTTTTTAACATTTAATGCACCCACATCTTCATAAAATGCATCGATATAGCGATTAGCTATTGTATTTACTGGTTCATTTAATTCTTTGGAACGTTTTATTAATTTATCATCTACGTCCGTAAAGTTTGAAACATAAATCACTTCATAACCTTGGTACTCAAGATATCTTCTAACAACATCATAGTTAATTGCAGGTCTTGCGTTCCCAATATGAATGTAATTATATACCGTTGGTCCACAAACATACATCTTAACCTTACCTGGTTCTATTGACTTAAACGTTTCTTTTTGACGCGTAAGTGTATTATATAATGTAATCATCTTGAATCTCTCCATTTCTTGTTTTCTCAAGTTGTTTCTCTAATTGTTTTAATTGCTCATAAATTGGGTCAGGTAAATTACGATGATCAAATGTTTTACCAATTCTTCTTCCGTCTTGTTTTACGATATGTCCTGGTATGCCGACTACTGTAGAATAGCTAGGTACCGAGTTCAACACTACGGAATTCGCACCAATATTAACATTTGAATTAATTTTAATATTACCCAGTACTTTTGCTCCAGCTGCAATTAGTACGTTGTCTCCAATGTCAGGATGACGCTTTCCTTTTTCTTTACCAGTTCCACCTAAAGTAACACCTTGATAAATTGTGACATTATCACCAATCCTACATGTTTCACCTATTACTACGCCCATACCGTGATCAATAAATAAACGCTTGCCAATTTGAGCGCCTGGATGTATTTCTATCCCTGTAAAGAAGCGTGTAATTTGAGAAATCAATCTTGCTAACACATATTTTTTCTTTTTATATAAAGCATGTGCAATTAAATGACTCCACACTGCATGTACTCCGGCATAAGATGTAACCACTTCTAATGTCGTACGTGCTGCTGGGTCTTGCTCAAACACCATATTTACATCATCTTTGATTCTTTTCAAAATTTCAAACAAGGTTGCGACCTCCTTATTAAAAAAGCACCTCCAACATCATATTGTTAGAGGTGCTTTGCACGGTTCCACTCTTTTTTAATAAGTTGATTCCTCAATCACGTAGCAATACAACTTATATTAACTCATTTACATTATTTAATTCATCAAACTAAAGGTGCATTCAACAATGTTTGTGTTGTGCTCACAGCGACCGCACACTCTCTTGACACATACCATTGCATACTAATCCTTTAGCCAATTCACATATTATAATAGTTGGTAAATTGTAATTTTTCAAGTGTTATATCTTTAAGCCTTTTTATTCACACTATGCATTAAAGGTATTTTTTCAAACGGTTCAACACTTTGTCTTTACCTAAAACTTCAATTGTATTTGGTAGCTCTGGTCCATGCATTTGTCCAGTTACAGCTACACGTATCGGCATAAACAATTGTTTGCCTTTGATGCCTGTTTCTTTCTGAACTTCTTTAATTGTTTTTTTAATTTCAGCAGCTTCAAAAGGTTCTAAAGCTTCTAATTTGCCATATAAATGGTTCATAAGTTCAGGAACTTGTTCACCATCAACAACTTCTTGCTCATCTTCACCTAATGTTTGTTCATCTCTGAAGAAAATTTCAGATAACGGAACAATTTCTCCAGCATAACTCATTTCTTTCTGATAAAGTGCAATCAGTTTACGACCCCATGCTTTATCTTCTTCAGAAGGGTTTTCAGGTAATAATTCCGCTTTAACTAAATGTGGAAAAGCAAGTTCAAATACTGTTTCAGTATCTTTTTGCTTCATATATTGGTTGTTAATCCAAGCTAATTTTTGTTTATCAAAAAATGCAGGTGATTTAGATAAACGTTTTTCGTCGAAGATTTTGATAAATTCTTCTTTAGAATAGATTTCATCTTCGCCTTCAGGAGACCAACCTAACAACGTAATAAAGTTAAATAATGCCTCAGGTAAGTAGCCTAAGTCTCTATACTGTTCAATAAATTGAAGTATTTGGCCATCACGTTTACTTAATTTTTTGCGTTCTTCATTTACAATCAATGACATATGCGCAAATCTTGGTGGTTCCCAGCCAAACGTGTCATAAATCATTAATTGTTTTGGTGTATTAGAGATATGGTCGTCACCACGTATAACGTCTGAAATTTCCATGTAATGATCATCAACAGCTACAGCAAAGTTATATGTTGGTATACCGTCTTTTTTGACAATTACCCAATCTCCCATATTATTTGAGTCAAATGAAATTTCACCTTTAACCATATCATCGAATTTATAAGTTGTATCTTTTGGAACGCGAAAACGAATCGATGGTTTACGTCCTTCTGCTTCAAATTGTTGATGTTCTTCTTCAGTTAAATGTGCATGCTTACCGCCATAACGTGGCATTTCACCACGCGCAATTTGTTGTTCACGTTCTGCTTCTAACTCTTCTTCTGTCATATAACATTTATATGCTTTATCTTCATCTAATAATTGTTGGATAAGTGGATTATATATTTCAGCGCGTTCTGACTGACGATAAGGACCATAACCTTTATCCTTATCTACTGATTCGTCCCAATCAATGCCTAACCATTTTAAGTTATCGAATTGTGATGATTCTCCGTCTTCTAAATTACGTTTGCTATCCGTATCTTCTATACGTATTACAAAATCTCCATCATAATGTTTAGCAAATAAATAGTTAAATAATGCAGTTCTTGCATTACCAATATGCAAATAGCCTGTTGGACTTGGCGCATATCTAACTCTTACACGATTACTCATTATGTTCACTCCTGTTTAAAATTTTTACGATTTAATTTTATTTTTTCATCTTAACTGTGTTTTCCCATAAAATAAACAACGCTTATGTCAACACGAATCCAATGAAGTTCATATTAAAAAATAAGGTTTCAGCATTTAAAGTATATTGCTTGTTCGCTTACTTATAATATCATAGCTCATCATTTTTTAAAGCATTACTATATTAAAATCAAACATTTCTTTGTTTTTAAATTCTACAGTATAATCTAAATATAGTAATACAATTTCGCTATCTATTGTAGCACTTTAAAGCTGATTATGATATTACCGCGCTTAAATTTAATTGCTTATATAAGAATTCTTTTACATCTTCTCTATTTAGTGTTTTACGCTAAAAAAGGTTTCATGTGAAACTGTAACTGTTGTTGCTACATTTCAAATGAAACCTTCACTTCAATATCAATATATTTTTTTCGCGAAAATAATGCGTCCAGAAGATGTTTGTAATAAACTGACGACTTCTAAATCAACGTGCTCACCAATATGTTTTTTAGCATTATCTACGACAACCATAGTACCATCTTCTAAGTAACCCACTGCTTGTCCGGCTTCTTTACCCATCTTAGTTAACAATAAGTTAAGTCGATCACCTTGATGAACCGTTGGCTTAATGGCTTCTGATAAATCATTGACATTAAGTACTTGAATACCCTGTATATGACAAACTTTATTTAAATTAAAATCTGTAGTAATAATTTGAGCTCTATAATGGAGCGCTATTTTAATTAACATTGCATCTATATCACTATGTGATTTTGTCGGTTGTATAATACGTGTAGGGTGTTGTGCATCATGTAATGCATTTAGCATATCTAAACCTCTTTGCCCTTTTTCTCTCTTCACGCTATCGTTCGCATCTGCAATGACTTGCAGTTCATTAATCACACCTTGCGGAATTAGGATTTCTCCATCTACAAAACCACATTCCAAAACATCTAAAATACGTCCATCTATAATTGCACTCGTATCAATCACTTTTGGCATCGCATTACGTGTGTTCATAGCCATAGAACGCGTCATGTTTTCTGGCAAAAACAAAAGCATTTCATCACGCTTACGTAAACCAAATTGAAAACCTAAATATCCCAATATAATTGTAACAATGATTGGTACAAAATGATTTAACACATTGTTGCCAATAATTTGGAAAATAAATGATATCATTACGGAAATAAGCAACCCTATAATGAGTCCAATTGTAGCAAACAATATTTCTATCGCACTTTGACGCATAATCATTTGTTCTAGATCTTTCATTGCTAAAGTTACCTTTTTAATAAACCATCCAAAGATTACAAAAAATAGTATAATCCCTAATAGCCCATTGAAATAATTATTTGTAAGTAGCATGAAATGACTCAAACCAGCATCTGCAATAATTTCTGGAATAAGATACACGCCTAAACTTGCACCCAATATAATATAGCACAAGATTACAATGAGTCTTATCATGTTCAAATGCTAACGCTCCTTTCGCATGAAAGCTATTTTGATTACATGAGCCATGTAATCATTTAAATATATGTTGTTGATTAATGTTTTGTTAAGGCATATTTTAATGCCTCGTGCACATTTGTCACACCAATGACTTTAATATTGCTAGGAAATTCCCAGCCTCCTATATTAGATTCAGGAATAATAATACGTTTAAAACCTAGTTTTTCCGCTTCTTGTACACGTTGTTCAATGCGTGAAACACGTCTCACTTCTCCAGTTAAACCAACCTCACCAATAAAACAATCTAATCCATCTACAGTTAGATCTTTAAAACTTGAGGCTGTAGCAACAATGATTCCTAAATCGACAGCAGGTTCTGTTAACCTTACGCCACCAGCCACTTTAATATAAGCATCCTGTTGTTGCAGTAAATAATTCTCTTTTTTTTCTAATACAGCCATCAACAAACTTAAACGGTTGTGATCTATTCCTGTAGCCATACGTCTAGGGTTATTAAAGGTTGTTGGCGTTACTAAAGCTTGAACTTCAATTAATAACGGTCTTGTACCTTCCATAGTAGACACGATAGTCGAACCTGGAACATTTGTAGAACGTTCTTCTAAAAACATTTCTGAAGGGTTTTTAACACCTTTCAATCCACTCTGCTTCATTTCAAAAATACCCATTTCATTCGTAGAGCCAAAACGGTTTTTCACCGCTCTTAAAATACGATAAGCATGATGCTCATCACCTTCAAAATAAAGTACCGTATCTACCATATGTTCTAACAGACGAGGCCCTGCAATCTGACCTTCTTTCGTTACATGACCAACAATAAAAGTGGCAATATTTAGTTGTTTAGCTATATTCATCAAGCTCTGTGTACTCTCCCTCACCTGAGATACTGAACCGGGCGCAGAGCTGATTTCAGGGTGAAAAATAGTCTGTATAGAATCTACAACGAGCAAATCAGGCTTCAACTGTTTAACTGTCTCATGTATCACTTCTAAATCTGTTTCTGCAAATACATTTAAATTACTTGAGTCTTCATCTAATCGATCCGCTCTTAATTTTGTTTGGTTTAATGATTCTTCACCAGTTATATATAAAACATTTTTATCTTGTGATAATGCAGCACATATTTGTAACAATAGTGTTGATTTACCGATACCTGGATCGCCACCAATTAACACAAGAGAACCATTTACAATTCCGCCACCAAGCACGCGATTAAATTCTGCTGAATTCGTTTTAATACGTGGTGTTGTCTCATGCTTGATATCATTTAACTTCTGTACTTTGGCAGTATTTTCACGACTACGCACACCATGTTTTGGGCTTGTCGTTTTCTGTTCTATGATTTCTTCCATTTGATTCCATCCACCACAGTTAGGACATTTCCCCATCCATTTAGGCGACTGGTAACCACATGCCATACATTCAAAAACCACTTTCTTTTTGGCCAAAACTGCACCTCCATCTTTATTGAACAAATCTATTTTATACCTATGTTTATGTAAAAACAAATTTTATTTACAAATGATTTATTTTGATATTTTATATGCTAAATAAATAGCTTTATATTGTAATATATAAATGAATATATTGCAAAAATCTATTTTTTTAAAATAACACTATTATGTCTATAGCACCATCAAAAAGATATACTTTATTGATAGCCAAACGAGATACAAGCTAATATCATATTTCTTCATCATACTGTATCACATTTACTTAATTAAAAAAGCGTTTCTCAAGCTATATATAAATGCTTGAGAAACGCTTTGGCACTATTACCTATATTTATCTAATTTTATGATTCAGAAGTTTCTTTTTCTTTTTTCTCTTCTGTTCTATCTTTAATATCATATTTATATTCTTTACCGTCATGATCGATATAAACATTTTTACCTTCGATTTGGTTGCCGTCTAAGATTAACTCACTCAAGTTATCTTCAATTGTTTTTTGAATTTCTCGAATCAGTGGTCTTGCACCATATTCTGGGTCATATCCTTCTTTAGCGATGCGTTCTTTAGCTGCATCAGACACGATAATATCGATATCTTGTTCTGATAAACGATCTGTAAGTTTATTTACCATCATCGTCACAATTTCTTTCAATTCATCTTCAGAAAGTTTGTGGAATACAATGATGTCATCTACACGGTTTAAGAACTCTGGACGGAAAGCATTTTTCAATTCTTTCATCATTGTCTTACGGATTGATTCATAATCTTGTCCTTCAGATGCGCCACCAAATCCTGCAAAACGTTGATCTTGTAATTCTTGAGCACCAACGTTAGATGTCATAATAATCACAGTATTACGGAAATCTACTTGACGACCTTTTGTATCTGTTAGATGTCCGTCATCTAATACTTGTAACAAGATATTAAATACATCAGGGTGCGCTTTTTCGATTTCATCAAATAATATAACTGAATATGGTTTACGTCTTACTTTTTCAGTTAATTGACCGCCATCATCATGACCAACATAGCCTGGAGGTGCTCCTACTAAACGGCTGACAGCATGTTTTTCCATGAACTCACTCATGTCTACACGAATCATTGCATCATCTTCACCAAACATTGTTTCTGCTAATGCACGTGCTAATTCTGTTTTACCGACACCTGTAGGTCCTAAGAATATAAAGCTACCAATTGGTCTCTTAGGATCTTTCAATCCAGCTCTTGCACGTCTCACTGCTTTACTGATTGATGTCACTGCTTCTTTTTGACCAATAACACGTTTATGCAAGGTATCTTCCAAGTTAAGCAAGCGATCAGATTCTGTTTCATTAATTTTTGTTAACGGAATACCAGTCCAACCAGCAATCACTTCACCAATATCATCTTCAGATAAGGATGTGTTCGCACCGTTTTGGCTATTTTTCCAATTATTGTTTGCTTCTTCGTATTGTTTTTCTAATTTAGTTTGTTTATCACGTAAATTAGCTGCATTTTCAAATTCTTGTGCGTGTACTGCTGCATCTTTTTCATTTTTCACTTGTTCAATTTCTTGTTCCAACTCTTTTAAGTTTGGTGGTGTAGTATGACTTTTTAGTCTTACTTTTGAACTTGCTTCATCAATTAAGTCGATAGCTTTATCTGGTAAGAAACGATCAGACACATAGCGATGACTTAATTTCGCTGCTGATTCTAAAGCTTCATCAGAGATGTTAATGCGATGATGTGCTTCATAGCGATCACGTAAACCTTTTAAGATTTCAATTGTATCTTCAACAGTTGGTTCATCTACTTGAACAGGTTGGAAACGACGTTCTAACGCTGCATCTTTTTCAATGTTTTTACGGTATTCATCTAATGTAGTCGCACCGATACATTGTAGTTCACCACGTGCCAATGCTGGTTTTAAGATATTTGATGCATCGATAGCACCTTCTGCACCACCCGCACCAACTAATGTGTGTAGCTCATCAATGAAAAGAATGACGTTACCTGCTTGGTGAATTTCTTCCATAACTTTTTTCAGACGTTCTTCAAATTCACCACGATATTTCGTACCAGCAACGACTGTTCCCATATCTAATGACATCACACGTTTACCTTTAAGTGTTTCAGGTACTTCATTATTAACAATTGCAAGTGCTAAACCTTCAGCAATTGCTGTTTTACCTACACCCGGTTCCCCAATTAATACTGGGTTGTTCTTAGTACGTCTGCTTAATACCTCGATTACACGCGTAATTTCTTTATCTCTACCAATGACAGGATCTAGTGTGCCGTCATTAGCAATTACTGTTAAATCACGTGCAAGACTATCTAATGTTGGCGTATTATTAGATTTATTTGCCTGCGCATTTTTATTACTCATTTCAGGACTTCCTAAAGCTTTCACTACTTGAGCGCGTGCTTTAGTAATGTTTAAGTCTAAATTAGCAAAAACACGTGCAGCCACACCTTCATTTTCTCTAATTAAGCCAAGTAATATATGCTCTGTGCCGACGAAGTTATGGTGTAGTTTTCTTGCTTCATCCATTGATAACTCAATAACTTTTTTAGCACGAGGTGTGTAATGTAACGCACCCATTTGTTCTTGACCGTGGCCAATTAATTTTTCAACTTCTGTTACTACTTTTTCTTCAGTAATATCAAAAGATTCCAACACTTTTGCTGCAATACCTTCTGGTTCCTTCATTAAACCTAAAAGTAAGTGTTCTGTTCCTATATTTGAATGATTTAAGCGAATTGCTTCTTCTTGAGCGTGTGCCAATACACGTTGTGCACGTTCTGTCAGTCTACCAAATAACATAGCATGACCTCCTAATTTATATGTTCTCTTAATATATCTGCTCTTTTTTCGTTAACTGTTCTATCATCTTCATCATCTAATAAGAATGGCGATTGAATTGCAACCATCAACTCATTAAATTTGAAGTCTTCTAAATCAATATAGTCTAAGTCTATCCCTAATTTTACTTCACTTAATCTAAATGATGCTTCTTCCATAGATATTAGTCTACTATATTTTAAGATACCTAACGAACGATATACTCTATCTAAAGTTTCAATTTTATTATGCTTGCTTAGTCGTTCGCGAATTTGCATCTCTTCATTAATAATTTGTTGTACTACTTCAGTTAAACTTTCAATAATTTCTTCTTCTGTTTTTCCAAGCGTCAGTTGATTGGAAATTTGATAAATGTGACCATATACTTGAGAACCTTCACCATAGATACCTCTTATCGTGAATCCAAAACGATTTATCGTTTGAGCGATTCTATTCATCCGCTTCATAATCGTAAGTCCAGGTAAATGTAACATTACGCTTGCTCTCATACCAGTACCAATATTTGTCGGACATGTAGTTAAATAACCAAGTGTTTCATCAAAACTCACATCTAATTCACTGTCTAGTGTGTCATCCAATGCTGAGGCTCTTTCGTATAGTGTTTGTAATGATAAATCATTACCCATGGCTTGAATTCGTATATGATCCTCTTCATTAACCATAACGCTTAAAGATTCATCTTCATTTAAAAGTACTGCAGCAGCAGGTCTCTTTATTAACTCAGGACTAATAAGATGTTTCGCTACAAGTTTATATTTGCTCTGCTGATCCATCGTGTCTAATCTCTGTATAAACATGTTAGGAAGCGCATCTTGAACTTCGTTTATCACTCTATTACCATCTTGTTCTGACGCAAACATCAAAGGGTGTACATGATTTTCTAAATTTCTGGCTAAACGCAATCTCGAAGACATTACGATTGGACTTTCTGCTTCGTCTCTCATCCACTCACTAATGTGCGTGCTGATATCATTTTTACTCATCATGTTTCACCTCGCTGTCTTCTTTTAATGCTTTAATTTCATCTCTAACAACAGCAGCTTCTTCAAAATTTTGTTCTTCAATCAACTGATTTAAATAAGATGTTTTCTCTTCTATTTGTTTTTTTAAAGCTAACTTTCTATGTGAAGAGCGCGGTGTTTTTCCAGTGTGTTCGATTTGACCACCTTGTACACGTCGTACAATATCGACAATGTCATCTTTAAAAGTTGCGTAGCAGTCTGCACAGCCAAATTTACCAACATGCGCAATATCTTTTAAAGTCATTTGACAAGTAGGACATCTCTTCTCTTCTTTAAATGCAATTTCATCGAAATCAATACCGTGTTTCGCTGCTAAATGTTGTAATATTTGTTTTACAACAAACGCCCCTTCAATGTCATCTTGTGACTGCATTTGTTGGTTTTGGGTCCACGGGTTACCGCCTTGTGCGCATGTAGCACAAACCCATTTTTCATGTACACCGTCTTGTCCTTTAACTGCTAACTTTACTTCTGCTTCATTTAAATGACAATTTTCGCACAGCACGACTAAACACCTCTCTTAATTTCTTTAATAATAATTTATTACATGTAATATTCGTTTCACTATATTAGCACGTATAATATCTCTTGATAATACATCCATTTTCAAAGTTTCTCTATCAATTACAGCGTAAATCATTTTTGCTTCGCGCTCACTAATATAAGCTTTATCTAACAAACCATCTATGATGTAATATGCTTGCTGTTGTGAAATAGATGGCCCGATGAGTTGAAGTAAATGATTAATGTAACCTGTTTCATCTTTGTTTTCAATTTTAGTGATTCGAATATAACCACCGCCACCTCTTTTACTTTCTATTTCATAACCATGTTCATTTGTAAAACGTGTTTTGATTACATAGTTTAGTTGAGAAGGCACACAGTCAAATCGCTGTGCAATATTGGCACGTTGAATTTCAACAACGTCTTCATTGGTGTCTTCAAATAATTTTTTAATGTACTGTTCTATGATGTCGGACATGTTATGCATGATTATCACCTCTTTTGACCTTCTTTGACTATATTATATGACCAACTTTGACCTTTTTCAACCAATATGTTTTAAAATTTTTCGTTTTTAGATGTAAGTAAGCACTTGTTTATTGTATTATAGGAATTAAGAAAAAATTTAAAGGGATGAATTATTATGCATATTATTATCGGTTTAATTGGTATTGCTGTGTTTATTGGGTTAGCTTTCCTCTTTAGTTCTGACAGAAAAAATATTCGCTGGCAATACATTGGGTTATTACTCGTAATACAACTTGTATTTGCGTTTATATTATTAAAAACAAAATTTGGTATTACGGTCATTGGTGGCATTTCAGATGGCTTTAATTATTTATTAGCTAAAGCTGCTGAAGGTGTCAATTTTGTATTTGGTGGATTTGAATTTGTAGATCCTGAAAATCCCCCATTCTTCTTTAATGTATTATTACCAATTGTTTTTATTTCAGCATTAATTGGTATCTTACAGTACACAAAAATATTGCCGTTCATTATTAATTATTTAGGTTTAGCTATTTCTAAAGTAAACGGTATGGGGCGCTTAGAATCATATAATGCGGTGGCAGCGGCAATTTTGGGACAATCAGAAGTTTTCATTTCGCTCAAAAAAGAATTAGCACTTATCCCTAAACAACGTCTTTATACATTAACTGCTTCCGCGATGTCTACAGTATCAGCTTCTATTATAGGTGCTTATTTCACATTAATTGAACCCAGATATGTAGTTACAGCTGTAGTATTAAACTTATTTGGTGGGTTTATCATTGCTTCTATTATCAATCCATATAAAGTAGATGCAAAAGAAGATAAATTAATTGTTGAAGAAAGTGAAACAGAAAAACAATCCTTCTTCGAAATGTTAGGGGAATATATTTTAGATGGGTTTAAAGTTGCTGTAATTGTAGGTGCGATGCTTATCGGTTATATAGCAATTATCGCTTTGTTAAACGGTGTTGTGAGTGCAATTTTCACTGGAATTTCTGGTGGAAGTATTACATGGGATTTCCAAACTTTGATTGGATTTATTTTTGCACCATTAGCATTTTTAATTGGAGTACCTTGGGACGATGCTGTTCAAGCTGGTTCGATTATGGCAACAAAATTACTATCTAATGAATTTGTGGCCATGCAAAGTTTAAATGAAGTTAAAAATATCAGTGACCACGCTAAAGGTGTAATCTCTGTATTTGTGGTTTCTTTTGCTAACTTTAGTTCTATTGGTATTATATCCGGTGCAATCAAATCACTTAACAATGAAAAAGGTGATATGGTAGCTCGCTTTGGTTTGAAACTTTTATTTGGTGCAACACTTGTATCATTTATCTCAGCAGCAATCGCAGGTTTCTTTATCTAATTAAATTGAAAATAAGAAAAAACAGGTCAATCCATTTTGGAGTTGACCTGTTTTTCTTGCGTTGTACTAAACTTGCTCAATTCTCGTAGGTGCTACAATATGTTCAATGAAATATTGCGTTACGCGATAATCTTCTGTTAATTCCGGATGGAAAGATACACCTAAATAACGGCCTTCTTGAACTGCTACAATTTTCTCACTAACTGTGCTCAATATCGTAGCATTGCCATGTACTTCTACAATATGTGGTGCTCTGATAAACACACCTTCTATATCATCTGCTATACCAGAAATATTTAAATGACTTTCAAAACTATCCACTTGTCTTCCAAACGAATTTCGTTGAACTGTAATATCTAATTTATTAAGATATCCTTCTTCTTCAACAATATCCTTTGCCATAACTATAAGTCCTGCGCAAGTTCCGAACATAGGTAATTCAGATTGTTGTAATGCTTCTTTAAACCCATATAAATGCATTAAACGGCGTAACGTTGTCGATTCACCACCTGGAAGTATAAGTCCATCAATTTCGTCTAATTGTTCCACATGTTTAATGGCAATACCTTCGTGGCCACTTAATTCAATATGCTTCAAATGTTCTCTCACGGCACCCTGTAAAGCTAAAACACCTATTTTCATATTACCAACCACGCTCTTGCATACGTTCTTCTAGTGATAAATCATTAATGTCTAAACCTTTCATTGCTGTTCCTAACTCTTTAGCTAATCTACCAATCAATTCATAATCTTGATAATGTGTCGTAGCCTGTACAATTGCTTTTGCAAATTTTTCAGGATCTTCTGATTTAAAAATACCAGAACCAACAAATACGCCATCTGCACCTAATTCCATCATCAAAGCAGCATCTTGTGGTGTTGCTACACCACCCGCTGCAAAATTCACAACTGGTAACTTGCCATTTTCTTTAATTGATTTTAATACATCAAAAGGTGCACCTATATTTTTAGCTTCTGTCATAATCTCATCATCATTCATTACTGTTATACGGCTTACTTCACTATTAACTTGTCTAATATGTCTAACAGCTTCAACAATATTACCAGTCCCAGGTTCACCTTTTGTACGTAACATTGCCGCTCCTTCGCCTATACGACGTGCTGCTTCACCTAAATTACGACAACCACAAACAAATGGTACTGTAAAAGTATCTTTGCGTAAGTGAAACTCTTCATCAGCAGGCGTTAAAACTTCTGATTCATCAATATAGTCAACACCCATTGCTTCTAGTACACGTGCTTCTGTTATATGACCAATACGTCCTTTTGCCATTACAGGTATAGAAACAGCATTCATTACTTCTTCAACAATTTTAGGATTGGCCATTCTAGCAACGCCACCCGCCGCTCTAATATCTGAAGGAACACGTTCTAATGCCATTACAGCAACTGCTCCTGCTTCTTCCGCGATTTTCGCTTGTTCAGCATTGACAACGTCCATGATGACGCCGCCTTTTTGCATTTCAGCCATTCCTCTTTTAACTCTTTCTGATCCAGTAAATTTAGACATTTTATTTACCCCTTTACTTAGTTGATTAAATTCATTTTAAAAGATAAACTGGTATTTAAAAAGGTACACTTTTGAAATAATTTAGGAGGTCAGTTTATTGTCTAAAAATCATCTTTATATCAATTTATACGAAAATTTAAAACAACAAATCATTGAAGGACAATATGAGTCTGAAGACAAATTTCCATCTAAACGTGTGTTAGGACAACATTTATCTGTAAGTAACACGACAATAGAACACGCATATCAGCTACTATTAGATGAAGGATATATATATTCTAAACCACGTTCGGGTTATTTTGTTTCAGATATAGAAACGCTTCCTATTGTCACAAGAAACCCAGATCAATTCTATGTACATAATCACTCAAAAAATAATCACGATGCAGTACAGTCAAACTATTCATTAGCATTTAATTTATCTGAAATTGATGCTGAATATTTTCCTATGAAACAATTTAGAAAATATGCAAAAGATGCCTTTGAAGATGAAGAAATTAATTTACTACAACATGCTAATTTAAAGGGAGAAATATCATTAAGACAAGAAATTGCGCATTACTTATTTAATAGTCGTGGCGTTAACTGTCGACCTGAACAAATTATCATTGGCTCTTCAACAGAACAGCTTATAAACCTTTTAACTGACATTTTAAATGATGGTCGATTTTTAATAGAAAATCCTAGCTACCCACCTATTAAGCAGGTATTAGATAAAAAGCAAATTGCTTATCTTCAAGTACCAGTAAATAGTACAGGTATAGAAATAGATTACTTTGAGAAATCAAATAATAATATCGCATATGTCACGCCATCACACCAATTTCCAACAGGCTATGTCATGAGTTTAAAAAAAAGAACTCAACTTATCACTTGGGCACAACAAAGCCCTGATAGATATATCATTGAAGATGATTATGATTCTGAATTTCGCTACTTCGGCAAACCCATTCCTGCTTTACAAAGCCTTGATACTAAAGACAAAGTAATATATATAAGTACCTTTTCCAAATCTTTATTTCCAAGCTGTCGAATTGCATATTTAGTTTTACCAAATAATTTACTATCAAAATATGACAAGTTAGAAAACAAAGAAGGAAATACAGTACCTGCGCATACACAAAAAATAGTTTCGCACTTTATGAAATCAGGTAGTTTTGAAAGGCATCTCAATAAAATGAGAAATGTTTATCGTCATAAATTAACAACAATTTTAAATGCATTAGCACCCTATCAATCACAATTAACAATAGATGGTGCTTTAGCGGGTATGCATTTTACACTCACTGTCAAAAATCATTTGACTATGAAGCAATGCTTAGAACGTGCAAAGGCAAACGATTTAAAAATAATCCCTTTTAACAAATATGATAGTGATCAAAGCAAAGTTAAATTCATACTAGGCTTCGGTGGCATCCCGATATCACAACTCAAAACACATACAGATGCACTGATTAAATCATTAACGGTCTAGTATGAATTTCTTTGCTAGGTTTACTACTGACTAAAATTTCAGAATAATAAAGTACCACTAACTCAATTTATTAAGCTAGTGGTACTTATGCATGCGTATTAACTCATGTTTCAGCACTTCGAACTGGAAGTTAAGCTTCTTTTGACATAAAAAAAGAGACCTCTC
>NZ_JAESMX010000026.1:379-39396 GCF_017893405.1 Staphylococcus sp. GDH8C109P | reverse complement strand
AGAAGTTAAGCTCCTTAGCGCCGATGGTAGTCGGACTTACGTTCCGCAAGAGTAGGACGTTGCCAGGCAAGTAAGACCCGAAAGGGTCTCTTTTTTTTACCAAAAAGGAGCTTAACTTCCAGTTCGAAGAACTGTAAACTGACAAGAGAAAGCGTTTGAAGCTGACGAAGTGAGCGAAAGACGAAACGAGCTTACAAGTGGTAAGTGAGTGAGGAAAGCGAGAAACTGAGAAAAGATGCGAGCGCTTGTCTAAAGTCAGGAAAGGTCCTTAGGGTCGAAGGTAGCTGACTTACGTTCCGCAAGAGTAGGTGAAGAGGAATACATGAGCTAAAGCTCATGTATAAGTCACACTATTCCAATAACATATAAAATTATAAGATATATAAGTCTTAAACGTAAAAATTAAAATTAAGAAGTGTGACTTTACAGGCAAGTAAATAGGATGCGATGAGTCGAGGCCGAGAGGTCTCTTTTTTGCATTAAAAGAATTTTAACTGCATGAGTTCATGTATAAATACTCTTAATTTTAAAAAATGATCATGATACTTTAATAGTATGGTCTTCAAGTGCACTCATTTTTTTATGTTATTATGTTAAAATGTAGAAGATTAAAACGTTATACTGTTTTATAAGCAGATGTGTATTTACTATATAATAGTAGGATTGTAATGAAACAAGAAACATAGAAATAGAAATTGAAAAGTGAGGATAAGTATGAGTGAATCATTGTTACATAAATTGAAAGGATTATTAACTGAAGAGCCTATTTCATTACATGTACCTGGACATAAAAATATGACTATCGGATATTTGAACCAATTGAATTTTAAAATGGATGTGACAGAAATTACAGGACTTGATGACTTACATTCTCCTGAGTCTGTAATAGCTGAAAGTATGCAAAGAGTTACCAAACATCCTGATTATGACGCTTATTATTTAGTAAATGGTACTACTTCAGGAATATTGTCTGTAATTCAAGCATTTTCCTCAAAAAAGGGAGATTATGCGATAGTACGTAATGCACATAAATCTGTATTTCATGCATTAGATTTAATAAAAGCAAAAGCACAAGTATTAAAAATGGATGTTAGTGATGCTACGAATCAATATCTAGGACCTAACAAAACGTCATTATATGATCAAGTTAAAGATAGTAAGCTAGCAGTATTTACTTATCCTAATTATTATGGTGAATGTTTTGATATTAAAACTGTTATGGAATGTTTAAAATCATTGAAAATACCAACGCTGATCGATGAAGCACATGGTGCACATCTAGGTTTAGAACATTTCCCGGAGACAACATTAAACTTGGGCGCAGATTATGTTGTACAATCATATCATAAAACATTGCCATCACTAACGATGAGTTCAGTGATATTTATTCATAAAGATGCCCCTTATAGAGAAGAAGCCATAAAATATTTATCTTATTTTCAATCTTCTAGTCCATCATACCTATTAATGAGTAGCTTAGAACTCGCGCAAAAATTTTATGAAGATTATAATAGTGAGTGTTTTTTTCAAAAAAGAGAACAACTGACTCAAAGATTAAAAAGCAAAGGGTTTGAAGTTATTGAGGTCGATGATCCACTGAAAATAAATGTAAGATGTAAGGGATATAATGGCTATGAATTGCAATCATACTTTGAAACACAGCATATTTATGTTGAATTAGCTGATGAACTTCAAGTATTAATGGTCTTGCCATTATGGCATGAAGATGATCAATACCCATTTGATGAACTATTATCAAGGATTGAAAAAATCCAATTAGTAGAGAGACTGCGGGATATAAATACTAGTATACCGTTTAGAACTGAAAGTAGTGTCTACTATGGTGGCGAAATACAGCACGTGCGAAAAATAGACATTAAATATGCTGAAAATAAAATTTTAGCCAATCACATTGTGCCATATCCTCCTGGTGTACCGTTAATGTTTAAGGGAGAAAAAATAACAAGAGATATGGTAAAATTAATGGATTATTGGTGTGAACATCACCAAAACGTTGAAGGAATTAAAAATTTAAAAATAGAAATTAAGGATGAATAAGATGTCAGCTTTTATAACTTTTGAAGGACCAGAAGGTTCTGGAAAAACAACTGTGATACAACAAGTTGCAGAAAAACTAAAACATGAATATCATATCGTACTTACGAGAGAGCCAGGAGGCGTAAAGACAGGAGAGCAGATAAGAGAAGTATTACTCGAGGGAGGAGACATGGATGATCGGACTGAAGCATTGTTATTTGCTGCATCAAGACGCGAACATCTTGTAGGCAAAGTTATCCCGGAATTAGATAATGGTAATATTGTTTTATGTGATCGCTATATTGATAGTTCATTAGCATATCAAGGGTATGCAAGGGGTATAGGTATAGAAGAAGTTAAATCTATTAATGAATTTGCGATTAATGGATTATATCCAGACTTAACTATCTATCTAGATGTAAGTGTCGAAGTCGGTAGAGAGAGAATACTAAAAAATCAAAGAAATCAAAATCGTTTAGATCAAGAAGATGTAAAATTTCATAAAAAAGTAGTTGAAGGTTATAAAAAGATTATTCATAATGAGTCTGAACGCTTTATTGTAATTAATGCGGATCAAAGTATAGATAAAGTAGTGAATACAACGTATGAATCTATCACCAATTATTTAGAAAAATTATGATATAATATTCAAAAGAGGTGTTTAGTATGAAAATGATTATAGCAATCGTACAAGACCAGGATAGTCAGGAACTTTCGGACAAACTTGTTAAACATAATTTTAGAGCGACAAAACTTGCAACAACAGGTGGATTTTTAAGAGCAGGCAACACAACGTTCTTATCAGGTGTAGAAGATAATCGTGTCGATGAAATGCTACAGGTTATTAATGACACTTGTGGTAATAGAGAACAACTTGTATCGCCGATTACACCGATGGGTGGGAGTGCTGATTCATATATACCTTATCCAGTTGAAGTGGAAGTTGGCGGCGCAACAGTATTTGTTATGCCAGTAGAAGCGTTCCATCAATTCTAAAAATATGGTTGCTGTATATGGTAACTTTTCGAATTACATGATGCTAAGTGATTAGCTAATGTTACATGTAATTTGTTAAGGCACTGTGTATGAGCAGCCTTTTTATATAAAGGAGCAACATTATCATGGATGAACTAGAAAGACTGACAAAAGCATATCAATCTAATAAACTATCGCATGCATATCTATTTGAAGGTGACGATGGACAGACAATGCAACAAGTTGCTATCGATTTTTCTAAAATGATTTTATGTGGTGAAGAAAATCAATGTCAGTTAAAAGTAGAAACATTTAATCATCCAGATTTTATGTATGTGTCTTCTGAAGAAACGACAATAAAAAAAGATCAAATAGAGCAATTAGTACATCATATGAATCAATTGCCTATTGAAGGAAATTATAAAGTATATATTATAGAATCCTTTGAAAAATTAACGATTCAAGGTGAAAATAGTATATTAAAATTTCTAGAAGAGCCTCCAGATAATACAATTGCCATTTTATTAACTACGAAACCAGAGCAAATTTTAGACACAATTCACTCGAGATGTCAGCACGTTTATTTTAAACCAATTAATAAATTAAATTTTATAGATAGATTAGTGGAGCGGGATATCACACGACCTGTTGCGGAATTGTTAAGCGCCTATACAACACAGATAGAGACTGCAGTTGCGTTAAACGAAGACTCAGACTTAATGGCACTGCGAAAGAGTATCATTAAATGGTGTCAGTTAATATTGAAAAATCGTTCAATGGCATTAATAGCAATTGTTGATTTATTAAAACAAGCTAAAAACAGACGCTTACAGTTATTATCATTGGCAGCAGTTAATAGTTTCTTTGAAGATATTATGCATGCTAAAGTAGGATTAGAAGATGCAATGATATTCCAAGATTTACAGGTAGAAATTAAACAATACGCACAAAATTTAACATATAATCAGATTGTTTTAATGTTTGATCAATTAACTGAAGCACATAAAAAATTAAATCAAAATGTAAATCCAACATTAGTATTTGAACAAATCGTTATAAAAGGGGTGAAATAATTATGCAAAACGTAGTAGGTATACACTTCCAACACTCAGGTAAAATGGAATATTACTCACCGCAAAATTTTGACTTAAGTCTGGGCGAGTGGGTTGTTGTTGAATCAAAACGAGGATTAGAAGTTGGACGAGTGAAGTATGAACCTTTAAATGTAGCTGATGAAGACGTGGCATTACCTTTAAAACAAATTGTTCGTAAAGCTACAGAAAAAGATATAGTACAATACGAACAAAATGAACATGATGCAAAAGATGCTTTGAATCTATGCAAAGATATTATTCAACAACAGCATTTGGATATGCGTTTAGTAAATTGTGAATTTACTTTGGATAAATCGAAAGTTATTTTTAATTTTACATCAGATGAACGTGTAGATTTTAGAAAGTTAGTGAAGGTATTAGCTCAAAAATTAAGAACAAGAATAGAATTAAGACAAATTGGTGTTAGAGACGAAGCAAAATTACTGGGAGGCATTGGACCTTGTGGTCGTTCGTTATGTTGTTCGACTTTTTTAGGTGACTTCGAACCAGTTTCGATAAAAATGGCTAAAGATCAGAATTTATCTTTAAATCCTTCAAAGATCTCTGGTGCTTGTGGTCGGCTTATGTGCTGTTTAAAATATGAAAATGATTATTATGAAGAAGCAAGAGCTCAGTTACCAGATGTTGGAGATGTCATTGAAACGCCGGAAGGTAATGGTAGAGTTGTGGGCTTAAATATTTTAGATATATCTATGCAAGTTAAAATAGAGGGTCTTGAGCAACCATTAGAATATAAAATGGAAGAATTAGAAACATTAAATTAGGAGGCCGTGACAACATTGAATCGAAGCGACATATTTGAAAATCTAGCTCATTTAGAGGAAAACATTAATCAAATTAATCGTGACATGTTAAATTTAAAAAATCTTACAGTAGCATTAATTGAAGAAAATGTCGCATTACAAATAGAGAATGAGAATTTAAAAACATTAATAGGTAAAGAAGAAAAAACTAAAAAAATAGAAAATGATAAAAAAGATCAACCTAAACGCCCATTACGAAGCAAAGATAATTTAGCAATGCTATACAAGGAAGGCTTTCATATATGCAATGGAGAGCTATTTGGCAAACATAGAAAAGGCGACGACTGTTTGTTTTGTCTTGAAGTATTAAGTGAGTAGTATAAATATCATTTATGAAAATAGAAAAATATGGAGTTGAGGATGAGAAAAGCGATAGGCTTCATTAGCGAAGCATCGTAAACTCATCCTCTTTTTTGGAGGTTACAAAAATGTTAATGGAAAATGAAAGGTATGATTTTTTACTAAAAGAGAAGTTAGAAATCATACAAAATGATGATGTCTTTTCTTTTTCAACGGATGCTTTGTTACTCGCGCATTTTACAAAAGTAAAGAAAAAAGACGTCATTATGGACTTGTGTTCCGGTAATGGTGTTATTCCTTTATTACTATCCCATAAAGGAAATCAATTTATTGAAGGAATCGAAATACAAGAACAATTAGTGAACATGGCTAAAAGAAGTATTGCTCACAATCATCTGAACAAAAGAATTCATATGTATCACATGGATTTGAGGCAAGCACATCATACGTTTAAACCATCACAGTATAGTCTTGTTACATGTAATCCTCCGTATTTCAAAGTGAATCAACAATTTCAGCATCAAAAAGATGCACATAAAATTGCGAGACATGAGATAATGTGTACATTGGATGATTGTTGTTTTGGGGCGCGGCATTTATTGAAAGAAGGCGGTAGGTTTTTAATTGTTCATCGTGCCGACCGTCTTATGGATGTCTTAAGTAGTATGAGACAGTATCGAATAGAACCTAAGAAGCTTTATTTTATTTATAGTAAACCTGGTAAAGTAGCTCAAACAATTGTAGTTGAAGGTAGAAAAGGTGGAAACCAAGGGTTAGACATACAGCAACCCTTCTATATATATAATGAAGATGGAACATATTCAGAAGAAATGAGAGAAATCTATTATGGATAAGCATTTTATTTATATCGTTAGATGTAAAGATGGAAGTTTATATACTGGTTATGCAAAAGACATAGAACAAAGAGTAGCAAAGCATAATAGTGGTCAAGGCGCTAAATATACTAAAATTAGACGACCAGTAGAGTTAGTTTATCAAGAAGTGTTTGATACCAAATCAGAAGCTATGAAGCGAGAATATGAAATCAAAACATTTTCTAGACAAGAAAAATTACAGCTGATAAGTGAGGGATAAGAATTATGGCGACATTGTATTTAGTAGGTACACCGATTGGAAATTTAGCTGATATTACATATAGAGCAGTTGATATTTTACGAACAGTGGACTTGATTGCATGTGAAGATACACGTGTGACAAAAAAGCTTTGTGCGCATTATGATATACACGCACCGTTGAAATCGTATCATGACCATAATAAAGCACAGCAGACGGAATACCTCATTCAGCAATTACAGGAAGGGATTAATATTGCGTTAGTGTCTGATGCTGGGCTACCTTTGATCAGTGATCCTGGATACGAACTTGTAGTAGCCGCTAGAAATAATGGGATCAGAGTTGAGACCGTACCTGGACCAAATGCAGGCTTAACCGCATTGATGGCAAGTGGGTTACCCTCATTTACATACACATTTCTCGGGTTTTTACCAAGGAAAGAAAAGGCGAAATATGATTTATTAGAACATCGCATGTTTCAAGATAGCACTTTGATTATTTATGAATCACCGCACCGTGTTAAAGATACATTAAAGACCATTTATAAAATAGATGCTCAAAGAAATGTATCATTAGGTAGGGAATTAACAAAAAAATTCGAAGAAATTATCACGGATCAAGTAGAGAACTTACTAATGAAACTAGATGAAGGAGAAATACTTACAAAAGGCGAATTTGTCATCATCATTGAAGGTGACATTGCAGCAGAAGATACATCTTGGTTTGAAAATATGTCTATACATGAACACGTTGAACATTATATTAATAAAAATATGAAACCTAAAGCAGCGATTAAACAAGTTGCAGAAGACAGGCAAATGAAGACAAGTGAAGTATATGATGTATATCACAATGTATAAAAAGTAAGCTTACAAAAAGCAATGCCAAAAGAAAATTAAATAATAGTTTTTTAAAATTTTATCAATAAAATCAAGCGAAAAATCCCCATAACAAGCTTGATTTATGGTAATGTAGATAAGATAGAGATTATTTATCATGTTGTAAAATGAGTGGAAATTGCTAAGGAACAAATACTTAATTTTATGCTAAATCAAACGAATTAAAATGATTAATAAATATAAAATGAACACTTATCTGCTTCATTGAAAATAAAAATAAATTTAGATATATTTGAAGTGAAAGAAACGAGGAGGAACATTGATGGCGAAAGAAACATTTTATATCACTACACCTATATATTATCCGAGTGGGAATTTACATATCGGGCATGCATATACAACTACAGCTGGTGATGTCATCGCACGTTATAAAAGAATGCAGGGCTATGATGTTCGATATTTAACAGGAACGGATGAGCATGGTCAAAAAATACAGGAAAAAGCGCAAAAAGCAGGGAAATCAGAATTAGATTATTTAGATGAAATGATTTCAGGCATCAAAGCGCTGTGGAAAAAATTAGAAATATCCAATGATGACTTTATTCGTACAACTGAAGCACGTCATAAAGAAGTTGTACAACAAATATTTGAACGCTTATTAGCGCAAGGTGACATATATCTTGGTGAATACGAAGGCTGGTACTCTGTACCGGATGAAACGTATTATACGGAAACACAACTTGTTGATCCTGTATATGAGAACGGTGCAATTGTCGGAGGTAAAAGTCCTGATTCTGGACACGAAGTAGAATTGGTAAAAGAAGAAAGCTATTTCTTTAATTTATCAAAATATACTGACCGTTTATTAGAATTTTATGATGAAAATCCTGATTTTATTCAACCGCCGTCTCGAAAAAATGAGATGATTAATAATTTCATCAAACCAGGATTAGAAGATTTAGCAGTATCTCGTACATCATTCGACTGGGGGATTCATGTTGAATCGAATCCAAAGCATGTTGTTTATGTGTGGATTGATGCGCTAGTAAACTATATCTCGTCACTTGGTTATTTATCAGATGATGATAGCTTGTTCAAAAAATATTGGCCTGCAGATATCCATATTATGGCGAAAGAAATTGTTAGATTCCATTCTATTATCTGGCCGATTTTATTGATGGCATTAGATATTCCTTTACCTAAAAAGGTCTTTGCACATGGTTGGATTTTAATGAAAGATGGCAAAATGAGTAAATCAAAAGGCAACGTAGTAGATCCTAACGTATTGATTGATCGTTATGGCTTAGATGCAACACGTTATTATTTAATGCGTGAGTTACCATTTGGTTCTGACGGTGTATTTACTCCAGAAGGCTTCGTAGAACGTACAAATTATGATTTAGCTAATGACTTAGGTAACCTAGTTAACCGTACAATTTCAATGGTTAATAAATATTTTAATGGCGAACTACCAGCTTATGAAGGTCCTAAACACGAATTAGACGAAGAAATGGAACAATTGGCACTTGATACAGTGAAAACGTTCCATGAAAATATGGATAATTTACAATTCTCAGTGGCACTTTCAACAATATGGAAATTTATAAGTAGAACGAATAAATATATCGATGAAACAACACCTTGGATTTTAGCAAAAGATGAGAATCAGAAAGAAATGCTTGGCAATGTTATGGCTCATTTAGTAGAAAATATTCGTATTATTGCAGTGCTATTAAGACCGTTCTTAACAAACGCGCCAAGACAAATTTTTGAACAATTAAATATCAATTCACCTGAATTATATGAATTCAACAGTATAGAACAGTATGGTGCGTTAACAGAGCCAATTATGGTAAGTAGTAAACCGCAACCTATTTTCCCACGCTTAGAAAGTGATGCTGAAATAGAATATATCAAGCAATCTATGCAACCAGATAAAGTGGCAGAAGCGCAAGAAGAAGTACCTAGTAAAGCGCAAATTGATATCAAAGATTTTGATAAGGTAGAAATCAAAGCGGCCACGATTATTGATGCTGAGAATGTAAAAAAATCTGACAAATTATTAAAAATCCAAGTTGATTTAGATGACGAACAACGTCAAATCGTTTCAGGTATTGCTAAATTCTATCAACCTGAAGATATTATCGGGAAAAAAGTTGCAGTAGTTACCAACTTGAAACCGGCTAAATTAATGGGGCGAAAATCAGAAGGTATGATTTTATCTGCTGAAAAAGATGGTGTACTTACACTGGTAAGTCTTCCGAATGCAATTCCAAATGGTGCAGTAATTAAGTAATCATAGATAAAGGGAGCGATTTAATATGCTAATCGATACACATGTTCATTTAAATGCAGAACAATATGATGAAGATTTAGAAGCGGTTATTGAGCGTGCAAGAGATAATGGCGTAGATCGTATGTTTGTAGTAGGCTTTGATACACCGACTGTTGAACGTACAATGGAGCTAATTGATCAATATGACTTTATATACGGTATTATTGGATGGCACCCTGTAGATGCTATTGATTGCACAGAAGAAAGATTGGCATGGATAGAAAAGTTGGCCGCACACCCTAAAGTTATTGGGATTGGTGAAACTGGCTTAGATTATCACTGGGATAAATCTCCAAAAGATGTCCAACAAGCTCTGTTCAGAAAGCAAATTGCGTTAGCTAAGCGCGTTAATCTTCCAATCATTATTCATAATAGAGAGGCAACACAAGACTGTGTAGATATTTTAAAAGAAGAGCATGCTGAAGAAATTGGCGGTATTATGCATAGCTTTAGTGCTTCACCTGAGATTGCAGATGATGTCATTAATAAATTGAATTTCTATGTATCTTTAGGAGGCCCTGTCACATTTAAAAATGCGAAACAGCCTAAAGAAGTTGCTAAACATGTACCATTTGATAGATTATTAGTTGAAACAGATGCACCGTTCCTATCTCCGCACCCATACAGAGGGAAGCGAAATGAGCCAGCACGTGTAACTTTGGTAGCTGAACAAATTGCTGAGTTACGCGAAGTTAGCTATGAAGAAGTTTGCCGTCAAACAACTGAAAATGCTGAACGGTTATTTAAATTAAAAGCATAAAGATATTATTTTAAAGGTATCGGTCTGAAATATGGCTTAGTTGGTATATGAATACTAAGAGTAACCATAATTTGAACCGGTACTTTTTTATTTTTTCTGAAATGAAGTAAAAAATGAAAGGTGTCACAATAAATGAAGATAAATGAATTTATTGTAGTAGAGGGTAGAGATGATACAGAGCGAGTGAAAAGCGCTGTTGATTGCGACACGATTGAAACAAATGGAAGTGCAATTGATGAAAAAACGTTAAATGTGATTGCACAAGCATATGAAACACGAGGTGTGATTGTTTTAACAGACCCTGATTTCCCAGGTGATAAAATTCGTAATACAATAAAAAAGTATATTCCAGGGGTTAAACATGCTTATATTGATCGAGAAAAAGCCAAGAGTAAACGCGGTAAAATAGGTGTTGAACATGCGAAAATCGAAGATATCAAAGAAGCTTTGATTCATGTGAGTACGCCATTCGAAGAGGGATATGAAAGTATCAATAAGGATGTTCTGATTGATCTTGGATTAATTATAGGTAAAGACGCACGCAGGAAAAGGGAAATTTTAGGAAGAAAACTTCATATCGGTCATTCTAACGGGAAACAACTACTTAACAAGTTAAATGCTTTTGGTTATACAGAAGCAGACGTTAGAAATGCCTTGAATGATAATAAAGGAAGTGAAGAATAATTGGATATGAAAGATATAGCCACACCGTCGCGAACAAAAGCACTTTTAAATCATTATGGTTTTAGCTTCAAAAAAAGTTTGGGTCAAAACTTTTTAATTGATGTCAACATCATCCATAATATTATAGATGCGAGTAATATAGATGAGCGTACGGGTGTTATTGAAGTAGGTCCAGGTATGGGGTCATTGACAGAACAATTAGCTAAAAGTGCAAAAAAAGTAATCGCTTTTGAAATTGATCAACGCTTAATACCAGTACTGAACGAAACAATGGCACCATATAAAAATGTTACGGTAATCAATGAAGATATATTGAAAGCGGATATTGCACATTATGTGACACATGAACTAGCAGATTGTGACCAAATTTTAGTTGTTGCTAATTTACCATATTATATAACGACACCTATTTTATTAAACCTAATGCAACAAAAATTACCGATTGATGGTTATGTGGTAATGATGCAAAAAGAAGTTGGTGAACGATTAAACGCTGAAGTAGGAACAAAAGCTTATGGATCCTTATCTATAGTTGCACAGTTTTATACCGAAACTAGCAAAGTGTTAACTGTACCTAAGACAGTATTCTTACCACCTCCAAACGTAGACTCAATCGTAGTGAAGTTAATGAAACGTGAACAACCACTTGTCGATGTAGACGATGAAGATAAATTTTTCAAATTGTCTAAAGCTGCATTCGGGCAAAGAAGAAAAACAATCAACAATAATTATCAAAGTTTGTTTATTGATGGAAAAGCAAATAAAGAGATAATTGTAAATTGGTTAGAAGCTAGTGGCATTAACCCTAAAAGACGTGGGGAAACACTTTCTATAAAAGAATTTGCAAATTTATATAATGAATTGAAAAATTTCCCAGAATTGGAATTTTAAATGATTGACAACTGCGTATGACCTTGCTAAAATTGACGTTTATTTGACAAAATCGCGCTAAATGTGTTATTATACAATATGTAGCGAGGTGGAGCAATATGCCAAAATCTATTGGAGACATCAAAAATTCACTTGATTGTCAATTAGGAAACCGTATTGTACTGAAAGCGAATGGTGGTCGTAAAAAAACAATTGAGCGTAGCGGTGTTTTAAAAGAAACTTACCCATCTGTTTTTATTGTTGAACTAGACCAAGATATTCATAATTTTGAGCGTGTATCATATACATACACTGACGTTTTAACAGAAAACGTACAAGTTTCTTTTGAAGATGATAATCATCAAGAAGCAATTGCACACTAAATAGCAATAATATAAATTGAAGATTTGGTTCAAGCAGCCATTTTTTTATTTAAGACATTAATATGAGAGTGATTGGAAAAAGGTATGTTGGTGAATAGTCATCAATATACCTTTTTCTTTTGAAATATTATAGAATGCATCAGAGTTAAAGAGATATAGTTTTATTACGTCAAAATAGTATTGTAAAATAAGGAACTAACTGGTTGAATAATACGTTAAACTGTTTAAAGTGATAAGCAAACGAAATTGGGCAATTAACTTATAATTTTTTAAAAAAAGAATAACGCAAGTATAACAATATGTTAAAATCATTTTATTACCATATCGAATTGAAAGAGGGTGGGAATATGATTTATGAGACTGCGCCAGCAAAAATAAATTTAACGTTGGACACACTCTTCAAACGAGATGATGGTTTTCATGAAGTTGAAATGATTATGACAACGATTGATCTTAATGATCGTTTATCTTTTGAACTGCGCAAAGATAAAAAAATAGTTGTGGACGTAGAGCAAAGTTATGTTCCCTCCGATAATAAAAATTTAGCTTACAAAGCTGCAGAGTTAATGAAAGAAACTTATAATTTAAAGCAAGGTGTTACGATTACAATAGATAAAGATATACCAGTTTCAGCTGGCCTTGCAGGTGGATCGACAGACGCTGCTGCAACATTAAGAGGAATGAATCGACTATATAAGCTAAATAGACCTTTAGAAGAATTGTGTGAGTTAGGCATACAAATAGGAACTGATATTCCTTTTTGTATATATGGGAGAACCGCTTTTTGTAGAGGAAAAGGGGAATTGATTGGATTTTTGAACAAGCCACCTTCTGCATGGGTGATTGTTGCTAAACCAGATTTAGGCATTTCCTCCCCTGATATTTTTAAAAAGTTAGATTTAACTCAAGTACATGAGGTTTATACTGAAACTTGTAAGGAAGCATTGGATACGGGGAATTATGAATTATTATGTAATAGTCTTTCAAACAGATTGGAACCCATCTCTGGAGAAATGTATTCAGATATTTATAAAATCAAAGAAAATATGCTTAGAAATGGAGCAGATGGTGCTGTCATGAGTGGGAGTGGTCCAACCGTTTATGGATTAACACAAAAAGAACGTCAAGCCAGGCATGTGTATAATGCGGTCAATGGCTGTTGTAACGAAGTCTATATTGCAAGATTATTAGGTTAGTGAGAAGGGATGAATAAAATGCGCTATAAAAGAAGTGAACGTATTGTTTATATGACACAATACTTGATGAACAACCCCAATAAATTAATACCTTTAACATTTTTTGTACAAAAATTTAAACAAGCAAAATCATCCATCAGTGAAGATGTACAAATTATTAAATCTACTTTTCAAAAAGAAAAACTGGGCACCGTGATAACGACTGCCGGAGCGAGTGGTGGAGTTACTTATAAACCACAGATGAGTAAAGCAGAAGCAAGTGAAGTTGTAGATGAAGTCATCGAACTTCTGCAAGAAAAGGACAGACTTTTACCAGGTGGTTATTTATTCTTATCAGATTTAATGGGTAATCCCACTTTATTGAATAAGGTTGGAAAATTGATTGCAACGCTTTATATGGATCAAGAGTTGGATGCGATTGTAACTATCGCTACAAAAGGTATCTCACTAGCAAATGCAGTAGCGAATGTTTTGAATTTACCAGTAGTAGTGATAAGGAAAGATAATAAAGTAACCGAAGGCTCTACGGTTTCTATAAATTATGTGTCGGGTTCCACTAGAAAGATAGAAACGATGGTATTATCTAAACGTACATTACCAGAAAACTCTAATGTTCTCGTGGTGGATGATTTTATGCGTGCAGGTGGTTCTATTAACGGTGTGATGAATTTAATGAATGAGTTTAAGGCACATGTGAAAGGGGTATCCGTATTAGTAGAATCAAAAGAAGTTAAGCAAAGATTAATTGAAGATTATACTTCCTTAGTTAGATTGTCTGATGTAGATGAGTACAATCAGGAATTTAAAGTGGAAAAAGGCAACAGTTTAACTAAATTTACTTAAAGGAGCGGATCAACATCATGAAAGTAGTCAACACTTCAAAGGCACCAGAGGCATTGGGGCCATACTCACATGCAACGGTCATTAACGGGCTTGTGTTCACATCAGGACAAATCCCATTAAATTTAGATGGCGAAATTGTCAGTGATGATGTAAAAGCACAAACGAAACAAGTCTTAGAAAATGTAAAAGTTGTATTAAATGAAGCTGGATCAAGTATAGATTCAGTAATTAAAGCAACAATATTCATTGCTGATATGAATGAATTTCAAAATATAAATGAAGTTTATGGCGAATATTTTGCGGAACATCAACCGGCAAGAAGTTGTGTTGAAGTCGCAAGATTGCCTAAAGATGTAAAAGTTGAAATTGAAGTCATCGCAGAAGTGAAGTAATTTAAAGGATTTATAATTTTTGATGAAATTGTTAAGCTTCTAACAAAGAGATACTAGGGGGGCTCACTACATGAAAGTGACAGATGTAAGACTTAGAAAAATACAAACAGATGGAAGAATGAAAGCTTTAGTTTCAATTACTCTAGATGAATCGTTTGTGGTGCATGATTTAAGAGTGATTGAAGGCAACTCAGGTCTATTCGTCGCAATGCCAAGTAAAAGAACACCAGATGGTGAATTTCGTGATATCGCGCATCCAATTAATTCAGAAATGAGACAAGAAATTCAAGATGCGGTAATGAAAGTTTATGACGAAACGGATGAAGTTATCCCTGATAAAAATGCTCAATCATCAGAAGAAACAAATGACGAAGCTTAATATATATGGCGAATCAAATTAAAAAAGAGTTTGAGATATAAATCTCAAAATAATAAAGACTAATCCATTGAAGGATTAGTCTTTTTTGTATTAAGAAACTTGCGATTTTAACGTGCATGCTTGCCTAGGGATATAGCTCGAGCCTGTAGTCTCTCACTCATATCATTCCCCTGGGCGTCCGCACGTTATAAAATCGCTATAATTAAAGTGCTTATGTGTAAAGAGAAAAATGCTTTCACAATAGTAAATACGTATTAATAAATTTAAAAAAGTATTTACCTTATAAAATTTATAATATGGTTTCATCTAAGCTTCTAAGTGAAACTACCATTTTCACTTTCACTAAATGTTATAAATATATATGATATGTTAGTCTTTTTTGTATTAAAAAACTTGCGGTTTTAACGTGCATGCTTGCCTAGGGATATGGTTCGAGCCTGTAGTCTCTCGCTCATATCATTTCCCTGGGCGTCAGCACGTTATAAAACCGCTATAAGTGTAAAGGGAATTCACATTTATATGAAATAATTAATTACTTTAGGTTTGATTTTCATTAACGAAAATCAAACCATTTTGTGTATTAAACTAAAATAAGAATATAAAGAATTGAAATAATTTATTATAATGAAAGGTGACAAAAAATATGTTTTTGATTTTACAAATGAATCACAGATAACTCAATATAATTACAAGTTAATTTAGTAATTAGAAAAACTGACAATTAAATTAATAACGCCACGAACTCTGAAGCACATTGTTATTTATAAAGTATGACATAGGTTTATGAAAATCATTTTATTATGATTTGTGGAAGTCAAAGATGACAATTATGAATATGTTTAGCCGAAAGAAAATAACTTGAATTGTTTCCATTGTATAACATTAGGGTTTTGAGCCTTGAAAGTGGTACTAGCGTTAAATTATAATAATATAGAAGTGTATAATTTAATGGAGGGTTACACACATGCAAAGACATGCAATAGTACTTGCAGCTGGAAAAGGTACACGTATGAAATCTAAGAAATACAAAGTACTACATGAGGTTGCGGGCAAATCAATGATTGAACATGTCGTTGATAACGTTAAACAATCTGGAGTAGAAAATCTTGTGACCATTGTTGGACACGGTGCAGAAAGCGTGAAAGAAACGTTAGGAGATACATCTTTATATAGTTTCCAAAACGAACAACTCGGTACTGCACATGCCGTTAAAATGGCGAGTGAGCACTTGAAAGACGAACAAGGTACAACATTAGTGGTTTGTGGCGATACGCCGCTAATAACTGCAGAAACACTTAAATCACTATTAGAACACCATGAAAGCAAACAAGCTGATGCAACAGTTCTATCAGCGACGACAAGTAACCCTTATGGTTATGGTCGTATTGTGAGAGATAGCAACGATCACTTAGTTAAGATTGTAGAGCAGAAAGATGCTACAGTAGATGAACAACAAATCAATGAAATTAGCTCAGGTATTTTTGCATTTGATAATAAATTGCTTTTTGAAAAATTAGAACTGGTAAAAAATGATAATGTTCAAGCTGAGTATTATTTACCTGATGTTTTGTCTCTTATTTTGCAAGAGCAAGGAATGGTGGAAATATATCGTACAGATGATTTTGAAGAAATTATGGGTGTCAACGATCGTGTAATGTTGAGTGAAGCAGAGGCAGCTTATAGAAAACGTATCAATGACTTCCATATGAGAAATGGTGTAACACTTATTGATCCTGCTACTACATATATAAGTGCAGATGTGAAAATCGCCATGGATGTTACAATTGAGGCGAACGTAAAATTAGCTGGTAACTGTGAAATTGGTGAAGATACGATTGTTGGCCAAAACACAGAAATTCAAAACAGTAAAATAGGTTCTAATGTTACAATTAAACAATCGGTTATCAACGAAGCGGTTGTAGGCGACAATACTACAATTGGACCGTTTGCTCAGTTAAGACCTGGAGCAGACTTAGGTGAAAATGTTAAAGTTGGAAACTTTGTAGAAGTTAAGAAATCAGTCGTTAAAACAGGTGCTAAATTACCACATTTAAGTTATATTGGTGATGCAGAAATTGGTGAACGTACCAACTTAGGTTGCGGTTCTATCACAGTGAATTATGACGGTAAACATAAATCCAAAACGATCATCGGCAATGATTCATTTATAGGTTGTAATACTAACTTAGTAGCACCAGTAACTTTAGGTGATAGATCATTTATAGCTGCAGGTTCTACAATTACTGATAACGTGCCACATGACAGTTTAGCATTAGCAAGAGCGAGACAAACAACTAAAGAAGGTTATTTAAAAAAATAGACACGATTAGATTACGATTCTAATCACATATATACAATGTAGATGTAAGGAAGACCTCAATCGACATTTTGTAGATTAATGAGATAAATATAACTTTGTCTATGAACGAAACTAATTGAATGAATTAATTGGAGGACTATAAATGTTAAACAATGAGTATAAGAATTCTGCTTTGAAAATATTCTCTTTAAAAGGTAATGAACCCTTAGCCCAAGAAGTAGCAGATAATGTTGGAATCGAGCTAGGTAAATGTTCTGTAAAACGTTTTAGTGATGGAGAAATTCAAATTAATATTGAAGAAAGTATTCGTGGTTGTGATGTATTTATAATTCAACCGACTTCTAATCCAGTAAACTTACATTTAATGGAATTATTAATTATGATAGATGCTTGTAAACGTGCTTCAGCAGCTAATATTAATATCGTGGTGCCATACTATGGTTACGCTCGCCAAGATAGAAAAGCGCGCAGCCGTGAACCAATCACAGCAAAATTAGTTGCAAACTTAATTGAAACTGCTGGCGCAGATCGCATGATTGCATTAGACTTACATGCACCACAAATCCAAGGATTCTTCAATATGCCAATAGACCACTTAATGGGTGTTCCAATTTTAGCAGAATATTTCCAAAATGATACAGACATTGACCCAGAAGAATGTGTCGTAGTTTCTCCAGACCATGGTGGTGTAACTAGAGCACGTAAACTTGCAGATATTCTAAAAACACCAATTGCAATCATAGATAAACGTCGTCCTAAACCTAATGTAGCTGAAGTAATGAATATCGTTGGTGAAATTGAAGGTCGCACAGCAATAATTATTGACGACATCATCGATACAGCCGGTACGATTACATTAGCAGCTCAAGCGCTCAAAGACAAAGGTGCTAAAGATGTTTACGCATGTTGTACACACCCCGTATTATCAGGCCCAGCTAAAGAACGTATTGAAAATTCAGCGATTAAAGAGTTAGTCGTTACAAATTCAATTCAATTAGATGAAAGTCGTAAACCAGCTAATACTAAAGAACTGTCAGTGGCAGGTTTATTAGCACAAGCTATTGTGCGCGTATATGAAAGAGAATCTGTTAGTGTGCTATTTGACTAATTAGTGCAATAGTTGTATAATTATTCCGTTCGTGATTTCAATTCACGATTAAATAAACACTTGCAAGCAACATTGTGTTGATGGGTAAGTGAGGGGTTCTTATTATATGAATAAGAACAAAAAATGAAAGGTGGAAATAATATGGCTTCATTAAAGTCAATTATTCGTCAAGGTAAACAAACACGTTCAGACCTTAAAACACTTAGAAAAATTGGTAAAGTACCTGCAATCGTTTATGGTTACGGTACAAAAAATACTTCAGTAAAAGTTGATGAAGTAGAATTTATCAAAGTTATTCGTGAAGTTGGACGTAACGGTGTTATCGAATTAGGTGTAGGTTCTAAAACAATTAAAGTAATGGTTTCAGACTATCAATTCGATCCACTTAAAAACCAAATTACTCACATTGACTTCTTAGCAATCAATATGAGTGAAGAACGTACTGTTGAAGTACCAGTTCAACTTACTGGTGAGGCAGTAGGAGCTAAAGAAGGCGGCGTTGTTGAACAACCATTATTCGACCTTGAAGTAACTGCGACACCAGATAATATCCCTGAATCTATCGAAATTGACATCAGCGAATTAGATGTTAACGATAGCTATTCAGTTGCAGATATCAAAGTTTCAGGTGATTTCACAATTGAAAATGATCCTGAAGAATCTGTAGTAACAGTAGTTCCTCCAACTGAAGAACCTACTGAAGAAGAAATCGAAGCTATGGAAGGCGAATCAGAAACTGAAGAGCCAGAAGTTGTTGGTGAAGAAAAAGAAGACGATAACGAAGAAGAAGAGAAAGAAGAAGAGTAATTTCTCTGACGTCATTCTAATACACGCGATTTCAATAAGAAAAAATGATCTTAAAAAGCACCATGCTTAATTCGTTAAGCTGGTGTTTTTTTATGTTAATATAGTGAATGATATGAAAATAAAAAAAGAAACAGCATAACGTTGTGAAATAATAAATGTTTTTGATTGAATACAACAATTGGAGGTAACATAATGAAATGTATTGTAGGTTTGGGCAATATTGGTAAACGCTTTGAGCTGACAAAACATAATATCGGTTTTGAAGTTATTGATTATATGTTAGAACGCAATCAATTTAAATTAGATAAACAAAAGTATAAAGGTGCCTATACAATAGAACGTTTAGCTGGTGAAAAAGTGATGTTTATAGAACCAATGACAATGATGAATTTGTCTGGTGATGCTGTAGGGCCACTGATGAAATACTATGACATTGATATAGACGATTTACTTGTACTATATGATGATTTGGATTTACCACAAGGGGAAATTCGTTTACGACAAAAGGGGAGTGCCGGTGGTCATAATGGCATGAAGTCGATTATTCAAGCTTTAGGTACAGACCAATTCAAACGCATTCGTATTGGTGTTGATCGCCCATCCAATGGCATGTCGATTGTCGATTATGTATTACAAAAATTTTCGAAGCAAGAAATGGATACAATGAATAAAGTAATAGAACATTCAGCACGTGCAGTAGAAGCTTATATTGAAAGTTCTCGTTTTGACCATGTGATGAATGAGTTTAATGGTGAGGTCAAGTGAAATCAATAATTACAGAATATATTAAAAAAGATAAACGCTATCAAGAATTAAATGAAGTATTTGGTGAAGCAAACGTATTGGTTACTGGACTATCTAGTTCGGCGAAGGCAACAATCATAGCTGAAAAGTTTATTCATAGTTCGAAACAATTACTTGTAGTAACGAACAACTTGTATCAAGCAGACAAACTAGAGAGTGACTTGCAACAATATGTTGATACAGATGATATTTACAAGTATCCAATGCAAGATATTATGACAGAAGAATTTTCAACTCAAAGCCCCCAATTCATGAGTGAACGTGTACGTACTTTAACGGCACTTGCTCAAGAAAAGAGAGGGTTATTTATCGTACCACTAAATGGTTTTAAAAAATGGTTAACACCTGTTGAAATGTGGAGCGCACATCAACTCAAACTTTCCATTGGTGACGATATAGATATTGATGAATTTTTAAATAAACTTGTAAACATGGGATATCGCAGAGAGAGTGTAGTATCTCATATTGGTGAATTCACGTTACGTGGTGGGATTATTGACATATATCCTTTAATAGGTTTGCCGGTAAGAATTGAATTATTTGATACAGAAGTAGATTCAATTCGAAACTTTGATGTAGAAACGCAACGTTCGGAAGAAAATTTAGACCATGTAGATATTACAACTGCCAGTGATTACATCATTACAGATGAAGTATTAAAACATACTAAATTAAAACTAAAAGAAGCATATGAGTATACACGACCAAAAATAGATAAATCTGTACGTAATGACTTAAAAGAAACGTATGAAAGTTTTCAACTTTTTGAATCGTCTTTATTTGACCATCAAGTATTACGCAGACTCGCTGCTTTTATGTACGAATCCCCTGCAACCATTATTGATTACTTTAAATCTGATGCGATTGTAGCAGTTGATGAATATAATAGAATCAAAGAAACTGAAACAACACTGGTTTCTGAAGCTGAAGAATTTATGCAGAGTTTAATTGAAAGTGGTAAAGGGTTTATCGGACAAAATTTCTTACAATATGATGGATTTGAGTCACTATTAAATCGATATCCAGTTACATATTTTACTTTGTTTACTGCAACGATGCCGGTAGAACTCAACACAATCATTAAATTTTCATGTAAGCCAGTACAACAATTTTATGGTCAATATGATATTATGCGTTCCGAATTCCAGCGCTTTATCCAAAATGATTATACGATTGTTGTATTAGCAGAAACTGAATCGAAAAAAGAGCGTATTCAATCAATGTTAAATGAAATGCATATACCAACATTTATAGATACGCCGAGTTCACAAAATGAAGGTGGTAGTGCAATCATCACTGAAGGTAGCCTATCAGAAGGTTTTGAATTACCATATATGCATCTCGTTGTTGTTACAGAACGTGAATTATTTAAGTCAAAACAAAAGAAAAAAGCAAAACAACATAAGAAATTAACAAATGCAGAAAAAATCAAATCATATCAAGATTTGAAAGTTGGAGATTTTGTTGTTCATGTTCACCATGGTGTAGGTAAATATTTAGGTGTCGAAACACTTGAAGTTGGCGGCGTTCATAAAGATTATATAAAACTGCAATACAAAGGTACCGATCAATTATTTGTACCAGTAGATCAAATGGACCAAGTACAAAAATATGTTGCTTCGGAAGATAAATCACCTAAATTAAACAAACTTGGTGGTACAGAATGGAAGAAAACAAAAGCTAAAGTTCAACAAAATGTTGAAGATATGGCTGATGAATTAATAGAATTATATAAAGAAAGAGAAATGTCAGTTGGTTATAAATACGGACCAGATACCCCACAACAAAATGACTTTGAAATTGACTTCCCTTATGAATTAACGCCAGACCAAGGCAAGTCCATTGAAGAGATTAAACAAGATATGGAAATTGAACGCCCAATGGATAGATTATTATGTGGTGATGTTGGTTACGGAAAAACAGAAGTTGCGGTACGAGCAGCTTTTAAAGCAGTAATGGAAGGTAAACAAGTAGCCTTTCTTGTGCCTACGACAATCTTAGCGCAACAACACTATGAAACTTTAATCGAGCGCATGCAAGATTTCCCTATAGAAATCCAACTTATTAGTAGATTTAGAACGACTAAGGAAGTTAATGAGGTTAAAGAGGGACTTAAATCAGGCTATGTTGATATCGTTGTTGGTACGCATAAATTGTTAGGTAAAGATATTCATTATAAAGATTTGGGATTACTTATCGTGGATGAAGAACAACGTTTTGGCGTAAGACACAAAGAAAAGATTAAGTCACTTAAGACAAATGTTGATGTATTAACGTTAACTGCAACACCGATTCCGAGAACCCTACATATGAGTATGTTGGGCGTGCGTGATTTATCGGTCATCGAAACACCGCCAGAAAATCGTTTTCCTGTGCAAACGTATGTATTAGAGCAAAATATGAATTTTATAAAAGAAGCTTTAGAGAGAGAATTATCACGTGAGGGCCAGGTTTTCTACTTATACAATAAAGTGCAATCGATTTATGAAAAACGTGAACAACTACAAATGTTAATGCCTGAAGCGAATATTGGTGTGGCACACGGCCAAATGAATGAACGTGATTTAGAAGAAACGATGTTGAGCTTTATCAATCACGAATTTGATATTCTTGTAACGACAACGATTATCGAAACTGGCGTAGATGTTCCAAATGCCAATACTTTAATTATCGAAGATGCCGATAAATTTGGATTGAGCCAATTATATCAATTACGAGGACGCGTGGGACGTTCAAGTCGCATAGGTTATGCGTATTTCTTACACCCATCTAATAAGGTCTTATCAGAGACTGCTGAAGAAAGACTACAGGCAATCAAAGAATTTACTGAGTTAGGTTCCGGTTTTAAAATTGCAATGCGAGATTTAAATATTCGTGGTGCAGGGAATCTTTTAGGTAAACAACAACATGGATTTATAGACTCTGTAGGCTTTGATTTATACTCACAAATGTTAGAAGAAGCGGTGAATGAAAAACGAGGTATTAAAGAAGAACAACCTGATGCTCCCGAAGTTGAAATTGAACTAAATATTGATGCTTATTTACCAGCCGAATATATTCCAAATGAACAGGCAAAAATAGAAATTTATAAAAAATTACGTAAAATTGAGACGGAATCGCAATTGATGGATGTTAAAGACGAGCTGATTGACCGCTTTAATGATTATCCAGTTGAGGTTGAAAGATTGCTAGAAATGATGGAAATTAAAGTGCATGCGTTGAATGCAGGTGTAACACTTATTAAAGATATAGGTAAAAAAATAGAGATTTATTTATCCGAAAAAGGCACTACAGACATCAATGGTGAAACACTCTTTAAACAAACCCAACCACTTGGACGTGCAATGAAAGTTGGTGTTCAAGATGGTAAAATGAAAGTGACACTAACTAAAGATAAAGTATGGTTAGATAGTTTGAAATTCTTAGCGAAATGTTTAGAAGAAAGTATGGTTATACCAGATGAACGTTAAATCTGAAACAAAAGGTGTTTTTAATGGCGTTGTTGTACTAACTATAGCGCTTATCATTGTTAAAGTATTAAGCGCGTTGTACCGAGTACCTTATCAAAATATACTAGGAGATGGAGGTCTATACGCTTATCAACAAGTGTATCCAATAGTAGCTTTGGGCGTTATTTTATCGATGAATGCTATTCCTAGTGCAGTCACTCAAACTTTTAGCGCAAACGGACAACCCAATCAATATACACGTGTGTTATTAAGGCTGCAATTTGCTGGTGTTATCTTTTTCTTAGTTTTATTTACTTGTGCACATTGGATTGCTTTTCTGATGGGAGATGTCAATTTAGCACCTATGTTAAGGGCAGCGAGTGTCAGCTTCTTATTTGTTGGTTTACTCGGTGTCTATAGGGGCTATTATCAGGCACATCATGAGATGAATATACCTGCGATTTCCCAGGTTATAGAACAATTTATTCGTGTCGTAATTATCATGATAGCTATTGTGATGTTTATGAGTCGCTCATGGAGTATATATCATGCAGGTACATTAGCGATTGTGGGTTCAGGTATTGGTTTTTTAGCATCTAGTTTGTTTCTAATACAACGGAAACCTTTTAAATTATCTAGAGCACATGCCAATGTTGATATTGCTTGGAAAAAGTTAACGCTAGGTATAGTTGTATTCGCGGTGAGTCAATTGATCGTTATTGTATGGCAAGTGGTGGATAGTTTTACAGTAATACATGCACTTCAAATGACCGGTTTAGATTTTGACGAAGCAACTATTTTTAAAGGCATTTATGATCGCGGTGCCTCTTTTATACAGATGGGGTTAATTGTAACGACGACGTTCTGTTTTGTGCTTATTCCATTACTAACAGATGCATTAAAAACAAAGCAACATATACTGGTGAATCGCTATGCTAATGCATCGATAAAGATTACGATTTTATTTAGTGTGGCAGCAGCTATAGGTTTAATCAATTTGCTTCCTGTAATGAATAGCGTGTTCTTCAAAAATGATAGTTTGAACGGAACATTATCCATATATATGCTTACAGTTATATGTGTTTCTCTTATAATGATGCATATTGCTTTATTACAAGTGAAAAATCGCGTTAAAGTTATTTTGTTCGCATTTGGCACTGGTGTTGTAATCAAAGCGATATTGAATATGGTTTTAATACCACAACTCTCAATTTTCGGTGCCAGTCTAAGTACTGTCATTTCATTGCTGTTATTTGTGTGGATTTTACAGTATCAAGTATTAAAAATGTATCATTTCCAAACAATGAAAAAATTCATTGCTAAATTAGTAGGTACGATGATGCTATTATCAATTGCAGTACAAACAGTCATGTTTCTTATTCCAGGAGAAGGTAGAATGCAAGGTTTAGTCGAATTAGCCATAGCAGCTACAATTGGTGTGATTGTAGTGATTTTTTCTATCGTACGCATGCATTTATTAAGTTTTAGAGAACTCAAACATCTACCTTTTGGAGATAAACTATTCCATATGAAAAGAGGGAAACATTAATGACAAATAAAATAACAGTTGTTGGATTAGGAAATTATGGTATTGAGGATTTACCATTAGGGATTTATAAATTTTTGAAAAAGCAAACATTAGTTTATACACGTACCTTTGATCACCCAGTCATCCAAGACTTAACAATGGAAGGTATCAATATTGAAAGCTTTGATCAAGAATATAAAAATCATGACGCTTTTCAAAATGTATATGAAGCTATTGTGTCAAAATTGATAAATAATGTAAAAGACAATAATATTGTATATACAGTACCAGGTCATCCACGAGTAGCTGAAACGACAACTGTGTATTTAGAGCAATATGCACAACAACATTCTGATATAGAAGTTGAAATATTAGGTGGTAAAAGCTTTATAGACGATATATTTGAAGCGGTGAAAGTTGATCCTAACGATGGCTTTACAATGTTAGATGCAACAGATCTTCAAAAAGAAAAGTTGAACATTCGTACACATACACTTATTACACAAGTCTATAGTGCAATGGTCGCTGGTGATTTAAAAGTGACATTGATGGAACGGTATAGTGATGACCAACTTGTTTATATCGTAGATGGTGCCAGAAATAACTATGCCAACGTTATCAAAACACCGCTATATGAAATAGATCATTACGACGAAGTTTTTAACAATATAACTAGTTTATTTATTCCAAAAGTGGAAAGTGAAGAAACATACCTTAGTGATTTTAACTTTGCTGTTGGTATCATTGAGCACCTTGTAGATGACGAGAAAGGTTGCCCATGGGATAAAGTTCAAACACATCATACTTTAAAACGTTATTTGTTGGAAGAAACATTCGAATTGTTTGAAGCGATAGATAATGAAGACGATTGGCACATGATAGAAGAGTTAGGAGACATTCTATTACAAGTATTACTACATGCAAGCATAGGGAAAAAAGAAGGTTATATGGATATAAATGAAGTGATACAAAGTCTTTCAGAAAAAATGATACGTAGACATCCACATGTTTTTGGTGATGCAAAAGCAGAAACAGAGGAAGATTTAAAAAATATTTGGTCTAATGCTAAGACTAAGGAAGGTAAAGCACAGCGTGTGAAATTTGAGAAAGTATTTGCAGACCACTTCTTAGCATTGTATGATAAAACAAAAAATAAATCGTTAGATGAAAATGCTTTAAAACGAATTTTAGAGCAAGGAGGAAAAAATGATGAGATTAGATAAATATCTCAAAGTTTCAAGATTAGTAAAGCGTCGTACATTAGCTAAAGAAATCAGTGATCAAGGACGTATTACTGTAAATGGCGTAGTTGCTAAAGCAGGTACTGATGTAAAAGAAACAGATGAACTTGTTATTCGATTTGGACAAAAAATTGTAACAATTAAAGTCACAGGTTTGAGCGAACATGCGACAAAAGAAAATGCAAAAGGTATGTATGAACTTATTAAAGAAGAAAAAGTTAGTGAAATATAAACACAGGAGGTGACAAGCAAATGAATAAAAAAGTTGAAAATATAGGCAATACGTATACTTCAGCAAAAAACAAAAAAAAGCAGCAGCAACAAATGAGAAAGCGTGTTGTTCGTAAGCGTATCACTTTATTTGGTGGTATTTTACTATTGATTATTATCATTTTAGCCATCATGCTTGTCACTCAAAAACAAAGTAATAATGAAGATTCAGTTGAACGTCAACAAAAAGAACAAAAGTATCAAAAACAACAAGATGAAGAATTAGCACTAAAAGAACAATTAAATAATTTAAATGATAAAGATTATATTGAAAAAGTTGCACGTGATGATTACTATCTAAGTAATGATGGGGAAGTTATTTTCAAACTGCCTGGAGATAATAAATCTGATACTAAATCTAAGGCGCAAAATGATGATAAATAAGTGAATTTAATTTTTTGCATCATTATACCATTGTTAATTTATGCAAACAGGCATATAATAGGGTTAAAATCGAAACGAATCGGGAGGATTTATTTATAATATGTCAATCGAAGTAGGAAACAAGCTTAAAGGTAAAGTCACTGGAATTAAAAAGTTTGGCGCTTTCGTCGAACTTCCAGAAGGAAAGAGTGGCTTAGTTCACATAAGTGAAGTTGCAGATAACTACGTTGAAAACGTAGAAGATCACTTATCTGTTGGTGATGAAGTTGAAGTTAAAGTGCTTTCAATTGCTGATGATGGAAAAATTAGTTTATCTATCAAAAAAGCAAAAGATCGTCCACGTAGACCTCAAAGTAAACCAAATTATAAGCAACCTCAACCTAAAGGTGAGGACTTTGAAAAGAAATTAACAAACTTCTTAAAAGATAGCGAAGATAAATTGACTTCTATTAAGCGTCAAACGGAATCTAGACGTGGTGGAAAAGGCGCTAGACGCTAAAATATATAAAATAAGACTGTTCCCAAGAGAACTGAAATTAATTGCTTAAGTACAACATTTAATATGATATAATGACGTTTGACTTTGACAATAAATGACTGTTTTCTTACTTAAGGAAACAGTCTATTTTTTGTTGTGTACAGACGTTGCAACGTACATGTAAAACTCAAAGATAAAAAATCTTTCGCATTGTGACATAGGAGGTAAGCTATGGTAGAAGTTAATGCTGATGGTTGGAATAAAGACCAACATATTGTGTTAGCCGTTTCGACGGGGATTGATAGCATGGTATTATTGCACAATTTAATTAATCAGTTGTCTCAATCGTATAGAAAATTAACTTGCTTACATGTGAATCATCATATTCGTGATATTGCACAAGAAGAAGAATCATTTATAAGAAAATATTGTGAGTCGTATCAAATTCCATTGTTCGTGCATCATTTAGATTTATCGAAAATCATTGAACAGGGTAACAGTATTGAAAATATTGCAAGGAATGAACGATATCAGTGGTTTGATAATATGATGATGGAACTGGATGCCGATGTCTTATTAACTGCACATCATCAAGATGATCAAATTGAGACTATCTTTTATCGATTGATGACTGGACGTTCAACTAGAAGTAGTTTAGGCATGTCGTATCTGACTTCACGAGACGCCTATATGTTGTGTAAACCACTGTTAGAAACAACAAAAGCGGACATTCGAAACTATCAGCAAAATTATGAGGTACCTTATTATGAAGACGAGACAAACGCTGAAAATCATTATGTAAGAAATGATATTCGTAATCGTATTCTACCTGCCATCGACAGCAATCATCATTTATCTACAAAACAGTTACTTAAGTTGAAAGATTGGCATGATATACAACTGCAAGCGTTACATGAAAATGCGTTACATTTTATAGAAACACAAGTTCATGAAAATGTCGGTAAGACAGAAATAGTAATTCCAAGAGTTGCATTTTCCAATTTAAATCATAATATTAAAATAATTATTTTAGATAAAATATTTTCAAAATTACAGATTACGACACCAATGACTGAAAAAATGTACGAATCTTGGTTTCAGCAACTCGAAAGCAAAGTTACTCAATGTACAATATATGCAACAGATAAATGGAATATTTATATCGCTTATGATAAATTTATAATAATGGCAAATTATGATAAATGTCTTGTGCCAACAAAGATTTTGCAACCAGGATTGTATCACTATGGTCATTATAGTATAAACATAAGAGATAATTTTCCAAAAGATGACTATCCGTTAGTCGTTAGAACTAGAAATACGGGAGATAAATTCAAACTAAATGGTGTAAAAGGACATAAAAAAGTTAGTCGATTACTGATTGATCGCAAAATTATACAAATTGAGCGAAACCAGTTACCAATTTTAGTTAATGCAGATGAAACAATTATTGCTATAGGTACGTTATACTTAAACAATGAATATAAAGATACTATTTTCATACGAAATACGGGAGAGGAATGAAATTATGCGAGATGATTTAAAAGAAATATTAATGGATGAGGCAGAGATAGAACAAATTTGTAAAGACTTGGGTGCAAAAATTACTGAAACATATGCAGGTAAACCACTTGTTTGTATAGGTATCTTGAAAGGGTCAGTAATGTTTATGACAGACCTCATCAAACATATTGATACACATTTAGCTATCGATTTTATGGATGTTTCTAGTTATCATGGCGGCACTGAATCAACGGGTGAAGTACAAATACTTAAAGATTTAAGTGGTTCAATAGAAGGAAAAGACATCTTGATTATTGAAGACATTTTAGAAACAGGAACAACATTAAAATCAATAACTGAATTATTGGAATCAAGAAAAGTCAATTCACTGGAAATTGTAACATTATTAGACAAACCAAATCGCCGCAAAGCAGATATCGAAGCAAAATATGTAGGTAAAAAAATTCCAGATGAATTCGTAGTAGGCTACGGATTAGATTATGCTGAAAACTATAGAAACTTACCATATATTGGTACACTCAAACCAGAAATTTATTCAAAATAAGCAGTACAATTTAATCGTATGAAATATTGTTATATACTGTAAAACGTAATCGGATTAAATGAGTCGATATACATAGTATGTTGATAAAATACGCGGACATATACGTAAATCATTTAAGGGATAGATTATAAAGTATATGTTAACTGTTTGTATATCAAAAATATAAAAGTATAAAAACAACAAGAACTGTAACGTACATACAAAAGTAGAATTACTAGCCCAACACTTGTGTATTGTGTTACAATTTTTGTTAGTTTTATTATTGAAGTAGGAGGAAACGACGCATGCAGAAAGCCTTTCGTAACGTGCTAGTTATCGCAATCATTGGCGTTATTATATTTGGCTTGTTTTCGTGGCTAAATGGTAACGGAAATATGCCGAAACAGCTTACATATAATCAATTTGTTAAGCAATTAGATAAAGGTGAATTGAAATCTTTAGAAATTCAACCAGAACAAAATGTATATATGGTAAGTGGTAAAACTAAAAAAGATGAAGATTATTCTTCAACTATTTTATATAATAATGATAAAGAGCTTGAAAAAATAACAGATAAAGCACAAAGTCAAGATGGATTGAAATTTACGGTTAAAGAAGAAGAAAAACAAAGCGTATTTGTAAGTATTTTAACTACGTTAATACCTGTTTTAATCATAGCCTTATTATTTATTTTCTTCCTTAGTCAAGCGCAAGGAGGCGGCGGTGGCGGCGGCCGTATGATGAACTTTGGTAAATCCAAAGCTAAAATGTACGACAGTCAGAAAAAACGTGTACGCTTCTCAGATGTAGCTGGTGCAGATGAAGAAAAACAAGAATTAATAGAAATTGTTGACTTCTTAAAAGATAATAAACAATTTAAACAAATGGGCTCTAGAATTCCTAAAGGTGTTTTACTTGTAGGACCTCCAGGTACAGGTAAAACATTATTAGCTCGTGCAGTAGCTGGTGAAGCTGGAACACCATTCTTCTCAATCAGTGGTTCAGATTTCGTTGAGATGTTTGTGGGTGTCGGCGCAAGTCGTGTACGTGACCTATTTGAAAATGCTAAGAAAAACGCACCTTGTATTATCTTTATTGACGAAATTGACGCAGTCGGTCGTCAACGTGGTGCAGGTGTTGGTGGCGGACACGATGAACGTGAACAAACGTTAAACCAATTACTAGTTGAAATGGATGGATTCGGTGAAAATGAAGGCATCATTATGATTGCTGCTACAAACCGTCCTGATATTTTAGACCCAGCATTATTACGTCCTGGTCGTTTCGATAGACAAATTCAAGTTGGTCGTCCAGACGTAAAAGGACGTGAAGCTATTCTGCACGTCCATGCTAGAAATAAACCACTCGATGAAACAGTAGACTTAAAAGCAGTATCTCAAAGAACACCTGGTTTCTCTGGTGCAGATTTAGAAAACTTGCTGAACGAAGCATCATTAGTTGCAGTACGTGAAGGTAAGAAGAAAATAGATATGCGTGATATTGAAGAAGCAACTGACCGTGTGATTGCAGGACCTGCTAAAAAATCACGTGTCATTTCTGAAAAAGAACGCAATATCGTAGCGCACCATGAAGCAGGTCATACTATTATTGGTATGGTGCTTGATGAAGCAGAGGTTGTCCATAAGGTTACCATCGTACCACGTGGTCAAGCTGGCGGTTATGCAATGATGTTACCAAAACAAGATCGCTTCCTAATGACTGAACCAGAATTATTAGATAAAATTTGTGGTTTGCTAGGTGGTCGTGTTTCTGAAGATATTAATTTCAATGAAGTATCAACAGGTGCTTCAAATGACTTTGAACGTGCAACACAAATCGCGCGTCAGATGGTTACTGAATATGGTATGAGTAAGAAACTTGGTACGGTACAATTCTCAAGCAGCAGTAATGGACAAGTATTCTTAGGTAAAGACATGCAAGGCGATCCAGAATATTCTGGACAAATTGCGTATGAAATTGATAAAGAAGTTCAACGTATTATTAAAGAACAATACGAACGTTGTAAAGACATTCTTTTAGAACATCAATCACAATTACTTTTAATTGCTGAATCTTTATTAAAAGAAGAAACATTAGTTGCTGAGCAAATTCGTTCATTATTCTATGATGGTGTATTACCAGAAGTTGATTACGATGCAGCAAAAGTTGTAAGTGATCAAGAAAGTGAATTTAATGAAGGTAAATACGGTAAATCTTATGAAGATGTACGAAAAGAACAACTAGAAGTTGGTAAACAACAAGAAAAAGAAGATCAACAAGAAGAAAAAGATATCGATAAAGCGCGTAAAGATAGCGAACATGACAATGATGACTCAGAAGAGACAGGTCATGAGCAAGCGCCAAATATCGATAAACCTAGCAACCCAAGTGATCCTAACGATCCAAGTAATAGAAATTAATAACTGAACAAAAAGCTTCTTTCTGCTATCATATTGATGTGGAAAGAAGCTTTTTAATATTTATCAATCATCCAAATTGCAAACAGATATGTAGCAATTTTTTGACTGAACACTTACAATAAATTGCATTGATAAAAAGTATTATGAAAATTTATATAGAATTCAGAAGACAATTTAAACATTACAATGAATAAAAGGAGAAATTATAGAAATGACAAAAGATTACATCGTTAAAGCATTGGCTTACGAGGGACAAATAAGAGCATATAGTGCATTAACTACAGAAAGTGTTCAAGAAGCACAATCAAGGCATTATACTTGGCCGACAGCATCAGCTGCACTTGGCAGAACGATGACTGCAACGTTGATGATGGGGGCTATGTTAAAAGGTGATCAAAAATTGACAGTTACAGTTGATGGACAAGGACCAATCGGAAAAATTATAGCTGATGCAGATGCTAGTGGTCATGTAAGAGGATACGTGACTCACCCACAGACTCACTTTCCTTTGAATAACGTTGGGAAGTTAGATGTTAGTAGAGCTGTTGGAACCAATGGTGCATTAACTGTAGTAAAAGACGTTGGAATGAAAGATTATTTCTCTGGTTCAAGTGAACTTGTATCCGGTGAATTAGGCGATGACTTTACTTATTACTTCGCTAAAAGTGAACAAGTGCCATCATCTGTAGGACTAGGTGTATTAGTGAATCCTGATAATTCTATAAAAGCTGCAGGTGGTTTTATCATTCAAGTGATGCCAGGTGCAGAAGAAAAAACAATCAGTAAATTAGAAACAGCAATCAACAATATGACACCAGTTTCAAAATTAATTGATCAAGGTTTATCGCCAGAAGAAATTTTATATGAAGTACTTGGTGAAGATGAAGTTCAAATTTTAGAAGAAATGCCTGCAAGTTTTGAATGTAATTGTGGACACGAAAAGTTTTTGAATGCAATTAAAGGGTTAGGGCAAGCTGAAATCGAAAGTATGATTAATGAAGATCATGGTGCAGAAGCAGAATGCCACTTCTGTAGAAATAAATATCAATATACAGAAAATGAATTACAGGAATTATTAGAAAAGATGTAAAAAATCCTTTAAAATAAAGTTAAAGTTACTATAAATTATAAAAATATTGTAATTTTCAATCTTCTTAGTTGTATTCAAATCAAAATCTGATAAAATATAAAGTATATCCGATAGAAAAAGTAGGTTTTAAACTTTTTAATGAAAAGGAGCAATACTTATGACAAATAAACCAGTAAATAATATCGTTGAGGTAATTGGTAATACGCCAGTAGTTAAATTGAACAATGTGGTGGATGAAAATGCTGCAGATGTTTATGTGAAATTAGAATATCAAAATCCAGGTGGTTCAGTTAAAGACCGTATTGCATTAGCAATGATTGAAGCGGCAGAGAAAGATGGAAAAATTAAGCCGGGAGATACAATTGTAGAACCAACGAGTGGTAATACAGGTATAGGTTTAGCTTTTGTATGTGCTGCCAAAGGCTATAAAGCAGTATTTACGATGCCAGAAACAATGAGTCAAGAACGTCGTAATTTATTGAAAGCTTATGGTGCAGAAGTTGTGTTAACGCCAGGTTCAGAAGCAATGAAAGGCGCTATTAAAAAAGCGAAAGAATTAAAAGAAGAATTCGGCTATTATGAACCACAACAATTTGAAAACCCAGCTAACCCACGTGTGCATGAATTGACAACTGGTCCAGAATTGGTTGAACAATTTGAAGGAAAAACAATTGATTCATTCTTAGCAGGTGTTGGTACTGGTGGTACATTAACTGGTGCAGGTAAAGTACTGAAAGAGAAATATCCTGATATTAATCTTGTAGCTATTGAACCAGAAGATTCACCAGTATTAAGCGGTGGAGAACCGGGACCACATAAACTACAAGGTTTAGGAGCTGGCTTTGTACCAGATACTTTAGATACGAATGTCTATGACGAAGTTATAAAAGTAGGTAATGAAACAGCGATGGATATGTCTCGTAAGGTTGCTAAAGAAGAAGGTATACTTGGAGGTATTTCTTCAGGTGCAGCAATTTATGCAGCTATCGAAAAAGCAAAATCTTTAGGTAAAGGTAAAACAGTCGTTACTGTATTGCCAAGTAATGGTGAACGTTACCTTTCAACACCTTTATATTCATTTGAAGATTAAAAACAGATTTATAAAACCGATCATGTGTAGATTTGATCAGTTTCAGACTGTCGACAAGGTTACTGACTTTGTCGGCAGTTTTTTGTATGCTTTTTGTGAAGATTTTATCGTTTTCTACACCTTATATAATATATTCCGCCATAGGGAATTACACGAATAGCAGCTGATATTAATTAAAAGTATTATAATGATTGTTAAGGGCATATCGATAGCGCTTATCAAATTAAATAAATCAATGGAAATAGGTCTCAATACGAAATGATTAATATATTTGAATGCGTTCTTGCCAATTACTTATTATTTAAATGAGTAAAATAAATTAGACTTAAATTTTTTCGGTTATATGAGCATTGCTTACTGAAAATTTTATAAATTAGCGTTATTATAGAATAGTGATTACTAAGCTAGCGGTGAGGTATTTAACAGTGAAAGGAAGAAAGTAACGATGGCACATACAAAAATTATGGGCATATTAAACGTAACACCTGATTCATTTTCTGATGGTGGTAAATATAATTCGGTAGAAAAAGCTGTTAAAAGAGCGGAAGAAATGATCGAAGAAGGTGTAGATATTATAGATGTGGGAGGTATATCTACACGTCCTGGCTATGAAGAAATCAGTGTAACTGAAGAATTGCAACGCGTAGTCCCAGTTGTAAAAGCACTCAGCCAATTAGATGTTCAACTTTCTATTGATACATATAGAAGTGAAGTGGCAGAAGCAGCGATGAAATTAGGCGCTACAATGATTAATGATCAATGGGCTGGATTATATGACGAAAAAATTTTTGATATTGTATCTAAATATGAAGGCGAGATCATATTGATGCACAATGGTGATGGTAATCGAACCATACCAGTTGTGGATGAAATGCTTCTACATTTATTGAAACAAGCAAATAAAGCAGAAATGGCAGGTATTCCCCAAGAAAAAGTTTGGATAGATCCTGGCATTGGTTTTGCAAAAACAAGAGATGAAGAAAAAGAAGTAATGGCGCGCTTGGACGAATTAGTAGCTACGGACTATCCAGTACTATTAGCGACAAGTAGAAAAAGATTTATTAAAGAAATGATAGATAGAGACACACAAGCAACTGAAAGAGATGAAGCAACAGCCGCCACTACTGCATTTGGTATAATGAAAGGTGTTAAAGGTGTGAGGGTTCATAATGTTATGCTCAACGCCCGTTTGGCTCAAAGCATGGATTATTTAAAGGAGAATGAGAATGAGAGACACGATATTTCTTAACGGTATGAAATTTTATTGTTATCACGGTGCTTTACCAGCCGAAAATGAAATTGGTCAAATATTCATCGTAGATGTGACATTGAAAGTTGATTTAAGTCTTGCAGGTGAAACAGATCAAGTTACTGACACTGTTCACTATGGTGAAGTATATGAAGATGTCAAATCAATCATGGAAAGTAAACCAGTGAATTTAGTAGAACACCTAGCTGAGCGTATTGCAAAACGTATAAATTCACACTATAATCGTGTAATGGAAACGAAAGTTAGAATCACTAAAGAGAATCCACCTATACCAGGTCATTATGAAGGTGTAGGTGTAGAAATAGTGAGGGAGAATTTCTAATGTCATATGCATACTTAGGTTTAGGAAGTAACGTTGGAGATAGAGAAACACAGCTTGATCAAGCGATTCATATTTTGAATGAAATAGAAGGTATCAATGTAACACAAACATCCCTAATTTATGAAACGGATCCTGTAGGATATGTTGAGCAACCTCAATTTTTAAATCAATGTATTGAAATACAAACGACACTGACACCCCGTGATTTATTAAATGCATGCCTAGAAACAGAACAACAGTTGCATAGAGTGAGAGATATCAGATGGGGTCCTAGAACATTAGATGTTGATATTTTATTATTTGATAAACAAATTATAAATGAAGATGACTTGGTTATACCGCATCCGCGTATGCTTGAACGTTCTTTCGTGCTCATACCACTCAATGATATTGCGCCAGATTTTACTGAACCTCATACAAACAAAAAAATTAGAAATTTAGTAACATTAGATAATTCAGTGAAACAATATAAAGGTTAAGAAAGTACCGATGTATAAATTCAATGAAGATGAGGCCTAGCAAAGTGCTTTTATTGAATAGGTATACTTGCAATTTTATTATATATTAATTGTGAAATTCATTTGATTTCTTCTATCATTATTTGGACGCGGTAATGTATGTTAAATAATTAATACAACTGATATAACAAGATTAACTCTAACTAGAACAGCATGTAGTATATAATTATTGCAGCAATAGTTGTATACATTAAATTGCTGCGCAGTAAAATGCGTATTTTAAAAAATGTTTCATTCATAAAGATCAAATAGATACTTTAGCATATGCTGAAATATATAAGCTTAAATTACTTTATTACATTCATGGCCTCTAGTAAAATTGAAAATTGAAAAATTAGTGCTGAGCACATAGTCAAATACTATCTTTGTATTTAAAAGATAGGGTGGTCATGGTAAAGTAAGAAATGATTAGAACAAATCAAGATACTATAACCATAAATGATAGGTATTCCTCGAATTCTAACAAAAAGTTAAGACTAAAATTAAAATAGAACAAGAAGTATAAAGGAGAGAAAGTTATGTCAGAAGAAATGAACGACCAAATGCAGGTGCGTCGTCAAAAAATGCAAGAGCTATACGATTTAGGTATCGATCCATTCGGTGGAAAATTTGTACGAACTTCAATGGCTACTCCGTTACATGAAGATTGGGACCAATTCTCTAAAGAAGAATTACAAGAAAAAGAAGAAGAAAGTCATGTCAGCATAGCTGGACGTTTAATGACGAAACGTGGCAAAGGTAAAGCAGGCTTTGCACACGTGCAAGATTTATCAGGTCAAATTCAAATTTATGTAAGAAAAGATCAAGTTGGAGAAGAACAATTTGAACTATGGAAATCAGCAGACCTAGGAGATATCGTAGGTATTGAAGGTGTTATGTTCAAAACAAACACTGGTGAACTGTCAGTCAAAGCAAAATCATTCACGCTTCTAACAAAAGCTTTACGACCATTACCAGATAAATTCCATGGTTTACAAGATATTGAACAACGTTATCGTCAACGTTATTTAGATTTAATAACAAATCAAGATAGCACACAAACTTTTATTAATAGAAGTAAAATCTTACAAGAAATGCGTAATTACTTAAACAATCAAGGATTCTTAGAAGTAGAAACACCAATGATGCACCAAATTGCAGGTGGAGCGGCAGCAAGACCATTTGTAACACATCATAATGCCTTAGATGCAACATTATATATGAGAATTGCAATAGAATTACATTTAAAACGATTAATTGTTGGCGGTTTAGAGAAAGTATATGAAATTGGTCGCGTGTTTAGAAACGAAGGTGTATCTACACGTCATAATCCAGAGTTCACAATGATTGAACTTTACGAAGCATATGCAAACTATCATGATATTATGGACTTAACAGAAGATATGATTAGACATATATCCAATAAAGTACTAGGCACTGCAAAAATTAATTATGGTGAAGAAATGATTGACTTAGAATCAAATTGGAAACGAGTTCACATGGCAGATGCTGTCAAAGAAGTAACAGGTATTGATTTCTTTAATGTTCAGAATGACGAAGAAGCTAAAACACTTGCTAAAGAACACGGTGTTGAAATAACTGACAATATGAAATACGGTCATATTTTAAACGAATTCTTTGAACAAAAAGTTGAAGAAACATTAATACAACCTACATTTATATATGGTCATCCAATTGAAATATCACCATTAGCAAAGAAAAATCCGGAAGATCCTCGATTTACGGATCGCTTTGAATTATTTATTGTAGGTAGAGAACATGGTAATGCATTTACAGAATTAAATGATCCTATAGATCAAAGAGAAAGATTTGAAGCGCAATTAGTTGAAAAAGAACAAGGTAATGACGAAGCGCATGAAATGGACGAAGATTTCATTGAAGCATTAGAATATGGTATGCCTCCAACAGGTGGTTTAGGTATAGGTATTGATAGACTTGTTATGTTATTGACCGATTCAGCTTCAATTAGAGATGTGTTATTATTCCCATACATGAGACAAAAATAATATAAATTAACTTATATTAAAGGATTAAATGTTGTGACTCACAAATAAGAGCATGATGTTTAATCCTTTTTTAATTATAAATTTGAACTTTAAACAAATGGAATAGAACAATTTTTTTAAAACAAATTAGAAATAATAAAGTAATAAGATACGATTATGCATATTTATGCTATTTAAATATAAAAATATACCAAAAAAGGTATGGTCAACTGCGATTTCTTATGGTAAGATTATTCAAGTCGAGTTAAGTGAACACGAATACGTGTGAAATAAAATATATGTTTAAAATAAAAGTTATGAAAACCATTGACTTTGACGAAAAAACATAGTATTATATAAAAGTCGTCAAAAACGAGCATTTACATAATAAACATTAAGTAAAGAACTTGTGAATTTCTTTAAGATAGTGTAAAATTAACTATTGTAATTGATTGATAAACAATGTATCATACATTGAGTAAGTTATTTTGTCTGGTGACTATAGCAAGGAGGTCACACCTGTTCCCATGCCGAACACAGAAGTTAAGCTCCTTAGCGCCGATGGTAGTCGGACTTACGTTCCGCAAGAGTAGGACGTTGCCAGGCTTTATAATAAACATGTGGAGGATTAGCTCAGCTGGGAGAGCATCTGCCTTACAAGCAGGGGGTCGGCGGTTCGAACCCGTCATCCTCCACCATTTTCAAAAGTGAATAGCCGGCCTAGCTCAACTGGTAGAGCAACTGACTTGTAATCAGTAGGTTGGGGGTTCAAGTCCTCTGGCCGGCACCATTTCATGAGCCATTAGCTCAGTTGGTAGAGCATCTGACTTTTAATCAGAGGGTCAGAGGTTCGAATCCTCTATGGCTCATCCAGTTTCATTTTGCAGAAGTAGTTCAGCGG
>NZ_JAESMX010000026.1:0-335 GCF_017893405.1 Staphylococcus sp. GDH8C109P | reverse complement strand
ATTCCGGTCCTCGGCACCATCATTTTAATAGAGCGCCCATAGCTCAATTGGATAGAGTACTTGACTACGAATCAAGCGGTTATAGGTTCGACTCCTATTGGGCGCACCATTTTTAGAATGATTTTATGATAAATACGGGAAGTAGCTCAGCTTGGTAGAGCACTTGGTTTGGGACCAAGGGGTCGCAGGTTCGAATCCTGTCTTCCCGACTCTTATTTAAAAAGAATATGGGGGCTTAGCTCAGATGGGAGAGCGCCTGCTTTGCACGCAGGAGGTCAGCGGTTCGATCCCGCTAGTCTCCACCATATATATTTAAATGAACATTGAAAACTGAA
>NZ_JAESMX010000025.1:0-1719 GCF_017893405.1 Staphylococcus sp. GDH8C109P | reverse complement strand
ATCTTCTGGAATACTTTCAGGATAAATAATAAAAGTGAAATTTCTAGCCTTTGTTATTTTTTTAGTCATGTTATATAATACCTTTGAAAACATAAGCATATATTTAAGAGCGATCTTTTGCGAGGGCGCTCTTTTTTTATACTCATTTTTCTCCTTTCATATATTCATCTAAAACCAATGTAATCATTGCCGACTTACTTAAGCCTTTTTCTTTACATAACTTTTCTAAATACTCATAAAAACTATCAGACAAAGTAATTGTGAATCTTTTCTTCTCAGACATTTTTTCTCCTTTCAAATAAAAAAATTATCGAAATTATAGTATCATTATTGTGTAATTAATTCAAACTAAAACACAATATAGGTGCGCAGTTGGAAAAATCACCAATTTCCGTTGGTTTTCGTTGGTACCTCAAATCCCTTGCAGCAGTAAGGTTCAAGCCCATTTCTGTACAAAAGTTGGCACTCGGCACAATATAGGGGGGTCGTAGTATCCCCCCCTAAGCACCAACAAAAATGAGAAATCAAAACCAACCCACCTTAAATAGCACAATTGTAAAATAATTTCTTTTTGACTTCACGATATCGCTTTAATGATTTGGATTGGTTGTTAAGTTGGAATTAATCCAACTTAAAACCTGTACCAATCGCCACTGAAGTGGCTATCATTTTCGCTTTGCTCGTCAAAAATTTTCTCATTTCACAATTGTGCTATTTTGGTTTGGCAAGCATCGTATTTGCTAGCCACTTCATTCGCTTACGCTCATTTCGTGTCTGCAAATACACTTGTTGGGGGTACCCCCCAATCCCCCTTTTTTTGCTAAAGCAAAAATGAGTGGCTAAATGCTAGCCACTCATAGTTCAAAACCATAAATCCAAAAAGTGAAAATATAGTTACATCACATTCATTTTTCTACAATCAATCTAAGTGTTCCAAAAATAAATCTTTTAAATTTATTAATTCTTCTTCATATCCATTTTCTACTTTAGCTGAATGTAATAATCTTTTAATTATAGTTAATTCTTTTTCAGTTAATGTATGTTCAATTCCATTTTCAAAATAAATTGTATTATTATATTTCATCACTTAATCTCTCCAGTTTCACTATTAATCATTCGTGAGTATCGTGCCCTATATCCACATTGGTAATTCCCTTCAAACCAAAGTCTAAAAGCATTAGCATTTGAAGTAATTACATCTTGAACATAATTCATATTTTCAATACCATATTCTTCTCCATACATTTCAAGAAATGATATTAAATCAATTACATTAACTATATGCTCAGCCTTAACAATTTGCAGCAATGTATTCTTTAAACTTCTTTTCTGGCTTTCATCTAAAAAAATATATCTTTCTATATCAAAATCATTCAAATGTATAACGTCTTCACTATCATATCTATATTTCTTTTTCTCAATGGCGTCTTTACTCTCATGCGTTAAATATTTATAAACACTTTCAATACCATCTACAATCTCCACATGAGATATAGCCTTATTTCCTAAAGCACGTTTTATTTTATTCCTAACACTTTCAATTGTGACAGGATTTTTAGCAATATATAAAATATGATAATGTGCTTTTTTATATATTTTTTCGCCGTTAGCTACTTTCTTTCGCTCATCTTCAGTTAATTTCTTACGTTCTGTTTCATCTTTATCATGCAAAGGACTAATAGCCATTGGGACATCAAGCTTTTCTAAGCAAGTTTTCCA
>NZ_JAESMX010000024.1:0-4009 GCF_017893405.1 Staphylococcus sp. GDH8C109P | reverse complement strand
ACGTTGCCAAAAATCAATCTGCTTTTGCAATTGTTTTTCGTTCTCTTTTAAAGTCGATTTCATTAAATTTGTTAAATCAATTGGAGAAATTTCTTTAATCAATTTCTTATATTTTGTTCTAGAATTTCTGTGAAGTTTTCCCCATTCTTCTTCGTCATTTAACAACATAAAAACAATTGCTCTGTCAGATGTTCGTTCAATACTTTTCCAATCGGGTTTCAAAATATGTAAATCATTAAAACAATCATTCCAGTAATCAACCATATCTCTTTTTAATTCAATTTCTACACGCCATAAATATTCTGAAACAATTTCAATATCTGCATTATCTTTACGTTCTTGTTTTTTATTATAAATTCTAATAAATCTATCACTGTCACGAACACCAAAATATTTCGTTTCTGGTTTACCATTACGACCATAAAAAATAGTTTTCTTAACTGCTTTATCAGTCATTGCATAGTAATCACTCAAATCATCTTCAAAATCAAAAGCTAAATCTAATCTTGTAAAACCATCATCTTCCATGTAGTCGATAATGTTTTGTTTTAACCAAAGCATTTCTTCATGTGTAAGTTTATTCGGATTAAATTCAACACGCATGTTACGTCTATCCCAAGTATCTGCTTTCACTTTGTCATATTCAATATATACTTTTTCTTGTAGAGCTTTAGCTTTAAATTTCGTTTGTAGTATATCCCAAAGTCTAATTTGTGGTTCAATACTCATAAATTCGGATAGCTTGTGAGCATTGCTTTTATTAAGATTTCCAACAATTGTCATAGCATCAAAGCTCAATTTTGGGTCAGATATGCACACAGTATGTGCGTGTAACCGGCTATTAGAGTAGCCGGTTTTAGAAAAATTTGTATTTTCGTATTCTATGCTTTGATTTGATAAGATTTCTTGCTCTTTTTTACTCATAAAAAATCGACTCCTTAATTTACTTTAAGAAGTCGCTCACCCGAATATATATCTTGATGTATATTCAAATATCGTTTAATATCTAACTATACAAAATCATAAAAAACAACTTATGTTTTTATTTGGGTAAGTCGCTATCACAAACTTTGGTCAGGGAGTGAGCGACTTCTTTTTATTTGTTTATTAATATAACACTATCAAAAGACTTGGTCTAATCAGACTGAGCCTTTTTTTGTTTATAGTCATTTATGGTTTTTTTCATATGCTGACGAATGTCATACGTAGCTATCTTAGATTGTTCATGAAGCACATGCTTGTAATCATCGTATAGTTGTTCATCTACTCTAATTGTAATACTTCGCATATTTTTAGATTCCTTTGCCATGTTACCATCTCCTTGTCTACATTTTTGTAATGCTAAGTAATGCTATTGTATTATTAACATATCCAAAATTCAAGAAATCTTATCAAAATAAAAAGACCAGTTAAAAACTGATCTAGTTTAATATCTTTATTGCATTATTCCAATTCCTCTATTTGCCGACGATTCTGCGCTCCTTAATAATCCTAAAGCTGTCCATCGGTCGATTTAATAGCTGACGCTATTGACCGCTGGCGCTTTAAGTCTAATTAAGGGCTCTCATCGACAAATAGATTTTCTCGGCATAAATGCGTGTTATAATACATGAGAGTACAACCAATACCACATTGTATTTACTTAAGCCTTTATCTATTCTGATAAGGGCTTTTATTATCTGCTCATACCTCTACCACGTTTCTGATTATCTTTTTGTTCTTGATGTTCTTCAGGATGTATTTGTTTATCTAACGTTCGTATTACTTGTATCATGCGACCATTATCTTTACTCACATCATTCATTAAATTCCTATATTTATTTCTACCAATAGCTTGCTCTAACTTCTTGAAAATTTCTCTAAGAACTTCAAAAAGTTTATTTGCGTTATCAAGTTGTTTATTTCGTTTTTCAAGAACCTCATTCGCTTTCGTCAGAGTTTCAAACATACTCTTATTTTCTTCTTTAAGCCTACTGTTTTCGTTTTTTAGGTCATTTAGAGCTTTATCTGACTTAATATACTCATAATCATCTTTGATTAATTGTGCTGCTTCTATTTGCTTTTGAAAGGCATTAAAATCTTCTTGGCTTATGACAACATTTCCAGTTTCTTGTACTTCTTTGTTAAACAAACCACCTACTTTTTCCGTTTCAAGCTCATATGGAACATTTATAGGCTTTTTAAGCGTTTCTAACGATTTTTGATACTCTTGCATCAATTTATCGTTCTTTTGCTTTATATGGTCTGTTTTTTGGCTCTCACGCTCATATTCTTGCTTATGGTATTCTGTTTTTTGTTTATACTGGCTCATTTGCTCATGTTTCGCATTCGTAACTTGTCTTGATTGACCACGTTCTAAGTCATATCCTCGTTGTTTAACATACTCATTAAATCTATCTTGAAATTCCGTTAAGGCTTTTTTATTACCTACAACTTCTTTAGCACTTAAACGACCGTCATCAGTAATCGGAACAACTCCATAATGCATATGTGGTGTTTTCTCGTCCATATGCACCGTTGCATATAATAAATTATCTTTACCGTATTCTTGTTCTAAAAACTGTTTAGCTTGTTCAAAAAAACGCTTTGTATCTTCTGATGTTTGATTATTAAAAAATTCATTGTCTGATGTAATTAACCCATCAATATGTTTAACTGCGTCTGTTCTAATTTTTCTTTTATTTGTATAATTCTGCTCTATTTTTTCCTCAATCAAGTTATTAAAGTTTTGTTTATTATCGTTTACTAAATCATAATTTAAATGTGTTTTACTATGGTCTATATCTTCGTTTTCGTAATTATTATTTTCTCTTTGAACATGTTTTTGAATACCTGTTGTATTTGTTCCAGATTTAACTTTTGAAACTCTCACAATCGAATATGACATATAAAAATTCCTCCTCTGCACAAAGGGTTTTCGTGTATTTAATACTTTAAGTCTAACATACTAGACTTATTTTGAAATAAGTCATTAAACCGTATGCTCTGCGAGGCTAAAACATGTTTTTGTGCAAGCACAAAAAATGGACTGAACAAGTCAGTCCATAAGTTCAAAACCAAATTCAAAATCAAAACACCAGCAACCAAAATAGTGGTTGTTAAATATAAAGATCAAAACTAAAACAACATATATTCAACTACTTACTTTCTTTTTCAAAATTTAAGGAATACTTGATATTGCAAATATCACAAAAGCTATTATCATAATTTATAATTCAAATAAGCATAAAGTTTTTTAATGACACTCTTAACAGGAAAAAGTTCCCAATCAACGCTATTACCATTTTTATAACTAGAAATAGCTAAACTTATTAAATTATTTTCTTCAATTGATAAATTTTCTATTATCATACTGCCAGCTAAATCTTTTGAATAAAACTTACCTGTTTCATAAGTTACGATCATACGACAAAGGGTTAAAATAACATTTGTTTCATCACCATAAAAATCTTTTATCAATTCTTTAGAACTTTCCTTTATAGCTTTTTGTAAATCAATAAATGGAACATCAGGAATTAAGTTATTAATATTATTTTCGCCATAAATTGATATTGAAGAAAGCTTGGCTTGATATAATAATATTGTTAAATCAATGTTGTTATTCTTTTCTGGAATAAAATAATTTAAATAATCTTCTCTAAGCCATTCCCCATAGATAAACTCTTCAATAGGTGGATAAGACCAATTTTCATTTTCATGATAATTAAGCACAGTTAATTCTATATATTTTAAACTTGTATCTTCACCAATTTCTTTAGAGATAGGCATAATTTTCGAAATTAATATTCTTTTTTCTTCTTTAGTCATATCTCTATTTATTATCACTAGAAAATCAACATCACTATCTTTTTTTAAACCCCCTTTAACATAAGAACCATATAAATAGACTCCTAATAAATCTTTTGAAAACAATCGTTTCAATTCTATTAAAACATTATCAATTTGCTTATTTGGTTCCTCCATTATTGACTCCTCTCATCTTTAAATATTATTTCCAAAATCTAAATTC
>NZ_JAESMX010000023.1:0-95310 GCF_017893405.1 Staphylococcus sp. GDH8C109P | reverse complement strand
AGTAGGACGTTGCCAGGCAATATTTCATTATTCCACAGTAGCTCAGTGGTAGAGCTATCGGCTGTTAACCGATCGGTCGTAGGTTCGAGTCCTACCTGTGGAGCCATATGGCCCCGTGGTCAAGCGGTTAAGACACCGCCCTTTCACGGCGGTAACACGGGTTCGAGTCCCGTCGGGGTCATTTTTATACATATTGGAGGATTAGCTCAGCTGGGAGAGCATCTGCCTTACAAGCAGGGGGTCGGCGGTTCGAACCCGTCATCCTCCACCATTGCTAATTTAATAATACGGAGGGGTAGCGAAGTGGCTAAACGCGGCGGACTGTAAATCCGCTCCTTCGGGTTCGGCAGTTCGAATCTGCCCCCCTCCACCATTAATGGGCTATAGCCAAGCGGTAAGGCAACGGACTTTGACTCCGTCACGCGCTGGTTCGAATCCAGCTAGCCCAGCCATTAGAGCCATTAGCTCAGTTGGTAGAGCATCTGACTTTTAATCAGAGGGTCAGAGGTTCGAATCCTCTATGGCTCACTTTTTAAGCATTCCTTTGGGAATGCTTTTTTTGTTATTTTTAAAAATGGGAAATTTTTTTGATATTTAGTATATACATTTTTTTGTTTAAAACTATAAAATTACATTGCTATATTTAGTTTTTTTGAATTAAAAATCGTTTTTTTGTTTCTTTATGTAATTTGCTTAAAATCTTATAACTGAGGTCGCTTGTATTAACTTGAAAGTCACATCACTTTAGATTATCCTAATATCAAACGTAAACAAAGGGGTTTTTTTATGGATAAATTAGTAGAGATTATTGGTGTACCTTCGACTTATGGACAAAAAAAATTAGGGGTAGATTTTGGTCCAGATGCAATTCGTTATGCAGGTATTGTAGAACGTATACAAAATATTGGAATTGATGTTAAAGATTCAGGTAACATTAAGGTTCCTGCAATGCGTTTAGAGAAGTTTAACTCAGTTCAAAAAGGCTTACGTAATTTAGATGAAATAGTAGAAATATCTAATCAACTTAGTGAAACAGCATCTCAAAGTGTTGATAATGGTAATTTTCCACTTATTTTAGGTGGAGACCATTCCATAGCAATAGGTTCTATTTCAGGTATCAGTAAACACTATGAGAATTTAGGTATCATTTGGTATGATGCTCATGGTGATTTAAATATACCTGAGGAATCACCTTCTGGAAATATACATGGGATGCCACTGCGGATATTAGCTGGGGAAGGTGATTCACGTTTAGTGAACATTTCTAATTTTGCACCTAAAGTTAAACCAGAAAATATCGTGCTTATAGGAATGAGAGATTTAGATAAGGGAGAACGTCAATACATTAAAGAAAATAATGTTAAAACATATACAATGGCAGATATTGATAAACTAGGCATTAAACAAGTGTTGGAACAAACTTTAGATTATTTGAAATCTAAAACAGATGGCATTCATTTGTCACTAGATGTAGATGCTTTAGATCCAGCTGAAACACCAGGAACTGGTACACGAGTGCTAGGAGGCTTAACATATAGAGAAAGTCATTTTGCACTTGAGTTATTACATAAATCAAATTTAATCACTTCAATGGATTTAGTAGAAGTCAATCCATTGATAGATATGAATAATCACACAGCAGAACAGGCAGTTTCATTAGTAGGTAGTTTCTTTGGTGAAACATTATTATAAAAACAAATAAAAGGAATAATATGGCATTATTTCCATATTATTCCTTTTAATTTTATGATGAAAATTTAATACTAAATATGACAGTTAGTGTTATGATTGGTATAATATATAACATGGGAACAGATAACCGGAGGAGATGTTATGGATTTATCCAACTTTTTTGATGATTGGAGTACAGTCAAAATAATTGCTAGTGTACTCGACTTGCTCATTGTATGGTATGTACTTTATCTTCTCATTACAGTATTTAAAGGTACAAAAGCAATTCAATTACTGAAAGGTATTGTAGTAATTGTAATCGGCCAACAAGTGAGTAAAATGTTAAATTTAACAGCGACATCTCGTTTGTTTGATTTAGTAATACAATGGGGTGTTTTAGCTTTAATTGTTATATTTCAGCCTGAAATTAGACGCGCTTTAGAACAATTGGGTAGAGGTAGTCTGTTTAAACGCTATTCCACAAGTTTGAATAGTGATGAAGATAAACTCATTTCATCTGTATCTAAGGCAGTACAGTATATGGCTAAACGTCGTATCGGCGCATTAATCGTATTTGAAAAAGAAACAGGATTACAAGATTATATTGAAACAGGTATAGCAATGAATTCTGAAATTTCTCAAGAATTATTGACTAATGTGTTTATACCTAATACACCTTTACATGATGGTGCTATGATTATACAAGCGAACAAAATTGCAAGTGCTGCCAGTTATTTGCCACTATCAGATAGCGCTAAAATAGCTAAAAGTTTAGGAACAAGACATAGAGCAGCTGTAGGTATTTCAGAAGTTTCAGATGCATTTACAGTAGTAGTATCTGAAGAAACTGGATCAATTTCAGTCACATTTGATGGAAAATTGAGAAAAGATATATCAAATGAAGCATTTGAAGAATTATTGGCTGAACATTGGTTTGGCACACACTTTCAAGAGAAAGGTGTGAATTAATATGTTAGAAAGTAAATGGGGGTTAAGATTAATAGCATTAGTTTTAGCATTAGTATTTTTCTTATCTGTCAATAACATGTTTGGTAACATCTTTAATGCTGATCAATTAGGACAAAAATCTACGGAAACACTTCAAGATGTACCAGTGCAAGTTAATTATGATAGTAAATCGTTATATGCTAGTGATGTGCCGAGTAAGGTAGATATTGAAATATCGGGCCCACAATCTCAAGTATTAAAAGCTGAAAATGGTGAAAATATTAAGGCAGTGCTTGATCTGAGTGGTGAGAAAGCTGGAAAGCATACCACACAATTCAAAGTCAATGGTTTAAATAAAGACATTGACTATACAGTTAAGCCAAAAGAAACAACAGTTAATCTTGAAGAAAAAGTTACTAAAAAACTTAAAGTAGAACCTGATGTGAGTGATAACGATTTAAATGCTAATTATAAAGTAAGTGATCAAAGTGTATCACCTGAAACAGTTAAAGTGACTGGTGGTAGCAAACAAATTGATAAAATTGCATATTTAAAAGCTACGTTTAAAGATAAAGATAAAATCAGCAAAGATACTACGGATATTGCACGTATCACTGCTTTTGACAGAAACCTTAATAAAATTAAAGTATTAATTGAACCGAATGAAGTTAATTTGAGTGTAAAAGTAGAAGATTATAGCAAGAAAGTAAAAGTTAAAACTAAAGCAATAGGTGCTTTACCTAAAGGTAAAGAAATAGATGATATAAAATTAGATGAAAAAGAAGTGGAAATTTTCGGTAATAGAAACGATATTCAAGATATTGACGAAATTACTGCAGAAGTCGATTTAGATGGTGTAACAGAATCAACTGAAAAAAATGTAGAATTTAAATTACCAGATGACGTTTCAAAAATTAATCCAAAAGAAACAACAGCAAAAATTAATATTAAATAGATTTTTTATAAAGGAGATATAAATCATGGCAAAATATTTTGGTACAGACGGCGTAAGGGGCGTTGCAAATAAAGAATTAACGCCAGAACTTGCGTTTAAATTAGGGCGCTTTGGGGGTTATGTGTTAGCCCATAATGAAGGTGAGAAGCATCCTAAAGTACTCGTTGGTAGAGATACTCGTGTTTCTGGTGAAATGCTTGAGTCTGCATTAATTGCTGGATTGATTTCAATCGGTGCAGAAGTGATGCGTTTAGGCGTTATATCAACACCTGGCGTAGCGTATTTAACTAAAGAGATGGAAGCAGAATTAGGTGTTATGATTTCTGCGTCTCACAATCCTGTTCCAGATAATGGTATTAAATTTTTTGGCTCTGATGGTTTCAAACTTTCTGATGATCAAGAAAGAGAAATTGAACAATTACTAGATCAAGAAAACCCAGAATTACCACGTCCAATAGGGGACGACATTGTGCATTATTCTGATTATTTTGAAGGTGCGCAAAAGTACTTAAGTTATTTAAAATCTACGATTGATGTTAACTTAGATGGCATGAAAATCGCTTTAGATGGCGCTCATGGTTCTACTTCATCACTAGCACCGTTTTTATTTGGAGATTTAGAGGCGGATACGGTTACAGTTGGTTGTAATCCTAATGGTTATAATATTAATGATAATGTAGGATCAACACACCCAGAAACGCTGTCTGAGAAAGTGGTTGAAGAAGAATGTGACTTTGGTTTAGCTTTTGATGGTGACGGCGATAGATTAATTGCCGTTGATGAAAATGGGGACATCGTAGACGGAGATCAAATTATGTTCATCATTGGTCAAGCAATGAGCAAGAATCAAGAATTAAACAATAATATGATAGTCTCAACAGTCATGAGTAACCTAGGATTTTACAAAGCTTTAGAAGATGAAGGCATTCAATCTAATAAAACAAAAGTGGGAGATCGCTACGTAGTTGAAGAAATGCGTAGAGGTAATTATAATTTAGGTGGAGAACAATCAGGTCATATCGTGTTAATGGATTATAACACTACTGGTGATGGTTTATTAACAGGCGTGCATTTAGCAAGTATTATTAAAATGACTGGTAAAAGTTTGAGTCAACTTGCAAAACAAATGAAAAAATACCCTCAATCTTTAGTCAATGTACGTGTGACTGATAAATATCGCGTGGAAGAAAATGTAGATGTTCAAGAAGTCATGACTAGAGTAGAAGTTGAAATGAACGGAGAAGGACGTATTTTGGTTAGACCTTCAGGAACAGAACCTTTAGTAAGAGTTATGGTTGAAGCAGCAACTGATGAAGCAGCGCAACGATATGCTCAAACAATTGCTGATGTAGTTAAAGACAAAATGGGTCTAAATGATTAAGTTTTTATATTTATTATAAACTGTCAATACAAGTACTTAATGATTGCGTTAGTACATGTATTGACAGTTTTTTTAGTAATGTATCAAATACATAGGGTGGTTCATAAAATTATATTTTAAATTCACCTAAATAAAAGAGTCGTATGTTTAGTAGAATATTATATAAAAAAACTACAAGATTTTGTTACAATCATAATATAGATTCGACAAGCACAGTCCAAGCTATAAAAGATTAACTATAAAAAAGACTAATTCGTATTTAAACGGATTAGCCTTTGATTTGGAATATTATGTTGTTCAATGCTTTAACTAAATATATTATCTTTTAATTATTTAATACTATAAGACGTTGTATTCATTGCTAATTTCAGATGCTAATTGATTATCAATTTTAGCGTAATCTTTTAAGAATGCTTCAACACCATATTCATTAATATAATTATTTTTTTCTACTGTTTCTTGATCGTTTGTGTCATCATATTTTAACAGTAATGCAGCTGCCTTAATTAACGCATGATGTTTCAAATTATTTTGATAAAGATAATTTAGTGGTTTAATAATTCTGTCTTGCGGTCCAATTTTACGGATTGTACCTCGACCTACACGAGTCACTTCATCTGAAAGATGTGGGTTTTTAAAGCGTTCAATAATTTTATCAACATATTGTGCTTGTTCAGTTTTTGAAAAATCAAATTGGTTGGTAATATACTGACTTGTTTCTTTCAAGACTTCTTCCAGATCATGTTTAATCATTTTATCATTAATTGCATCTAAGATTGTCGGTTGATTATTATATCTACCAGCATAAGCTAAGTATGCATGGCCAGTGTTTACCGTCAATAATTTTCTTTCAATATATGGTGTCAAATTTGACACGTATTTAATATGGTTTAATTCTGGACCATACCATGCATCTTTTTCTACAACCCATTCATAGAAAGGTTCCACGATGACATCTAGAATATTTTCGTTTGTTTGCAGAGGAACAATTCTATCAACTGCTGAGTTAACAAAATGAATATGTTCATCTAATGGACCGGTGATATCTAGAATTGCCTCTTTTAATGTATTTGTGGCCATAATGGCATTTTCACAAGCAACAATATTTACTGGTGTTTCTTTTTCTTTTAAATAAGGTGCGAACGTTTTAGCAATAATCGGTAAAATATTGACACCGACGGCAGTAGTAATTAAATCTGCTTCTAATACGGCTTCTTTTAATTTAGCAGAAGGTTGTCCTGAATTGATTGCGTCTACATTGTGTACACGAGTTGTTGTGTTTGACTCATCTGCTAATATGACGTCATATTCTTGTTTAGAATCTAAGGCATCAATAATTTCAGCATTGACATCTGCGAATGTAACTTTAATATCATTATCAGCTAAAATATAACCAATAAAACCACGACCAATGTTACCTGCACCAAAATGTAATGCTTTCATTATGCGTCAGCCTCCTCGAATACTTGCTTAATTTCTTCAGCTGATGAAGCATTGATAATGCGTTCAACATTTTCTTCTTCACTAAATGTGATGGCAATTTTTGATAATAAATCTAGATGCTCACCATCTTTACCTGCGATACCAACAACCACTTTAACTTCTTCACCACCCCAATCGACACCTTCAGGAATTTGAATTAAAGTTAAGCCTGATTTTAAAACACTTGCTTTAGCTTCATCTGTACCGTGGGGAATAGCTAATCCATTTCCCATAAATGTTGTTACAACTTGTTCACGATCTTTCATAGCTTGAATATAGTCTTCTGTAACTGCTCCACTTGATACAAGCGCTTGTCCTGCTTTTTCAATTGCTTCGTTTTGATCTTTCACAGTTTGGTTAATAAAAATATTGTCATTGCTAAATAATTCACTCATATCATTCACTCCATGTTTAATTGATTTTGTAATGCTTTCAGATAACTTTGTTTAAGTAAATCTGTTAATTGTTCAGGTTGTTTCATAAATTGGTCGATACCATCGATATACTCACCAATTTTCCCAGATAATTCACTAATAAATTGTGCCATGATATCATCTGGAGGTATGAACATATTTAATAAATATGTTACAGAAACTTTGTCATTTTGATTACTATTAAGCATAAGTGGCTTTTCTAAAATAGTGACTAAGATAAATGGCTTCTTAATTAAATCACTTTTTAAGTGTGGCATAGCAATGGGATAAGGGTCTAAAACAAAACCTTGTTCATCCATGCGTTGCTTAATAAGTTCAGCGAATGACTGTTTATCTTCAATAATATGATGTTTAAATAATTGTCCAGTTAAATACATAATCCAATCTTGAGTATGTGTATAATCAATATAAATTGAATCAATGACTTCTAGGCCTTTACGAATATATTCTAATTGATATTCAGGATTTGCAAACGTTGTATCAGTGTCATCAAATATTTGTGTTTGTGGTTTGTCTTGTTGCATGTTTAGAAAAGCAGCTACATGATTGATATCTGCATCTGGTAACAATGGGTTAACTGTGAGGTACGGTAAGCTGATATCTAAATTAACTGTTGAAATAATTGCATCATATTGTTGAATATCAATGGAATTAAGATTACCCACAGACGCTTGTGTTGTTTGTTGAATTTCACTAAATGTTTGTTGTAGCCGAGTAGCGAGTAAACGACTTGTACCTATGCCGCTACTACAAACGACAAGTACATTATAAAAAGGTGTCGCTTGTTTTTGAATTGCACCGCCGAAATGTAATACGATAAATGCAATTTCACTTTCTGGAAATTTAAAATTTGGCCACGTTTTTATTAATCCCTGATGCACACTTTCAAATAGCCGTGGATATTTATGTTTAATCATTTCAGTTAAAGGATTATAAGTTTCAATATTAGCATTTAATCGATTGATTGCTGGTATAATATGCAGTTTTAACCCCTCGCTGAGTGTTCTCCAGTCTTTAAATGTTTGCTGAGAAATCTCTGAAACTGAATGAATAAGTTTTTCAATGCGTTGATCATCTTTATTATTTTTAAATACTTCAGTAGTTTCTTTGCGTTTGGCTCCGCGTAAATGAATCGTGATGAAAGTTACTTCCGCTTGGTTGAACTGAACACCGTAGATGTGCTCTAAATGTAATGCTAAAGCTGAAGCTACTTGGTGTTCAAAGGTGTCTTTGACACTATTATAAATATCGTCATTTAAAGCTACATATTCTCCTTTAAGCATTCGATCAATGCTGAGTACAACGTGTACAGTTAAGGTTAAATAGCTTGATTCTGTAAGGGAATAGGGCAGTTGCCCCAAATGATCCATAAGAATTCTCTCAACTTGGAAAATTTTATCTAAATCAACCATTGGTAACTGAGATTGATTAATCGATTGATATACAAAGTGATTTTCTATTACAGAGTAAACACTTGTACTGTTTAAATTATTTACCATTAATTGGCTTAATAATTCTCTTTTTTTTGATTCAGCACCATAAAGGTGAATACCTTCGCCACGCTTTTTTTGAAGTGTTAACTGATACTGGTCTAGTTCATCATCTAATTCATCTAGTAATTTAGCTAGTGTTTGCGTAGAAACACCAATTTCATGTGCTAAACTGTATTGTTTGATTGGTTCTTTAGCTTGGATAAGTGCATATAAAATAATTACTTTTTGTTCTTCTTGAGACAAATCAATCGTAACTTGTTGAATTAATTCATTTTTTAATGAATGTACCGCAGATGAATTACCAGATAACTGTAATCCTTTTTTCGTAACGCGTTCCAACTCAATATTAAAACTAGCTAAAAAAGGTTCGATAGACTTCAATTCTCTATGAATAGTACGAGAGGATACAGCTAAATGTTGAGCAATGTCATAAATAGTGACATATTGACCGTGATACTTAATTAACATTTCGATAATTTCTTTTTCACGTGTACTCAAAAACATAGCCATACCCTCCAATTTATATCTTTTTAGTGAGTGATTAGTTTTCTTCTTTTTTAAGGTTTTCTAGTAATTCATCATATCTAGGAGAATTTAAGAAATTCTCTACTGAAATATGAATTGCATTTGGAACTTGTTTGATTGCTCTGTCTGTTAATTTTTTCTGAGTAATGACAAGTTGTGCATCGCTAGGTAATTGATTAATCGCTGTATTTGTTACTTCAACGTCTTGTATGCTAGCTTTTTTGAATTTGTTACGCAACATACTTGCGCCCATGGCACTTGATCCCATGCCTGCATCACAAGCGAAGATAACGTGATTTACTTTACTGTAGTCATGCGCGTCTACATTCTCAGTATCATAGTTATCTAGTAAATCATCTTCTGTTTGATTTTCACTATTTGTGTCAGTTGCATCAGTAGCAGTTGTGGAAGTGTTATCATCACTATTCCCTGTTAACTTAGAAGATACACTTGATTTTTTACCTTTTGATGCTTCCATTTTCTCTGTTGCAGCTTCTAAATCTTCTTCTGTTTCTTTTGTGAATTTTAAAATAATTGATGAAACAATAAATGATACGATTGCTGCTAATAATACACCTATAATCATGTGTAAGAATTCACCTTTAGGTGCGTTTAACATATATACGATAAATGAACCAGGTGAAGCTGGACTCTTGAATCCAAAGTCTAATAATGAATAAGTAGCAACACCAGTCATACCACCTAATATTACTGCGATAAACAATAACGGTCTCATTAATACATAAGGGAAGTAAATTTCATGTATACCACCTAAGAAGTGGATAATCCCAGCGCCATATGATGTAGCTTTAGCTGTGCCTTTACCAAAAATCATATAAGCAACTAATACACCTAAACCTGGACCAGGGTTCGATTCAATTGTGTATAAAATAGATTGTCCCGCAGATGCAGCTTGATCTGCACCCAGTGGTGTAAATACCCCGTGGTTAATAGCATTGTTTAAAAATACGATTTTAGCAGGTTCAACAATAATACTTACCAATGGAAGTAGATGCGCATGTACCAATGCTTCAACAGCAACGGATAAAATATGCATGATAAATTCCATAATTGGTGCTAATATTTTAAAACCTATAATTGTCATTATAAAACCTAAAATCCCAGCTGAGAAATTATTGAATAACATTTCGAAGCCTTGTGGAGTTCTTGGTTGAATGAATTCATCAGTTTTTTTCATTAACCAACCAACAAGTGGTCCCATAATCATTGCGCCTAGTAACATCGGTGTTTCTGGTAATGCTACAATCACACCCATTGTTGCTACAGCTGCAATAATACCGCCACGCATCTCGTGAATTAAACGACCACCACTATAAGCAATCAATAATGGTATTAAATAAGTAATCATTGGTCCAGCCAATTCACCAAGATCTTTATTTGGCCACCAACCGCCGTCTATAAATATTGCCGCGATAAAGCCCCAAGCAATGAATGCACCAATATTTGGCATGATCATGCTACTTAAAAACGAACCAAAAGCTTGAACTTTACGACCAATCCCTTTATTATCTTGAGCATCTGTTTGTGACATAATTTGCACCTCTTTTTCTCTGTATTTAACTATTATTGTAGGTGTGTTCACATAAATAAACAACAAATAGTAATCTCAAATTTGTCACAGTGCTTTTGACAAGTTTATGACTATTGATTTATGAAAAGTTTTGAATTTTAAATAATAAAACAATTTCACAATTATTTTAAGGATGAAGTTAATAAAAAATTTGCATTTGGTTGCATAAGCATTGTACAATTAGTGGTATTGAAGGAAAGGAGGACAGTTTGACATAAATATATCAATAAAAGCGCCTGTGCAAGTGAAAAGGTTGAATATTTAACATTTAAGATTTAAAACAGAAATCTTAATAGATATGAAATCGAAGCTTGTAGACGAGGAGGATAGTTATCGAACCATCGGCGGATGCTATCCCGGATGTGGCTCATTCGTAAACTTATTAAGGAAAACATTAGGGCAACCTGGTGCACAAAGTTAATAAGATAGCCAAATTAAATAAAAATTAAGATTAAAGGTGAATGGGATTTCTGTGCCTTTTTTTAAAAATTTCTTACGATAAAATGAAGGTTAAGAAATTTATTTAAATTGGCCTCATATATTGAACAGGTTCCTGTACGCCGAACGTTCAATACCCTTCACCATTAAATTGGAGGAGTATGTATATGTGTGGAATAGTTGGATATATCGGGCATGATAATGCCAAAGAATTATTATTAAAAGGATTAGAAAAATTAGAATATAGAGGATATGATTCTGCTGGTGTTGCTGTTGTTAACGATGATGGCACAAATGTATTTAAATCAAAAGGACGTATCGCAGAGCTAAGAAAAGTTGCAGATAGTAAAGATGTAGATGGCAACGTAGGTATTGGTCACACGCGTTGGGCAACACATGGTGTGCCAAATTATGAAAATTCACATCCACACCAATCCGCAACTGAACGTTTTACTTTAGTTCATAATGGTGTAATCGAAAATTATGAAGAGTTAAAAAATGAATATTTATCAGATGTAAAATTTCTATCTGAAACGGATACTGAAGTTATTGTTCAATTAGTTGAATATTTCTCAAATACTGGACTTTCTACAGAAGCAGCTTTTACAAAAGTGGTATCGTTATTAGAAGGTTCTTACGCATTAGGCCTTATTGATAGTCATGATCGTGACACTATGTACGTTGCAAAAAACAAATCACCGTTATTGATTGGTGTAGGTGATGATTTTAATGTTATCGCTTCAGATGCGCTTGCAATGCTGCAAGTTACAAATCAATATAAAGAAATTCATGATCATGAAATTGTCATTGTTAAACGTGACGAAGTAATTATTAAAGACCAAGAAGGTAAAGTACAAGATAGAGAGGCTTATACTGCACAAATTGATGCTGCTGATGCTGAAAAAGGTGTTTATGATCACTACATGTTGAAAGAAATTCATGAACAACCTGCAGTCATGCGTCGTATTATTCAAGAATATCAAGATGCTGATGGCAATTTAAAAATGGATGCGGATATTATAAAAGATGTAGCAGATGCAGACAGAATTTATATCATTGCGGCAGGTACAAGTTATCATGCAGGTTTAGTTGGTAAAGAGTATTTAGAAAAATGGGCAGGCGTTCCTACAGAAGTACATGTTGCTTCAGAATTTGTATATAATATGCCATTGCTTTCAGAAAAACCATTATTTATTTATATTTCACAATCAGGTGAAACAGCAGATAGTCGTGCTGTATTAGTAGAAACTAAAAAACTAGGGCATAAATCATTAACAATTACGAACGTGTCTGGTTCTACATTATCACGTGAAGCGGATCATACTTTATTATTACATGCTGGTCCTGAAATAGCAGTTGCATCTACAAAAGCATATACAGCACAAATTGCAGTACTTTCAATTTTGTCACAAATTGTAGCGAAAGAACACGGTAAAGAAGCCGATGTTGCGTTACTACGCGAACTTGCAAAAGTGACTACTGCTATTGAAACAATTGTAGATGATGCAGATGTAATGAAACAAATTGCTACAGATTTCTTAGAAACAACGAGAAACGCATTCTTTATTGGTCGTACAATTGACTATAATGTTAGTTTAGAGGGCGCATTGAAGCTTAAAGAAATTTCTTACATTCAAGCAGAAGGTTTTGCAGGTGGCGAACTTAAACACGGCACAATTGCACTTATTGAAGAGGGTACGCCAGTAATTGCTTTAGCAACACAAGAAAACGTAAACCTTTCTATTCGTGGTAATGTGAAAGAAGTTGCAGCACGTGGTGCAAACCCTTGTATAATTTCTATGGATGGATTAAATAAAGATGGTGACACATATGTTATTCCACATGTCCATGAGTTATTAACACCATTAGTTGCTGTAGTGGCTATGCAATTAATTTCATATTATGCTGCATTACACAGAGATTTAGATGTGGATAAACCACGTAACTTAGCTAAATCTGTAACAGTTGAATAAATTAATAAATAATATTGAGTTAAGACATTTTGATGTCTCAGCTTCAGAATGTAGACAAACCCTTCGCATTAATTTGTGAAGGGTTTGTCTATTTATATAGTTTTTTCAAAATAGTAGTGGTATTTCAGACCATTATTGGCTATTTTACTAACCGTATTGCCAATTTTTAAAGATTCATGGCAACACAAATTAATATGATATCCATAGTAACTTTGTCATGACATTTATATCTCTTTCATCGGATCATGCTGTTCTTTTATATCGTCAAATTTTCTCTCAATTGTTTGATTTCGCAAATTATATTGTTTCTTTACATTATCAACAGTGCTTTTCAATGATATAACAATCATTATCTACACATGCAGGTAGACTATAAGAAAATTGTTTTTCTCGTTCTCTTTTAACATATGCGTCTCTGAATTAATAATATTTTTAGTGTGATATAGGCAGTGATTTGGGCCGACTCCTGCGGGAATAGCACTAGCCGAAGACTACAGGCTAAGGCAGTGCCCGCGGAAAGCGTGCACAAAAAAACTGTCCACAAAGTCAGAGACTTTGTCGACAGTCTGAGCTGAGACTTTTTGATGTCGCAACTTTTATTTTTAACGTATAGTAAAAGTGAAATATTTTCAAAAATATAAAAAATTTAATATGCTATGTAGAAGCTTACATTTTAGAAATAAAGAAAGGTCGTATGAAATAATGGCAAAACCCAAAATTTATACCATGGCTTTTGGAAATATTTATCCTCATTTGGTGAAAAAAGTCGAAAAAAAAGGTAGAACAAAAAATGAGGTAGATACTGTCATTAAATGGATGACCGACTATAATCAGTCACAAATAGATGAAATGATTGAAGATGGCACTGACTATGAATCATTTATTCAACAAGCACCATATTTAAATCCACATAGAACTAAAGTGACTGGTGTTATATGTGGTATTCGTGTTGAAAATATGGAAGATTCAGTAATGAAAGAAATTAGATATTTAGACAAAATGGTTGATGAATTGGCTAAAGGGAAGACATTGGAAAAAATATTTAGACAAAATCAAAAATAAATGAAAATTTTAAAAGGGGGATATATATGCTAATTGAATTGAACAATATAGCAAGAAGAAAAGATGGAAAAGAAATTGTTCAAGGACTGAGTTGGCGAATCAATGAGGGAGAAAAATGGATGCTATATGGTTTAAATGGGGCAGGTAAGACTACTCTATTAAATATTTTAAATGCATATGAGCCAAACACCTCTGGTGAAATGACTTTATTTGGCATGCAGCCTGGTAAAAAAGGATATTCTGCTGAAAATGTACGCCAACAAATTGGATTTGTATCAAGTAGTTTAATGAATCGATTTCAGGATGGTGAAATTGTTTTAGATGTTGTAGTTAGTGGGATATTTAAGTCAATCGGTGTGTTTCAGGATGTTCAACAACAATACATAGATTTGGCTAAAAAATATTTAAAACAAATGGGAATCGCTCAATTTGAAAATCAATATTATGGTTATCTTTCTACTGGAGAACGTCAAAAAGTATTGATAGCAAGAGCTTTGATGGGGAGTCCTAAACTATTAATTTTAGATGAACCAGCCACAGGTTTAGATTTTATTGCAAGAGAAGATTTATTAAGTGCACTGACACAATTGTATAAGCAAAATCCTCAATTAGCAGTCATTTATGTAACGCATTTTGTAGAAGAAATTACACAAGATATTGATTATGGGTTTTTATTGAAAAATGGGAAACCTTTTAAACAAGGTAAAATATCTGAAATTCTTAATAATGCAACATTGAGCCATTTCTTTAAAAGAAATGTCAACATTGCATGTAATAATGGGCGATACACACTGTTTTTAAAAGATGGAGACATTGCAGAAACATAGATAAAGTGCCATAATTTAATACGATAACATATGATGGAGGATTTTAATTACATGAAAAATGTTAAAGCAATATTTTTGGATATGGATGGTACAATTTTACATAAAGATAATCGTGTAGATAATGAAACGACAGAGGTTATACAAACATTAAGAAATCATGGTTATAAAGTATTTTTAGCTACTGGTAGAGCACATGATGAGATTCATTACCTTGTACCTGAAAATTTTAAAGTGGATGGTATTATTAGTTCTAACGGTACTAATGGTGTCGTTCACAATGAAACAATTTTTAAACATAGTTTAACATTCGATACGGTAAATGAAATTGTGAAAAGAGCAAAAGCACAAGCAATTTATTATGAAGTTTTTCCTTTCGACGGCAATCGAATTATTCTTAATGAAGATCAAGCGTGGGCTGAAGCAATGTTTAAACAATCAACACCACCTGCAAATGTAGGATACAGTGAGTGGACATCTCGAAGAGAATCTATCGTTGAAAAAGTAAGTTGGAAAGCAAATATTCCTGACACGTCATTTTCAAAAATTTATTTATTTTCACCAGATTATGATAAGATTACTCAATTTCGAAATCAGTTAATTGATGGTCAAACGACACTTCAAATCAGTGTATCAAATTCATCACGCTTTAACGCAGAAACAATGGCTTTTGGCATTGATAAGGGAACTGGAATTAAAGAAATGATAGACTACTTTGGCATTAAACAAGAAGAAACGTTAGTCATTGGTGACAGTGATAACGACAGAGCGATGTTTGCTTTCGGCAATTATACTGTGGCGATGAAGAATGCTCGGCCAGAAATTCAGGCTTTAGCAGATGATGTCACTTCATTTACAAATGAAGAAAATGGTGCTGCATTATACTTGAAAAAGCATTTATTATAAACTGTATGCATAGATTGATTAAAAAAGAAACTTCTCTCAGTTAATAATGGTTACTAAATGAGATGAAATGTCTTTTTTTGATACTGAAAATATACTGATACATGCTGTAATAAGAAAATTCGTTTGAGTATAAGCAAAATAAAAATTAGAAGTATCATAACTCACTATAAGTACAATTTTAAAAGGACTAATCCATTTGTTGTGGATTAGTCCTTTTGAAATTTATATTCAAATATATTATTTATTTTTATTATTAATTTGATCTTTGATGTCTGTTGTTTTTTCTTTTGTATTATCTTTAAACTGGTCGGTAGTATGATTGATTTTATCAGTAGCTTTCTCAGTTGTGTGATTAACACTATTAGTTACTTTAGATGTTTGATCAGATTGCTTAGAAGCTTTTGATTTTTTGACTTCTGATTTGTCTATATGCTCGCCATTTTTATTGTAGTATTGAATAATTGCTAATAAGTTTGTGTAATAAACGATTAATCTAATTATTATAACAATTACTGACACAATATAGATAATAGTCATCGCTAATGTTTGTGAAATACCACCAGTACTAATTGACACTAACTGACTTACTGGATTGGCTAAGATTATAACAAGTAAATTTAATAATAATATACCTATATAAAATTTAAACCAAGTTTTATTTCCGTTTTTAATAGCTTTAAAGCCACGTTTTACAGAAGACCAAGCACCTCTATTAGGTTCTTTAACAAAGGCTAGTGTATAGTTGACGATTAGGATTGTAAAGAACCAATAAACAAATGACAATATAAATACTTGTAAAGTAGCAGCAATAATTTGGAATGTTAGTGACCATCCAAGTGCATGATCAGAACTGCTTAACGGTCCTTGTAATGCAGTGAATAATTGTACAATTCCTAATTGCAATAGCTTACTTATTAGAAGATTAAGTAATAATATAATAATAATACTTAATAATGTGATTAAAGATAATTTTAATGATTTAGCATATTTACCCTTTTTAAATATTGAAAATAAATCTTTGAATTTAACCTTGTCTTTATTAATTGCATTGTCTATAGTGTATATAGTTCCAGCAATAAGTTGATATCCTACAAATATAAAAACCACTAATGGAATTAATATTGCTAGTATCAATGTAATTAATGCACTTCCAATAGGTTGTTGCATTGCCATTGACATTAAAAATTTATATATTGCTGGTTGAACTGGTATAAAAGTTAGTACAGTCAAAGCAAACAATATGATAAAACTTACAATTGTGAATAGTAATATTTTAGCATTTTGCGGTTTTGCATTTTGTAATGCTAGTTTATGAAATTTAAACAAATTTTAAGCACTCCTTTTTAGTGATAAGCATATGCTATCAAAAAATTAGAGATTTTAAAATTAATAGGTAACAAAATGGCTATAAAATGTTAAAATGAGCAAATGAGAAAATGTTGAAAGGAGATATCATCATGAAATTTGCAATTCTTACTGATGTACATGGCAATTTTGATGCGTTAGATACAGTATTGGATGATATTGATAGAAGAAAAGATATAAATAAAATATATAACTTAGGCGATAATATTGGTGTAGGCCATGAAACAAATAAAGTTCTTGATGAAATATTCGAAAGAGATGATATGGAAATTATTGCAGGTAATCATGATGAAGCGGTGATGTCAATTGTTAACGATACGCCTTATCCTGAAGACTTAAAAGATAAATTTTATGAACACCACCAATGGATTGAAAGCCACTTAGATGAAGATTATTACGATAAATTAAATGCTTTACCTCGTGTTATTGAAAAAACAATGAATCATAAAAAAGTTATGTTTATCCATTACGAAATTCCCAATGATAAATTGAATACGCCGATTGATGGCCAACCATTTAGTCCTATTGTAGAACCTACTGAAGAAAATATAAAATCACTTTTTGAAGATAAAGAGGCTGATTTAATTGTTTTTGGTCATAATCATACAGTTCATTTGTTTGATGATAAATCAAAGGTTTATTTTAATCCTGGATCTGTTGGACTAAATAACGGCGCATACGCCGTATATGGTATTGTTACTATCGAAGAAAATGAATTTTCATTTGAACGCGTTAAAGTGCCTTATGATAATGAAGAATTTATAAGAGGTTTTAAAGAAAAACAAGTGCCAGCTAAAGAACTGATATTTGATAAGTTTTTATAATGTATAAAGTGTTATGAATTTGTTATATATTTTAATAGTGATTAAAATCATAAAAGTGACTAGATTGAATGATAGTGCTTGTTTCAAGCTATAAAATCTAGTCACTTTTTATTTTTTACCTCATGTCATTTTCCTGTATAAATTGCTGAACATAAAGTATTGCTGTCGTGATTATGATATTCTGTTTCAAATTGTATCGTCATATGTTGAATATTTAAATGTGATAAGCGATGTTCGAGTTGGTTTAAAAGTTGTTCACCTTCTTCGATTGTCATGTCATTAGGTACTACTGCATGACAACTTAAAGCATTTATTTCATTAGAAATAGTCCATATATGACAATCATGTACATTTTTTATTTGCACTTCACTTGTAATAGCGTTAATGATTTCATTCATATTGACATCACTTGGTGTACCTTCCATCAAAATATTAAGAGATGATTTCGTTATGCCCCAACTAGTTTTAATAATAAGCAGGGAGACAATAATACTTGCAATTGGGTCTGCAATAGTCCAATTAAATGACCAAATAAGAATAGCTGCTACAATTGCTCCGACAGAACCTAATAAGTCTCCAATTACATGGAGAAAAGCACCACGCATGTTTATATTATGATCTGTATCTCCACCTTTAAACATAAAAGAAGCAACAACGATATTAACAATGAGGCCAATTACACTGATGATAAACATTTCTGTAGATTTTACCGTTATTGGATTAAAGAAACGATCGATTGCTTCTATGATGATAAAAATACCGATAACAAATAATGTTACACCATTAAATAACGCTGCTAATATTTCGAAGCGTTTGTAGCCAAAAGTCTTAGATTGAGTAGCATGTTTTTCAGAATAAATAAAAGCTAATAAAGCTACACCTAATGAAATTGAATCGCTAAACATGTGTAAACCATCTGATAATAATGCTAAGCTATGTGCTAAAAAACCTCCGATGATTTCAACTATCATAAATATACCAATAATTAAAAAGCTAATAAGTAAGATTTTTTTATTATTGGTGTGTACATGTCCATGTGTATGATTGTGTGTGTGATTGTGTTCGTGATGTTGTGACATATAAGTTCACACCTTTCATTTTAGTTTTATAGTTTATGATTTGCATGATGTATTGCTTGTTTCAATAAATCAGTCACATGTGTATCATCAATTGAATATATCATTGATTGGCCTTCTCGGTTAGATTTGACTAGGTGGGCCTGTTTTAATATGCGTAACTGATGTGACACATTGGATTGCCCCATATTTAAAGTATGCGCAATATGACCTACACTGCTAGAATTTTGTGATAATAAATGCATGATGCGTATGCGATTTGTCTCACTTAATGCTTTAAAAATATCAGTTACATGCTCTAAAGTTTCGGTGTTTATTGGGGGATTCATAAATTTACCCCTCCTATCGTATGAATATATTAATATATATTCATATATTAATATCATTGTGCTAATATGTCAATTGAAAATGCATATTTGTTTTAAATTCTTATAAAAGTGGTAGACTTTTAGTATTAACTCGATAAGGAGGTACCAATATGAGTATTTTAGTTATTGGCGCAAATGGTGGCGTTGGTCATCATTTAATAGAACAGTTAAAAGAAAAAGAGGTAGATTTTACCGCTGGAGTTAGAAAAGAATCACAAGTTGAACAACTGAAAGAAAAAAATATCAAAGCAACTTTAATTGATGTTGAGACAGATGATGTTCAAACTTTAACTGAAAAATTTAAAGGTTTTGACCGTGTAGTATTTTCTGTTGGTTCAGGAGGTAGTACAGGTGCCGATAAAACAATTATTGTAGACTTAGATGGTGCAGTTAAAGCTATTAAAGCAAGCGAGGTTAATAATGCGAAACAATTTGTGATGGTGTCAACATATGATTCTAGAAGAGAAGCATTTGATGCAAGTGGAGATTTGAAACCATACACAATTGCCAAACATTATGCTGATGAATATTTAAAACAAGCATCAGTACCTTATACGATTGTACATCCAGGTGCTTTATTAAATGATGATGGTACAAACAAAATTGAAGTAGGTGCCTTTTTTGAAGGCAGAGGTTCGATCCCACGAGAAGATGTTGCTTCAGTCATCAATGAAGTTGTCACAAGTGACGACTATTTAAATACAGAATTCCAAATTATTAGCGGAGATGTAGAAATATCACAAGCTCTAGATAGCTTTAAAAATAAATAATCGATAGTTACAAATGTGGGCCAATTTACAAATTAATGTACTTTGGTCCATTTTTAATTGAAATATCTATTATTTTAATAAATTTTATGATGAAAATTTGATACAATAATAGATATCGTTTGGAGGTAACTATGAAGATTTCAAACACTAAAATTTATGAACAAGTTGCAGATACTTTATTGGAAAGCATTAAATCTGGAAATTATCAAGTTGGAGATAAAATACCATCTATACAAAAACTCAGTAAAGAATATGGTGTGAGTGTAGCTTCGGTAAGAGAAGCTTTAAATGCATTAAGAACGATAGGTGTATTAGAAATAAAACAAGGTTATGGAACATTTGTAAAGCAAATTGAACCGACTTTTTTTGAATTTGGAGATAAATTTAATTCGTTAGTTCAGATAAAAGAATTATTAGAGTTACGAGAGATTGTTGAAAGTGCAACCGTCAAAATGGCTGCTTGTCACCGTACAGAAGAGAACTTAGTTGATTTGGAAAAAGCTTTGAATCGAATGGGGGAAGCAATAACAGATGGTACATCAGGAGAAAGAGCTGATTTAGAATTTCATCTATTAATCGCAAAAGCTGGTAACAATTCTTTGTTAGTTGAATTACTTAATAATATATCTGAGCTTATGCAAGATTCTATGAAAGAAACAAGAAAAATATTTATTTATAGTAAACAAAAAACAATGAATAAATTGCTAGAGGAACATGTAGTCATTTATAATGCAATTGCTAACAAAGATGACGTAGAAGCTGTTAAAGCCATGGAGTCACATTTATTAGAAGTTAAAGAAACAATTTTAGCTAACTTCAGAGAAAAATAAATTTTAGAACATAACATACTTATAATCTTCAAATTTATTTTAATGCTTTCCAAGTTCTTAAAGTATAGGCAGTTATAATTAAATTTCAAGGAATAAAAAGCCCAAACTAATATTAGTTTGGGCTTTTTTGCAAATTTTACATTTTGAACAGTGATCGTCTGCTCAAAATAATCATAATTTATTACCTTATATGTAAAAGAATATGAGTCTTCCGAAGACTCTAGTGTCATTATAATGTTAAAAATGTTGAGAAGGCAAGGCTTTATTTTAAAAAATTTATGACAATTGAATAATTTTATTGTCAAATTTAGTTGAATGGAATGTGGGGCATTAATTTAACTATACGTTTTTTTAAACGTATTGATATAATAATTAATGATTTGAATATGACAAAACGTTGAAGTGACAGTTTATAAAGCATTAAGATATGTGATACAATTTCAATAGTTCTGTAAAATTAATTTTAAAATGTAATATAAATAGTATAACTTTATATTTTTCTAAATTGTATAAATCAGATTAAACAATATAAAAACTAAGTTTGGAGGTGTGGTGAATGCCATTATTTTTAAAACCAGTATTACATGAAAAAATTTGGGGTGGCACAAAGTTGAAATCACTCGGTTATGATTTGCCCGCTGAAAATATTGGAGAAGCATGGGGGATTTCAGCACACCCAAATGGCAGATGTGAAGTGTTGAATGGTCCATACAAAGGACAAACATTAGATATGGTATGGAAAAATCATCGGGAATTGTTTGGTGATTTTCCGAGTCAAGAGTTTCCGTTAATGACAAAAATTGTAGATGCTAAGGAATCATTGTCGATTCATGTGCATCCCGATGATGCCTATGCTTATGAAAATGAAAATGGGCAATATGGTAAATCAGAATGTTGGTATATTATAGATGCTGAAGAGGGCGCAGAAATCATATATGGCGTGAATGCAGATTGTAAAGATACTGTAGTTGACCAAATCGACGACACAGATTATGAGAATTTATTTAATAAAGTTAAAGTCAAGCCAGGCGAATTTTATTTTATACCAGCAGGAACGATACATTCTATAGGTGCTGGTGTACTTGTGTATGAAACAATGCAATCTTCTGATGTCACATATAGAGTTTATGATTTTGATAGAGAAGAAGCAGCACATGATAGCAGAGGATTGAATCAAGCAAAAGCGAAAGAAGTCATCGAAGTTGCTCAAGAAAATATTAATATAGCAACAGACACTGAAATTGTTGAAAATCATAAACGTATTCAACTTGTTTCAAATGATTTTTTTACAATGGTTAAGTGGGAAATATCTGGTACATTGAATTATATGAAGCCTAGAGAGTTTGTTTTAGTTTCCGTATTAAAAGGTTCTGGACAAGTCATTGTTGATGGTGACATTTATGATGTAACACAAGGTCAAAATTTCATACTAACTTCAGACGATTTAGATACAATTTTTGAAGGGAATTATGAATTAATAATAAGTTATTTATAGATAAAAAACGGAGTGTTTCAAAATGTATAAGTATTTATATGTATCATTAATTTGCGGATTATTAGCTGGTGCGGGAATATTTTTAAAAATACCTATTTTCCCTTCATTTTTCTTACCAATTGTCATTGGTGCAATTGGTATCATTACTGCATTAATTACGATACCTAATAAAGAAATAAATGGATTATTAAAACTTGGTGGTGTACTCATTAATTTAATGCCAATTTTGGGTGCGTTGACGATGGTTCAATAGTCAATAAATTTAGTATCTTTACTTTTGAAGTAAAAGGTACTTTTTTTATTAGCAAAAGCTCATTTGCGTCATTAACTAAATCAAATTTATTTTTAACAGAATGAATATTAGTGATTATAATTAAAAGATTATAAAATATTCTTTAGCGATAAATTATTTATGGTAAAATAGAATTTAAATTGGAGGTGGGCTAAATGTCGAAATCTCGAGGTATATTGATGACATTTATTATCGCACTTATTGCATCGATTATGGGAAGTAAATTTCCAGTAATTGGAAGTGCAATCTTTGCAATTGTTATAGGTATTCTTTTAAATAATTTTATTGAAATTCCAAAGAAATATCGTGCCGGTATCCAATTTAGTAGTAAAAAAATATTGCATTATAGTATTATTGTGCTTGGTTTTACATTGAGCTTTCAATCTATTGGTTCAATTGGTTGGAGATCTTTACCAATAATAATCATAACTTTATTAGCAGCATTTATAATCGTATTTATATTGATGAAAATATTTAAAATTAATGAAAATCTTAGCATTCTGATTGGTGTCGGTACTTCTATCTGTGGTGGATCTGCAATTGCTGCTACAAGCCCAGTCATCAAAGCGAAAGAAAATGAAGTAGCTTTCGCAATTTCTACTATATTTTTATTCAATTTAATAGCAGTTTTTATATTCCCACCACTTGGTCATTTGATGAACATGGGTCAAACGGCTTTTGGCTATTTTGGTGGTACGGCAATTAACGATACATCTAGTGTTATTGCTGCTACATCTAATTACGGAAGTAAGGCTTTAGAAACTGGTGCTATCGTAAAATTGACACGCACATTAATGATTATTCCAGTAGTATTATTTTTTACATATAGAACGATACGCAAAGAAAAATCAAAACAAACAGGCACATCGATTAAACAGATTTTTCCATGGTTTATTGTTTGGTTTATTGTAGCTTCACTGATTAGTACAATTTTTAATTTTTCACCTACAGTTATTCATATATTCCAACAAATATCATTATTCTTAATAACGATGGCAATGGCAGGTATAGGATTAAATGTAGATTTCAAACAGTTTAAACAAGCTGGTGCAAAACCGATTTTATTAGGTTTAGTGACTTGGATAGTAGTAATAATAACAAGTTTAATATCAATGAAATTGATTAATTTATTATAATCATTGTTTGAGTATTGATTTTTAAATATAATGAGAAAATAGAATTTTTTATATGAGATAAGGAGTATCTAAATGGCAGAGGAAACAAGTTATTTTTGGTTGAATTGCGGATATAATCGCTGGAATCATAACGAACCATTAGTGGGTCAAACAACATTATTTGAATCAGGTGCACAATTTAATCCGTCACAAGGTTTCCGATCTTTTAAACAAGCTAAAGTAGGAGATAAAGTTATATTTTATCAAGTACAGATGGATACTGGTTTACTAGGATTTGGTGAAATTACTAGTGTACAAACAGGTGCACAAAATAAAATTCGCGTGCATTTTCAGTTATTAGAACAATTGAAACCATTAACTGCTGATTACTTAAAAAGAAGTGAACAATTAGAATTTCGAATTACTAATATGAAAGAAACATTGTTTAATCAAATTACAAAAGATGAATTTGACTTAATCGTGAGTTTAGGTAAAGGTGAAACGAAAATACCAAGGTACTTCTTTATATCAGAAGAACAGGAATTCGAACCCAATTCTTATAATACCTTGTTTACACACACATATAATGGCATTAAACGAAATGGATACCATTTTTATAGACAGCTTGAAATTGGTGACCAACTCGTTTTTTATAATAAACATAGAGAACAATCAGTGATTGGTGTAGGTGAAGTAAGTCAACATTTACATGAAAAATCGCCAATTCCTGGTCGCACAAACAGTACTGCGATAGAAGTTTATTTTGAAAAAGAAATCGAACCTGTAACATTGAGTACTTTAAATAAACACCCCAAATTAAAAAATTTATATTATTTACAAGAAAATGCAAAACAAGCTATTGCGAGCATGTCACGCACACAGTTTGATGCAATACTTGAAATGAGTAAAAACGATGGCATGAAATCTCAATTTGAAGCGGTTAAAAGTCAAGGTGTTATCGATAAAGCAGATGATGATATAAAACCATTTATTCTGTTAGTAGTTGATAAAGGTGAAGGTTTAAAAGCTGCAGAAAATTTGTTACAAAAGACGAATGCTAATCCAGTAATTACAGCAGGTCATCCAGATTTTACAGAAGATATGCTTTATGGGAAGTATTTACCAAATGAGGCTGGTGCTTTGTATTATAGAGAGGGCTTCATTACTAATCTTATGCCAAGAAATGATAAAAGTTATCTAGTTATAGATAATTTTAATCGTATAGACCCAGACATTTTTCAAACATATATTAACGTTTTAGAAGGTTATGAAATGACATTGCCAAGATATAATAAGGACGGTAGTATGGTGAAGTGGTCTAGAAAAAAAGATTCATTTTATCATTTTAATCCGAATTGGCATATCGTCGGCATCACATACGATAGCATTAATGATATAAAGCAAAAATATACTGAACAATTTTTAAAGTACACAAGAATTGTTAAGGTTAATCAAGATTAAAATGACAGTAAAATTATGATTAGGCGTCTGGGCATCATTGATGAGATCCAGACGCTTTTATATTGTCAGAAGATGATTGGACTTCAGCTTAACTCATTATTTTATACATTATCAATGCTAGTCATCCTTGTCGGAGTAGTAAGACAAAATCTTTTTAGTAAAATTAGATTTCTGCCTCATCCTTTTTTGTATGTAAATGTAATACTTAGTGATACATATTAAGATAATTCATATCATGATTTATTTTTATCATTTTAGGATATAATATAACTGTGAATAATTAATTTATATTTTATGATAACTAATCATAAAAAGGAGATGAACGTATGCCAATAATTTATTACGATGGTAATTGTGTATACTGTTATAATTACGCAATTTGGCTTATACAAAATGGGCTGTCTAGTCGCTACCAATTTGCAAAACTTCAAGGTGATACAGCTCAAAATATGTTTGCCAAATATCCTGAAACGCAGCAACACGATAGTGTTATTTTGCAAGAAGGAGATCGATTTAAATATAAGTCAGATGCAATAGCATCACTGATTTCATCCTTGACAAATTATAAATGGATTGGATTATTATTATATTTAACGCCTAAATTTCTGAGAGATTTTGGTTATCAACTTTTTGCGGATAATAGAAACAGAATGTGGAAAACACATTGGCACAAACCTAATGATTATGAACAATCATTTTTTATTGACTGAATGAATAGATGGAGGAAAAGAATATGGGGAACATAATTGTGATTGGTAGCGCATCAATCGATTTAGTGGTGAAAACAGATATTTTACCTAATGTAGGAGAAACTGTAATGGGAGAATCATTTTTTACAAATCCTGGAGGTAAAGGGGCTAACCAAGCTGTTGCGGCTGCGCGTTTAAGCGATCATGTTTATATGATTGGAGCTGTAGGCGATGATGAAAATGGGCAACAAATACTTTCAAATCTTAGTAGCAACAATGTAAATACAGCGTATATGGATGTTATTGAAAATGAAGCGTCTGGAACTGCACATATAACGTTATTTGATGATGATAATCGTATTATTGTAGTGCCGGCAGCAAATAATTATGTTACGCCAGATAAAGTAATTCCAAAACTTGAATTTTTTGAAGCTGGCGATATTATTGTAATGCAACATGAAATACCGGAAGAGACCATAAAAGAAGTAGTGGACTATGCACAAAAACATGAAATGAGAGTAATGTTAAATCCTGCACCATTTCGTTTATTAGACAAAGAGATAATTGAAAAAGTTAATTGGTTGACACCAAATGAATCAGAAAGTGAATTATTATTTGACAATAAGGTTGATAAAGCTTTAATGATGTATCCAGAAAAATTAATTGTGACTAAAGGTGCTTCGGGGGCATTGTTTTACAGTGATTCTCAACAACTTGTAAAAGGGTATAAAAAACAAGTGGTTGATACTACAGGTGCTGGAGATACATTTAATGGTGCATTAGCAGTTGCACTAATTGAAAATAAATCATTAGAAGAAGCAGTTAATTTTGCCAATTTAGCTGCTAGTTTTTCAGTTACTGGATTAGGTGCTCAAGGTGCAATGCCATACAGAAAAGAACTAGAATAAATCGGGTGATTCAGGGTATAATGTAAGTAGATAATTAAGCTCTCTCCTAAATTATAATTATTATAATTTAGGAGGGGAAATCACTTTACAGATTATAATTATTATAATATAATAATTATTGTAATAGAAAATCGATTGTCGCTTAATTATGACAATAATTCAAAGGAGAGATTTTTGATATGTCAAAAAATAATGAAGAAGTTGTAAAAGTATTAAATCAGCAAGTAGCAAACTGGACAGTTGCATTCACCAAATTACACAATTTTCATTGGTATGTAAAAGGGCCAAATTTCTTCTCACTACACACAAAATTTGAAGAATTATATGATGAAGCAAGTCAATATATAGATGATTTAGCAGAACGTATTTTAGCAGTAGGTGGTAATCCAGTAGGAACATTGAAAGAAAGTTTAGAGCTATCAATTATAGATGAAGCTGGCAAAGGTTATACAGCTGAACAAATGGTTGAAGCATTATCAGTAGATTTTGATAATGTTTCTAAACAATTAGGAGAAGCGATTGAAGTAGCTTCTAAAGCTGAAGATGATGTAACAGAAGATATGTTTATCGGTATGCAAACAAATATTGACAAACATAATTGGATGTTAAAATCTTATTTAGGAAAATAAAAATATAGATAGATAATCAACTTTCATGCATAAAAGAGTAAAAGACAGAAATTAAATGATGTTATCATTTAGTTTCTGTCTTTTTTGTGATAAAGCTATAAGAACATAACATCTACATACTTCATAAATGAGCAATTATAAAATTTTGTGTTCAGTAATTCCAGTTAAATCGTACAAAAACAGCTTGGGATTATAATTTTTAATCCCAAGCTGTTTTTATTTTTGTAGGTAAGTTAAACATTTTCAAATGTTATTCAGCAATTTCTAAAGCAATTTCCATCATTTGAGTAAATGAGTTTTGACGTTCTTCTGCAGTAGTTGCTTCATCACGAAGAATATGATCACTTACTGTGAAAACACCTAATGCTTTTTTATTAGCATAAGTTGCATTTAAGTATAAAGCAGCTGATTCCATTTCAATACCTAAGATGCCCATACGTTGCCATTTTTCGTTAAATGTTGGATCAGCATTATAAAATGTATCTGAAGAAAGAATATTACCAACATGTGTAGTAGCACCAATTTCGTCTGCTTTTTGTTTCGCTTTTAACATTAAATCAAAATCAGCTAAAGGTGCATAATGTCCAGGAATATTATATTGTTCTACATAACTAGAGTTCGTAGAAGCACCTTGAGCAATTATAATGTCATATAAGTTAACATTTTCTTGCAAAGCGCCACATGAACCAATTCGTATGATTGTGTCGACATTGAAAAAATTATAAAGTTCATATGAATAAATACCAATACTTGGAATACCCATACCAGAACCCATTACAGAAACTTCTTTTCCTTTGTAAGTACCTGTATAACCAAACATGTTTCTAACTTCATTAAATTGTTTTACATCTTCCAAATAATTATCAGCAATATATTTTGCTCTTAAGGGATCGCCAGGCATTAAAACAGTTTTAGCAATTTTAACTCCATTAGGTTGAATATGTGGTGTAGATTTTGTCATATACTTCTTCTCCTTTAAATTCTTTTATCAAAATAAAGATAACATTTGTTTATTATTTTTGCGAATTTTTGTAATATAGAGGTAAAGCACTTGTTGTGATGTTATTAATTTTTTAGAATAGTAATGACTTTCAAGAATGAGAATAATTTCAGACAGATAAAATTTTAGGAGGAATTAGAATGAATTATGCAAAATATATAGATCACACTTTACTAAAACCGGAGTCTACAAGAGACCAAGTCGATAAAATTCTTGATGAGGCAATCGAGTACCATTTTAAATCAGTGTGTATTAACCCGACGCACGTAAAATACGCAGCAGATAAATTACAAGACACTGATGTGTTAGTATGTACAGTAATAGGGTTCCCATTAGGTGCTACAAATACTGAAGTGAAAGTGTTTGAGGTTGAAGATGCTATTAAAAATGGTGCATCAGAAGTAGATATGGTTATCAATATTGGTGCCTTAAAAGATGAACGTTATGACGAAGTTCAAAAAGATATTGAAGGTGTTGTAGCAGCAGCAAACGGTAAGACAGTGAAAGTAATTATTGAAACTTGTCTTTTAACTGATGATGAAAAAGTAAAAGCTTGTGAGTTAAGTAAAGCAGCAGGCGCAGACTTTGTGAAAACATCAACTGGATTTGCCGGTGGTGGAGCTACGCCTGAAGATGTTAAGTTAATGAAAGATACAGTTGGAGATGCTTTAGAAGTTAAGGCTTCAGGTGGTGTCAGAAACTTAGAAGATTTTAATAAAATGCTAGAAGCTGGTGCGACTCGAATTGGTGCTAGTGCAGGTGTACAAATTATCCAAGGATTAGAAAGTAATTCAGATTATTAATCACTATCTTTAAGTTTAAAATGAGACATAAGAAGGCATAATTGTCTAACAGGGGAGGCCAACTCAAATGAGAATGGTAGATATTATTGAAAAGAAACGTGATGGTCAAGCTTTAACAAATGAAGAAATAGAATTCTTTATTAATGCTTATACCAGTGGTGAAATACCAGATTATCAAGCGTCGAGTTTAGCGATGGCAATTTTTTTCCAAGATATGAATGATCAAGAAAGAGCAGCACTTACAATGGCAATGGTTAATTCAGGTGACGTGATTGATTTATCAGCGATTAATGGGATTAAAGTTGATAAACATTCTACAGGTGGTGTTGGTGATACAACTACACTAGTATTAGCTCCATTAGTAGCTTCTGTTGGTGTTCCTGTGGCTAAGATGAGTGGTAGAGGATTAGGACATACTGGCGGCACAATTGATAAATTAGAATCAGTTAAAGGGTTTCACGTTGAAATTAGTGAAGATAAATTTGTTGAACTTGTAAATGAAGCAAAAGTAGCTGTAATAGGACAAACTGGGAATTTAACACCAGCAGACAAAAAGCTTTATGGCTTACGTGATGTGACTGGAACAGTCAATTCAATACCATTAATCGCATCTTCTATTATGAGCAAAAAAATTGCTGCTGGCGCTGATGCTATTGTATTGGATGTAAAAACTGGTAACGGTGCCTTTATGAAAACAATCGAAGACGCTGAAGCACTCGCACATGCGATGGTTAGTATTGGTAATAATGTCGGTCGAAACACGATGGCAATTATTTCAGACATGAGTCAACCATTAGGTAATGCAATAGGTAATGCTCTAGAAGTTAAAGAAGCGATTGAAACGTTGAAAGGACAAGGTCCAAAAGATTTAACTGAGCTAGTAATGACTTTAGGTTCGCAAATGGTAGTTGTTGGCGGTAAAGCTAAAGATTTGGATGAGGCTCAAGCATTATTAGAAAAAGCAATTCAAGATGGTTCAGCGCTAGAAAGTTTCCGCACATTTTTAGAAAATCAAGACGGTGATGGTTCTGTCGTTGATGATGTCAGTAAACTACCGCAAGCACGTTATCAAATTGATTTGCTTTCGCAAAAATCAGGTACGGTAACTGAAATCATAGCCAATGAAATCGGTGTTGCATCTATGATGTTAGGTGCAGGAAGACAAACTAAAGAAGACGATATTGATTTAAGTGTAGGTATTGTCTTGCACAAAAAAGTAGGAGATTCAGTTGATGAAGGCGAAGCTTTATTAACGATTCATAGTAACCGTGAGCAAATTGATGATGTTAAGGAAAAATTAAATCAAAGTATTGCGATTAGTTCACAAGGTGAAGTTCCTACGTTGATTCATAAAATAATTACTGAATAGGAGATGGAATGATGACGATACCATTTAAGAGGGTACATTTAATTGTCATGGATTCAGTGGGTATAGGCGAAGGACCTGACGCAAAAGCCTTTAACGATGAAGGCAGTCACACTTTGAAGCATACGCTTGAAGATTTTGATAAATCATTACCTAATTTACAAAGCTTAGGTCTAGGTAATATTGCCGCTTTACCTAATATTGAAAAAGTGTCTAAACCTGACGCGTTTTATACTAAGATGAGTGAAGCTTCTGTAGGCAAGGATACAATGACGGGTCATTGGGAAATTATGGGATTAAATATTATGCAACCTTTTAAAGTTTATCCTGATGGCTTTCCACAAGAACTGATTAGTGAAATTGAAACAATGACAGGTCGTAAAGTAGTGGCAAATAGACCTGCTTCTGGCACACAAATTATTGATGAGTGGGGCGAACATCAGATGAAAACTGGAGACCTGATTATCTATACATCAGCAGATCCAGTGCTTCAAATTGCAGCACATGAAGATATTATTCCACTTGAAGAATTGTATGATATTTGTGAAAAAGTAAGAGAATTAACAAAGGATCCCAAATATTTAATTGGTCGAATTATTGCACGACCATATGTTGGTGAGCCTGGTGCTTTTACTAGAACTTCTAATCGACACGATTATGCATTAAAACCATTTGGACGCACAGTGATGAATGAGTTAAAAGATAATCAATTTGATGTGATTGCTTTAGGAAAAATCAATGATATTTATGATGGTGAAGGTGTTACTGAAGCAATTCGAACTAAAAATAATATGGATGGTATGGATAAACTAATAGAAACTGTACAACGTGACTTTAAGGACTTTAAGGGTTTAAGTTTCTTGAACTTAGTGGATTTTGATGCACTGTATGGACATAGACGTGATAAAAACGGTTATGCTGAAGCATTAAAAGATTTTGACGAGCGTTTACCAGAACTGATCAAACATCTAAAGGATGACGACCTAGTCATCATTACTGCAGATCACGGCAATGATCCAACGGCACCAGGGACTGATCATACTAGAGAATACATCCCAGTCCTTATGTTTAGTCCTAAAATAAAAAATTATCATGAGTTATCTATGGATGATACCTTTAGTTCTATAGGGGCTACTATTGCAGATAATTTTGGTGTTAAATTACCTGAATTTGGTCGTAGCTATTTGAAAGAAATGGGTGTCGATAAATGAAACGATTATTAAGCTTAATTTTAGGCTGTGGTTTCATGATTATTGGTATTTTACATTTTAAACATGAGTCGCGCTTTAGAAAAATTGTGCCTGATTATTTACCGTTTAGAAAATCAGCTGTTATCATTTCTGGTCTTATTGAAATGATTTTTGGATTACTTCTAATAATGAGCAGACCAAGCCAATATCTAAAGAAAGTGATTAATGTATTTTTATTAGCTGTATTACCAGCAAATATTTATATGGCAAGGAAAAAATTGCCACTAGGTGACAAACAACTACCAGAAAGTTTGTTATACGGTAGAATCCCACTACAATTTGTCTTGATAAAAGTTGTGAACAAATTATAGATTGGTCAATCAATCGCTTTGTGGCTGGTTTATAAATTATAAAGCGATAAGTGTTTAAATTATTATAGTGAAAGCGTAAATGCTAATTTCTATTGAGCTTAATTAGAAATTAGCATTTACGCTGTTTTATATATCATGGTTACGACATAAGCTTGAAGATACTAGACTTATACGAAAGTCCCATTTTTTACAAATTACAATAAATATAGCGATGTTGGAACATGTGAATAGTCGGTGGAATAATATAAGTGGGAGATCACCAATCCTTACCATAATAGATTTCTGACAGGCATGTATGTATAAAATTGGAAACATTAAAAAGGCTGAGACAAATTAATTGTATCAGCTTCAGACTGTCGACAAAGTCTCTGACTTTGTTGGCAGTTTTTTGTGCACGCTTTCCGCGGGCACTGCCTTAGCCAGTAGTCTTCGGCTAGTGCTATTCCCGCAGGAGTCATCACAAATCACTGCCAATATCACACTAAAAATATTACTAATTCAGAGACGCATATGTTAAAAGAGAACGAGAAAAACAATTTGCTTATAGTCTACCTGCATGTGAAGATAATGATTGTTATATCATTGAAAAGCACTGTTGATACCGTAAAGAAACAATATTATTTGCGAAGTCAAACAATTGAGAGAAGATTTGGCGATGCAAAAGAACAGCATAGTATGCGATGAACGAGATATAGAGGGCATGACAAAGTATACATGGATACCACGGGTGTCATGCTAATTTGTGCTGAAATAAATTTTAAAAAAATAGCAATGAAGTTAGTAAAAGGCTCGATAATAGTTTGAAAGGACACTACTATTTTCAAAACTATATAAATAAACAAACCCTTTGCAAATTAATACAAAGGGTTCGATTACATTCTGAGGTTGAGACAAATTATTTGTCTCAACCTTTTATATTAATCTTTTTAAATCAATTCGATTTTTGATATCTAACGTTATATTGGTAATTAGATATTATTTATCTTCACCATAAATATCATGCCATTGATCTTTTTTATCTAAAAATGCCTGTGCAATTTCTTTTGCACCTTCTAATGAATGGCTAGCAGCCCAACCACATTGTACTTCATTACACGCAGGAACTTCTGTCGCGGATAATACATCTTGAAGTGTTTTTTCAATGATATTTAACACATCATCGTAATCACTGTGATTTATAAAAGATACATAAAATCCAGTTTGACAACCCATTGGACTGATATCAACCACTTTATCTGAATGATTTCTAATATTTTCTGCCATTAAGTGTTCTAATGAATGTAAACCAGGCATTTCCATATGTTCTTTATTGGGCTGTTTGAAACGAATGTCATATTTATGGATAACATCCCCATTAGCACCTTCCATTTTACCTGCAAGTCGAACAAATGGTGCTACAACTTTGGTATGATCTAAATTAAAACTTTCAACGTTCATTTTTGGCATGTGATGTCCTCCTAAAATAATAATTATCATAATTGTAACAAGACGTAGTAGTATTTACAATTTCTATAAATTTTAGAAAATAGAAGTAATTATCATTTTTTAAAATTTCAGAAAAATAATGACAGAATTAACCAAAACGGATAGAATAAGTAATAATCAAAATGTATTTTGCACGTTTAGTATTGAATATTCATTTTTATAATTTAAATAATAATAATACGTGTAAAATGTTGTAGTACAAGGGAGTTGTATTGAAAATGACACATGAACAAATCATATTGGATTATATAGAAAATGAAAAATTATCATACATAGAGATGAGCCACCTCATCCATCAAAGACCTGAATTAGGGAATGAAGAAATATTTGCCTCAAGAACGTTAATTGAAGATTTGGAAAAGCATGATTTTGAAGTTGAAACCAACATTGCAGGTTATGCTACGGGTTTCATTGCGCGTTATGATTCAGACATCGATGGTCCAACCATTGGATTTTTAGCAGAATATGATGCTTTACCAGGTCTAGGTCATGCTTGTGGTCATAATATTATAGGTACGGCAAGTACATTTGCTGGTATAGCTTTGAAGCAAGTGATTGAACAAACAGGTGGAAAAGTAGTAATACTTGGTTGTCCAGCCGAAGAGGGCGGTGTCAATGGGAGCACAAAAGCTGCTTATGTTAAAGAAGGGATTGTAGATGAAATGGATGTTGCTTTAATGGTTCATCCAGGTAATGAAACTTACAAAACAATTAATACATTAGCGGTAGATGTTTTAGATATTAAATTTTACGGTAAAAGTACGCATGCTTCTGAAAACGCTGAAGAAGCAAGAAATGCTTTAGATGCAATGATTGCGTATTTTAATGGTGTGGCTCAGTTAAGACAACATATCAAAAAAAAGTCAAAAGGTTCATGGCGTTATATTAGATGGTGGAAAAGCTGCTAATATTATTCCAGACTATACTCATGCGCGTTTTTATACACGTGCAACATCACGTAAAGAATTAGATATATTAACTGATAGAGTAGGGCAAATTGCAAAGGGTGCTGCTATTCAAACAGGTTGCGACTTTGAATTTGGCCCTATACAAAATGGTGTCAATGAATTTATTAAGACACCTAAATTAGATGACTTATTTGCAAAATATGCGACGAAAATGGGAGAAGCGGTCATAGATGATGATTTTGGTTTTGGTTCGACAGATACGGGTAATGTAAGTCACGTTGTGCCAACGATTCATCCTCATATTAAAATAGGTTCTAGGAATTTAGTAGGCCATACGCATCGTTTTCGTGAAGCAGCAGGGAGTGCTCATGGAGATCAAGCTTTAATAAGAGGTGCTAAAGTCCTTGCGTTAATGGGATTGGAATTAATAGAAAATCAAGCAGAATTAAACGAAATAATTGAACAGCATCACTATATAAAGGGGAACAAAAAATGAAAAAACTAAGTACTCAACGCCCTAAATTAACACTTAGTGATTTATACAATGATGATGTCGTATATAGTTCTAGACCATCTTATATATCAAATCCATGGTTAGAACCAGAAGAACATCAATCTAATTTTTTGACTGGTAGAGAATTAATTATTGCTGATCAAATGCCTGTTATTGTTCATAAAGCTAGCGCCACAAAGAAATTAGAAATATTATTGGAAATGATTGGCAAGCCAATGCCTACAAATATTTACACTTTTGACAACCAAGCTACTTACGAACAAACAATAAGGGAACTCGCTAAACAAGATAATAAACGTATTTATTTTCAATACATTCATAGTGAATCTATTTTAGAAAAAGAATATTACGCTATGGATAAAGATATCTTTGTTGCTTTAAATAATAAAGCACGTATTCCAGAATGGACTAATCAAAAATATTTACCTGCACGTGAAGTGGTAAAAATAGAAGATTTCGAAGGTGCGATTGCAGATTGGGAATTCCCTTTTGTCTTGAAGCCAGGTGATGATCTACCAACTGCAGGTGGCTATGGTGTGATGATTTGTTATGACGAAGCTGATTTAATTAAAGCAAAATCCCGTATTGAACAAGCAAGAGCAGAAACTGACACAATTATTATTGAACAAAAAATTCAAGAAATTGCTAATTATTGTGTGCAATTTGCATGTGAAAAGGACGGGGAAATTCACTATATTGGAACATCAGAGCAAATTACAGACAAATATGGTCATTATAGTGGCAATCAAAATGTACAAGATGTACCTGAATCAGTCATTCAAGCTGGCAAAGAAATTATGGAAATAGGCGTGACCAAAGGTTATTTTGGAATTGCAGGCTTTGATTTACTATTAGATAAACATGGTGATATATTTGCGATTGATTTGAATTTTAGACAAAATGGATCGACGAGTATGCTTTTATTAGATCCATTAATGCAATCTGGATATCAAAAGTTTTATAGTTATATTTCACCTAACGATAATGAACATTTCTTTCAGACAATTATAAAATATGTAAACATGGGGTGCTTATTTCCACTATCATATTATGATGGCGATTGGTATAAAAATGAAAACGTGCCTTCAAGATTTGCATGTATTTGGCATGGACAGTCACAAAAACGTGTTGAAAAGTTAGAACAACAATTTTTAGAAGAATTAAAAATAAAATCAGAAATATAGTAAAATTTCATTTAATAGTATTTGATAACTTAAGTTTATTGTTTAGATATATTAAAATTTTAATATTTATTGTATGACGTTAATTGACTATAGTAATATACTCATTTATATTTTAAATATAGTTAAATATTTTAATGAATTGAAGGTGTAATGATGTCTTATAAAGCAAGTTCATTTTTTCAAGATATTCTAGTAAACGAATATTTTTATATAGCAACAAAATCAAAACAATTAATTAGACATGAAATTTTAGGGAAGGATGTCATTTGTGTTTGGACTCAAAAAGAAACAGCTGAAACTTTCTTAAATAAACATGACACCGATTATGATAAGCTTAAAAAAATCGATATTGATCGTTTTGTAACTTATGAAATGGATGATATGTTTGCACAAGGTGAAGAAGTGTTGATGAATGCGTCATCTCAAACAGATGGTGATTTAGTCAATATTATTGATTTTACAAATGAATTAATGTCAGATTTAGATGAAATTCGTCTCAAAGAATTTATAATAGATGTGGCGAAAGAAGACGCTGTGTTTGGTTTAACAAATAAAAATGAAAAACAATTTATCATGATTAGTGATGACGAACATCAAAAACCACATATTATGCCAGTATGGAGTATTAGAAATAGAGCAGAAAAAGTAAGAAATGAAGACTTTGAAGAATGCGATATCATTGAAATAGAAGGTGAAGTCTTCGCAGAATGGTTAGATATTTTAAGAGATGATGATAAAGCAGTAGCAATCGATTTGAAATCAGGTGTTGTAGGTACTGTAGTCTCAGCTCAAAAAGTATTAGATCAATTACCGTTTTAATGTAAATGAATATATGAACTAATGGAAGTAGTTATTTTGAAGGAATAGTCATCATCAAATGAAATAGCTGTTTCCATTTTTTTACCATGACATAAGTATAGAAAGTTCAATTCTTTATACCTATGTCATGGTAAATTTTATTGTAAATGTATTGCACCTAATGCGCCGGAAAAGGCACCGTGTTCAATATAAAATGGCTTGAAACCACGCAATATCGTATAATCTTTAACAACTTCTTTAAGTAAATGATTATTATGGAAAGAAGAACCAATATAAGCTACATTTTCAGTATCGTATTCTCTCGCTACTGTAATAGCCATCGTAGTAATGACTTCCCCCACGACACCAATCAATGAAGCTAATTTGTCAGAATCTGAAAAATCTTTGTCTAAATTGTGTAGCACATGACCAAAATTAGCTGCAGTTAAATCACCTGAAATCGGAGGTTCACTATCTTTATAGATATGCTTTACTTTCAAATCAATAAATTCTCGCTCACCTTTTTGGGCAGTATCTGTCAATTCTTTATAGTCTTTTAATCCAGTTAATAAATAACCCAGGCCTTGTATCATACCGCCACCTGCTCCTACACCGCCAACACGTTGTTGCTTTTCGCCATTTGAATAATGCAGTGATGTTCCGGTACCAACATTAGTAAAAATGTAATTATCTAAATGATGACCTTGTTCTTCTAACAAAAGTTCTAAACCTTTTGCAGCAGCATCAAACTCTACAAAAATACGTGATTCACATTTTAACTTATTTTGAATTGTTCCAGCCTGACCACCTGTTAAGCTAATACTTTCACATGATTGTTGTCCTAACCAATCAATGACTTCATTAATTTCCGTAGTTAATTTTGTAGTATATTGCCGGTTGCCATTATCCTCTTGAACAATTTTTATAAGTGTTCCGCCGGCATCAATGCCTATTTTCATCTGTGTACCTCCTAAAAAATTTACATTATAACTTATATTATAATAAAATGAGGGAAAATCAACTATAGAAAATTTGAAAGGGATGATTTTAATGAATTTAAGCCCGTTTATTAAAGTAGATGATGTAGAACAGGCACTTGCATATTATAAAAATGCGTTTGGTGGTAACGAAAAAATATTAAATGAGACAAATGGGGAAACCTTACATGCGGAACTTCATGTTAATGAAACAGTTGTATTGCATATTTCCAGTACATATGGACGTGAATGGAGCAATGACAATACGAACATTATTTTAACTTTCGATGATTTGGCAACTCAAAAACAAGTGTATGATAAATTAAGTGAAGCAGGAGACCCACATATGCCTCTATCTAAAACATTTTTTAATGCGATGCATGGACAAGTGAAAGATCAGTTTGAAGTTAATTGGCTCATGAATTGTTTCTTAGACTAATAAGATAAAATGTTCAAATTTCGATTATATTAATGCAAAAGTGGTATTAATAACTAATAAAAGCTAAACACAATAGGGGATAAAATATGTTTATTAAAGAATCATTTGAAAATATTACAATTCAAGTTTTTGAAGACAAATATAAATCAGCTTTATATCATTTTAAATTGAGCGAGCGTCAACAGATATATTCTTCTTTGCCAAAAGACGTGCTTGATGATGCGTTAAAAGACGAAGACAGAGTGGCTAACATCGCTTTAAATGATGAAGGTGAAGTAGTCGGTTTCTTTGTATTACATCAATATTATCAACATGAAGGTTACGATACACCTAAACAGGTTATATATGTTCGCTCTTTATCTGTAAATGAAGACTTTCAAGGGTTTGGATATGGTACAAAAATGATGATGTATTTGCCACAATATGTCCAAAAGTTATTTCCAAATTTTAATCATTTATACTTAGTCGTAGATGCAGAAAATAAAGGTGCATGGAATGTATATGAACGTGCAGGTTTTATGCATGCTGCTACGAAAGAAGAAGGACCTATCGGCAAAGAACGTCTCTATTATTTAGATTTAGATTCTAAACATGTGTCTTCTTTAAAATTAATAGCAAATGGAGATACATCATCTTATGACGTTTATATCATTGATATGATGAAAGATGATGATAAAGTAGGTTTTATAGCAATTGAGCAACATGGGCAACGTATGAACATCAATTCAATTGAAGTCGATAAATCAGAGAGACATAACGGTATAGCAGAAAGTGCACTAAGACAATTACCTACATATATTCGAAAGCATTTTAAAGGTATAAAACTTATAACGATTACACTTTATGGGGAAAATAATGAATTAAAACCATTATGTATTAATAGTAATTTTGTTGAAATTGAAACAGCTGAAGATTTTTCCGTATTTGAAAAATATATAAATTATTAATAGTGTTTGCGAAATCAGGGATTGTCATTTATAATTTACTTTTGTTATTATTACTTAAGATGAATAGTACTGATTTGGATAAATGCCTCTGAAAGGAAGAATAAATAATGAGAATTCAAGATTACACTAAAGAAATGGTTGACGAGAAATCATTTATTGATATGGCCTATACATTATTACTTGAAAAAGGCGATACAATGAACTTATATGATATTATTGATGAATTTAAAGCATTAGGTCATTACGAAGACCACGAAATTGAGAATAGAATTGTTCAATTCTATACAGACTTAAATACAGATGGTCGTTTCCTAAATGTTGGAGAAAATATATGGGGCTTACGTGATTGGTATTCAGTAGCTGATATTGAAGAAAAAATAGCACCAACTATCCAAAAATTCGACATTTTAGACGACGACGATGAAGAAGATAAGACATTAAAATTACTTGGTGAAGATGAAGCCGACGACGATGATGACATCCCAGCAGTTACTGATGACCAAGAAACAATCGAAGAACCTGACGAAGAAGAAGTTGACGAAGAAATTCCTGAAAATGAAATCGTTATTGATGAAGATGATGACGAAGATGAAGATTTAGAAGAAGACGAAGATGAATATGATGAAGAGGACGAAGAAAAAGAAAATTAATCAATAATCTATCAATATTCATTTGACTTTTTCTGCGAAAATGATAAAATTTTATTCGGGCTCCTTTAATTAGGACGACGTGTATAAATATTATACGCTCCCCCTTGCAAATGCTGTGAGAGGGAGCGATTTTTTTATTTGAATTACTATACAAATTTTATAAAATTTTAATTTATGACGTTATTTATAGTGAATATAATGATATTTAAAAATTATAAAACTTTGACGTTTAGATAAATTATAACCATTTCAATAATTAATGAAACATACCATAAATTTTTGTTGGTATTGTGAGAATGACTGTTTTAATAATAGGAGGCAGAAAATGACAAAGTTTATTTTTGTAACTGGTGGAGTTGTATCTTCATTAGGTAAAGGTATCACAGCAGCATCTTTAGGACGTTTATTAAAAGATAGAGGATTAAAAGTTACAATACAAAAATTTGATCCATATTTAAATGTTGATCCAGGTACAATGAGTCCATACCAACATGGTGAAGTATTTGTTACTGATGATGGTGCGGAAACAGATTTAGACTTAGGACATTATGAAAGATTTATTGATATTAATTTAAATAAATATTCAAATGTTACAGCTGGTAAAGTCTATTCACATGTTTTGAAAAAAGAACGTCGTGGTGATTATCTTGGTGGTACGGTCCAAGTAATCCCTCATATTACAAATGAAATTAAAGAACGTTTACTGTTAGCGGGAGAAAGTACAAATGCTGATGTAGTTATTACTGAAATTGGTGGTACTACTGGTGATATTGAATCATTACCATTTATTGAAGCGATTAGACAAATTCGTAGTGATTTAGGTCGTGAAAATGTCATGTATGTACATTGTACACTTTTACCATTTATAAAAGCTGCCGGTGAAATGAAAACAAAACCAACGCAACATAGTGTTAAAGAACTTCGTGGGTTAGGTATTCAACCTGACTTAATCGTAGTACGTACAGAATATGAATTAACGCAAGATTTAAAAGATAAAATTGCTTTGTTCTGTGATATTAACAAAGAAAGTGTAATTGAATGTCGCGATGCAGATTCACTCTATGAAATTCCTTTACAATTAAGTAAACAGGACATGGATGATATCGTAATTAGACGCTTAGAACTTAACGCTAAGTACGATACTCAATTAGATGAATGGCAATATTTATTGGATACAGTTAATAGTTTAGATGGTAAAATAACTATTGGTTTAGTTGGTAAATATGTCAGTCTTCAAGATGCATATTTATCAGTTGTTGAATCATTAAAACATGCAGGTTATCCATTTAAAAAAGATATTGAAGTTAAATGGATAGATTCTAGTGAAGTAACTGATGAAAATGTACACGATATCCTTAATGATGTTGACGGCATTTTAGTTCCTGGTGGATTTGGATTCAGAGCAAGTGAAGGTAAAATTTCCGCTATCAAATACGCGAGAGAAAATAATGTACCATATTTCGGCATCTGCTTAGGTATGCAACTTGCTACAGTAGAGTTTGCTAGAAATGTACTTGGTTTTGAAAATGCACACTCTGCAGAATTAGATCCTTCGACACCACATCCGATTATTGACTTATTGCCTGAACAAAAAGATATTGAAGATTTAGGAGGTACTTTAAGATTAGGTTTATACCCATGCCATATTAAAGAAGGAACTTTAGCGCATAAAATTTATGGCGAAGTTGATATAGAAGAAAGACATCGTCATCGTTATGAGTTCAATAATGAATACAGAGATCAATTAGAAGAAAAAGGCATGATATTCTCTGGAACTAGTCCAGATGGTAGATTAATCGAAATGGTAGAAATTCCTGAAAATGATTTCTTTGTCGCATGTCAATTCCATCCAGAATTCCTATCTAGACCTAATAGACCGCAACCTATATTCAAAGCGTTTATAGAAGCATCTTTGAAACACCAACAAATTAAGTAAATATGGTTGTAAAAAGGCTGAAACGATAACATACGTTTCAGCCTTTTTTAAGTCAGATTGTCTATTAAATTTGATGAAAAGTTAAAGATTTAAATCTCTAACCATTTCAACCATTTGTGTATAGATATCATAATAAATATAGTTAAATGCAATAGGATGTGGTATAACAATTTTATCGTAATCTTCCGTATAGATAATTGGTCTAGGTGTACTTAAATTAACAAAATGAAATAAATGATCCTGAAAGTTTTCTGTCTTTGGTTTATTACAAATTAAGACAAAATCTACATCGTTTGCAATTAGTGCGTTAACGTCTTTTTCTACATCCTCAGTATAATAAGGAGAAAAAAGCAACACTCTATCTGTTGTATCAATATCTTCAAATGTATTGAGTGAGCGTAGCGCTGTACTAGACTCTAATTTTTCATTACTGTTTAATATATAGCTTTCAAAAAAATTCAAATCTCCATAACCTTTAACATATACATTACCTTCACCGCCAATGGCTTGAATTAAGCATTGAGCTGCCATTTGAATATCTAAAGCTTGTGCTTCTATTCGATTAAAAACACCATTTAATTGTGTATTCAAAATTTTAGACATTTATGTACCTCCATTCTATTCACTCAACTTATTGTAAATAATGGTAGTAAATATTGCAATTTTATATAAAAACAAGAAAATTAAGACTGATTTAAAAGTAATAAATTTAAAAAATAAATTAAAAACGCTTACAATTGAATAGAAGAATGCAAATCGCTTGGGATTTTGATATAATTAAATTGTAAAAATATGTGCTTAATGCACTAAGGAGGAACTTTCATGCCTTTAGTTTCAATGAAAGAAATGTTAATCGATGCAAAAGAAAATGGTTATGCAGTTGGCCAATACAACTTAAATAACTTAGAATTTACACAAGCGATATTGGAAGCTTCACAAGAAGAAAATGCTCCAGTTATTTTAGGAGTTTCTGAAGGTGCAGCACGTTACATGGGTGGATTTTATACAGTAGTTAAAATGGTAGAAGGCTTAATGCATGATAAAGAAATTACGATTCCAGTTGCAATCCACTTAGATCATGGTTCAAGTTTTGATAAATGTAAAGAAGCTATTGATGCTGGATTCACTTCAGTTATGATTGATGCTTCTCATGAATCATTTGAAGATAACATAGCAATTACATCAAAAGTAGTTGAATATGCTCACGAACATGGTGTATCAGTAGAAGCTGAATTAGGTACAGTTGGTGGACAAGAAGACGATGTTGTTGCTGAAGGTGTTATTTACGCAGATCCTAAAGAGTGTCAAGAACTTGTTGAAAAAACAGGTATTGATACATTAGCACCAGCATTAGGTTCAGTTCATGGACCGTATAAAGGTGAACCAAAATTAGGATTTAAAGAAATGGAAGAAATCGGTGCTTCAACAGGTTTACCATTAGTATTACATGGTGGAACTGGTATTCCAACTAAAGACATTCAAAAAGCGATTCCATTTGGAACTGCAAAAATCAATGTTAATACAGAAAACCAAATTGCTTCTGCTAAAGCAGTACGTGAAGCTTTAGACAATGATCAAGAAATGTATGATCCTCGTAAATATTTAGGACCAGCACGCGAAGCAATTAAAACAACAGTAATTGGTAAAATTAAAGAGTTTGGTACATCAAATAGAGCGAAATAATCAGCTTATGATAAAAAAGTTAGTATTTTATAACAATCTAGTTGGTTAAACAGATAAGACTGCGACAATTTTTAATGTCGCAGTCTTATTTTTTTATGTTATAATCTATGAGCATTAAAATTAAGTAAATTGAAAAAATTAACATAATTTTTAAACAGAAATAAGACAAATAGGATTTGAATCCTATTAAATCGGGAATAAATATATCATTATAGTATATATAAAAGTGAAGCAATACATAATTTTAAATTAAAAAGGTTTTGTTTCATTGGTGTGTTTTGCAAACTGTATTTTTTTACTTTATAATGCAAATAATGTAATTAAATTGAAATACTGATTGAAAGACAAAGGAGATCAAGCGAATGGCTCAAGAAGTAATAAAAATTAGAGGCGGTCAAACACTAAAAGGTGAAGTTAATAATCATGGAGCAAAAAATAGTGCTGTAGCAATTATTCCAGCAACAATTTTAGCGGAAGATAAAGTTACAATAGAGGGGTTGCCACAAATCTCAGATGTTGAAACGCTTGTGAGTTTACTAGGTGATTTGAACATTAAGGCAAACTTAGAAGGTATGACTCTTGAAGTTGATCCAAATGAAATTGAAAATGCGCCGTTACCTAATAACAAAGTAGAATCATTACGTGCATCATACTATATGATGGGAGCAATGTTAGGTAGATTTAAAAAATGCGTGATTGGTTTACCTGGCGGTTGCCCATTAGGCCCACGACCGATTGATCAACATATCAAAGGTTTTAAAGCATTAGGTGCGCATATTGATGAATCCAGTGAAACATCTATGAAAATTGAAGCTGATCGTTTAATAGGAGCTAATATATTTTTAGATATTGTTAGTGTAGGTGCTACAATTAACATTATGTTGGCAGCAGTTCGAGCTGAAGGGCAAACTGTAATTGAAAACGCAGCGAAAGAACCTGAAGTTGTTGACGTAGCAAACTTTTTAACAAGTTTAGGTGCAAATATTAAAGGTGCTGGTACGAGTACTATTAAAATAAAAGGTGTTGAACATCTTCATGGATCACATCATCAGGTGATTCCAGATAGAATCGAAGCAGGAACATATATGTGTATTGCAGCAGCTTGTGGTGAAGATATTGTGATTAATAACATTATTCCTACTCATGTTGAGCCATTAACTGTTAAGTTGAAAGAGCTTGGTGTAGACATCAATGTTAGCGATGATAGTGCAATAATTAAGAGGAGTGCACCATATGCTAGTGTAGATATCAAAACATTAGTATATCCTGGTTTCGCCACAGATTTACAACAACCTATCACGCCGTTATTATTTATGGCTGATGGCGTATCTTTTGTGACTGAAACAATTTATCCTGCTAGATTCAAGCACGTAGAAGAACTTAAAAAAATGGGTTCTAATATTACATCAGATAATGGTACTGCTACGATCAAACCATCAAAATTAACTGGTGCAGAAGTATACGCGAGTGACTTACGTGCAGGTGCTTGTCTTATTGTAGCTGGTTTATTGGCTGAAGGTGTTACTACAATCTACAATGTAAAGCATATTTATCGTGGTTATACTAACATTGTTAAAACACTAAAATCACTTGGTGCAGACATTTGGACTGAAAAAATATAAAATATGTGGTATAATAATTATACTGAATGAATAAAACATAATTATAGTTTATGCAGTGGTAAATATAATTGATATGAGGTGATGACCATGGAGGTTTGCCCTTATCTAGAAGAGACCTTTAAAATAGTAGGCAGAAGTTGGAACGGTCTTATCATTAATTACTTGTCTAGATGCACAGAAAAATCTGCTCATTTTTCTGATATGAAGCGTGATTTGAAAACAATTACGCCTCGTGCACTTAGCATAAAATTAACAGACCTAAATGAATGGGGGCTTGTAGAGAAAAAGATTATTTCTACTAGTCCGATGAACATTTTATACCAACTTACAGATAAAGGTGATGCCTTGGCAACGGCATTGGTTCCTATGGAAAAATGGGCCCAAGAATATATCGAGTTAGAAGGCTAAAGATTTTAGCTTTTTAGTTTGATATTCTACGTAATATTTATTTATAGATAAATGTTACGTCGAGGTTATTTTTAACACACTTAGGTTAGCTATAAAGCAATCTTTAAACAAAGATTGCTTTATAGCTTTTTTATTTATTGTTGAGTTATCTTTTCTGCAATAATTTAAAATGACTTAGGTGATCATCATATGTATTATGCTTAATAATTATAAGATAATAAGCAAAATTTTTAAGTTATAAGTGTTATTTCATATCGTCATGACATTCGTTAATGCTATTAGAATAATATGCGATTATTATGCGTAAAAGCCTGTAATAACAACGTTTGAAAAGATTTAATATGAGCAGATATGTTTTAAAATTAAAAATCTAGGTTAGAATGAAAATATGAACACAAATTAAGGAGTGAATAATAGATGAGAAACTTCACTAAACAATATATCAACGGACAATGGGTAGAAAGTTCAAGCGGAGAAACACTTGATGTTATCAACCCAGCAACTGAAGAAGTAGCAGGTAAAATTGCTAAAGGTAATAAAGAAGATGTTGATAAAGCGGTAGAAGCGGCAGATAAAGTATATTTGGAATTTAGACACAGTTCTGTAGAAGAAAGAAAAGAACTTTTAGATAAAATCGTTCAAGAATATAAAAATAGAAAAGATGATATCGTTGACGCAATAACCGACGAATTAGGAGCTCCTTTAAAAGTATCTGAAAATGTCCATTACCAAATGGGATTAGATCATTTTGAAGCAGCACGAGACGCATTAGATAATTTTGAATTTGAAGAAAGACGCGGTGACGATTTAGTCGTCAAAGAAGCGATTGGTGTTGCAGGGTTAATTACACCGTGGAATTTCCCTACTAACCAAACTTCATTAAAATTAGCTGCAGCCTTTGCGGCAGGAAGTCCGGTCGTGTTAAAACCATCAGAAGAAACACCATTTGCAGCAATTATTTTAGCAGAAATATTTGATAAAGTTGGCGTACCTAAAGGTGTGTTTAACTTAGTAAATGGCGACGGTCAAGGTGTGGGAAATCCGCTTAGCGAACATCCAAAAGTAAGAATGATGTCCTTTACTGGTTCTGGTCCAACTGGTGCGAGTATTATGAAAAAAGCAGCTGAAGACTTCAAAAAAGTATCATTGGAATTAGGAGGCAAATCTCCATATATCATTTTAGATGATGCTGATATCGATGGCGCTGCAAGTGCAGCTACTGGCAAAGTCGTTAATAACACAGGACAAGTTTGTACTGCAGGAACAAGAACTTTAGTACCAGCAAGTATAAAAGAAGAATTCTTAACAGCTGTTAAAGAAAAATTTAGCCAAGTTAAAGTTGGTGATCCTCGTGAAGAAGGTACACAAGTAGGACCAATTATTAGCAAAAAACAATTTGATCAAGTGCAATCATATATTGATAAAGGTGTAGAAGAAGGTGCCGAATTATTATATGGTGGTCCTGGAAAACCTGAAAACTTAGAAAAAGGTTATTTTGCAAGACCAACTATTTTTAATAATGTTGAAAATGATATGACTATTGCACAAGAAGAAATTTTTGGTCCTGTAATGTCTGTAATTACGTATAATGATTTAGACGAAGCTATTGAAATTGCGAATGATACGAAATATGGCTTAGCTGGTTATGTATATGGACAAGATAAAGAAAAACTTCACAAAGTAGCCCGTTCAATTGAGGCTGGAACAGTTGAAATTAACGAAGCAGGACGTAAACCAGATTTACCATTCGGTGGTTACAAACAATCAGGTTTAGGACGCGAATGGGGAGATTATGGTATAGAAGAATTCTTAGAAGTTAAATCCATTGCAGGATATTATAATTCATAATTTATTATAAAAACTTAGTGAGATGTTGTAACAAAAATAAACTGAGACAAAAATCTCACGCTTAAAAATGACTAATCCGTAGGCTTATGGATTAGTCATTTTTTAAATCTTGCGATTTCAATCGTGCATGCTTGCCTGGAGATATGATTCGAGCCTGTAGTCTCTCGTTCATATCATTTCCCTGGGCGTCAGCACGTTTTCAATTCGCTATAAGTGTTGTGTCTTTATACAAAAACATTTTCGTATTATCTAAAGAAGTAACTATTTTATAACAGTGGAAAACATGATTTATCATATACCACCAAATAGAAATTTAAATTTTTGAATTTACTAAATAATTTAACTGGACATGAATATAAATGGTGGATTAGTCATTTTTTAAATCTTGCGATTTCAATCGTGCATGCTTTGCCTGGAGATATGATTCGAGCCTGTAGTCTCTCATTCAAATCATTTCCCTGGGCATCAGCACGTTTTCAAATCGCTATAAACTAAGATTAGCTTATTTTATTCGTTGAAATTGAAATTTTAATTCCTAATATCAGTACATCGCGATATGTAAATAGCGACTTCTATATTGTTTTAATAGCATTTGATAATTACGCTTGAACTAAAGATATTTATATCTTGGGGCTTATTAAATTTAGAAAATTTGAATTATAAAGTAAAGTTTTACAATTTAACATACTGTTTTATTAACTAATTAGCTTTAAAGCAGTATTTATAAATTTCAATTATTGAAATACATTTTGTAATTAAATAAAATATTTGCTATAGTTATAAAGGTAAATAGCGTAGTTCATTATGTTATTTAAAACTTATTTATGAAATGGGTGCAAGATAATGCCTGAAAAAGTACGAACATCACCTCAGTACGAATCGTTCCACGAGTTATATAAAAATTACACTACTAAAGATCTCACTCAAAAAGCAAAATCACTGAAATTAACAAACTATAGTAAATTAAATAAAAAAGAGTTAGTTCTTGCAATTATGGAAGCACAGATGGAAAAAGATGGAAACTATTATATGGAAGGTATCTTAGATGATATCCAACAAGATGGTTACGGCTTCTTAAGAACTGTCAATTATTCAAAAGGTGAAAAAGATATTTATATATCTGCTAGTCAAATACGTCGTTTTGAAATTAAACGAGGCGATAAAGTAACTGGTAAAGTAAGAAAACCAAAGGATAATGAAAAGTATTATGGTTTGCTGCAAGTAGATTTTGTCAATGATGAGAATGCAGAAGAAGTTAAGAAAAGACCACATTTCCAAGCGTTAACACCCTTATACCCAGAAGAACGCATCAAGTTAGAAACAACAAAAGAAAATTATTCTACACGTATTATGGATTTAATTACTCCAATCGGTTTAGGACAACGTGGTTTGATTGTTGCCCCACCTAAAGCTGGGAAAACATCATTATTGAAAGAAATTGCAAATGCCATCGCAATTAATAAACCTGATGCAGAATTATTTGTGCTACTTGTGGGTGAAAGACCCGAAGAGGTTACTGATATAGAGCGTTCTGTTGAATCAGCAGAAGTTGTTCATTCAACATTTGATGAACCTCCACAGCACCATGTCAAAGTAGCAGAATTACTATTAGAACGTGCAAAGCGTTTAGTCGAAATTGGTAAAGATGTCATTATTTTAATGGATTCAATTACAAGACTTGCGCGTGCATATAACTTGGTTATCCCACCAAGTGGACGTACACTTTCAGGTGGTTTAGATCCAGCATCTTTACACAAACCTAAGGCGTTCTTTGGTGCAGCTAGAAATATTGAAGCTGGTGGTAGTATGACGATATTAGCTACTGCGTTAGTGGATACTGGTTCTCGTATGGATGATATGATATATGAAGAATTTAAAGGAACAGGAAACATGGAATTACATCTTGACCGCAAATTAGCTGAACGTCGTGTCTTTCCAGCTATTGATATTGGCCGAAGTTCTACACGTAAAGAGGAATTACTAATATCACCAAAAGATTTAGAATCACTTTGGCAACTGCGTAATATGTTTACAGATTCACTTGATTTTACAGAAAGATTTGTAAGAAAATTAAAACGAACAAAAACGAATCAAGAATTCTTTGAACAATTACAGGAAGCTGCCAAGGAGAGTACTAAAACTGGAAAGCCAATTATTTAAAGTGGCTTATCATTTAAAAATGTGATTTAGGGTTGCGTTTTAGTTTTATAACAATTATAATTATCAAGTATTGGGTAAAAAAACTCACAAACAACTCTGTTCCAGATGGTTCAGGGCAAAGGAGCTGAAAAAAAATGAAACAAAATATTCATCCTGAATACCACAAAGTTATCTTTTTAGATACAACTACAGACTTTAAATTCTTAAGTGGTTCAACAAAATCTTCATCAGAAACGATGGAATGGGAAGATGGAAATGAATACCCAGTTATTCGTTTAGATATTTCTTCTGATTCACATCCGTTTTACACAGGACGTCAAAAATTCGCTGCTGCGGATGGTCGTGTGGAACGTTTCAACAAGAAATTCGGATTCAAATCAAGCAACGAATAATTGTTGTAATAAGGCATTCTCATTTTATGAGAATGCTTTTTTATTTAATATGGATGATGGATAGGTTAAAACTGAAGAGTGACAATATTTTAGTACATTAATTACATATAAAATTACAGAGAACTTAAGAGAAATTGATATTTTAAGATAGAAAATATGATATAATAAACCGATTATGTTTTGAAAAAGGGTGGAACGCATAATGAATGAAACTTATCATTCCGGCTGGATAGAATGTATAACTGGAAGTATGTTTAGTGGAAAATCTGAAGAATTAATTCGTCGCTTAAGACGTGGACTATATGCTAAACAAAAGGTGGTTGTATTTAAGCCAGCAATAGATGACCGCTATCATAAAGATAAGATTGTTTCGCATAATGGCAATGCAATTGAGGCAATTAATATCTCAACAGCAGCTGAGATTTATAAACACGATTTATCAAAATTTGATATTATAGCAATCGATGAAGTTCAATTTTTTGAAAACAACATTGTTCATATTGTAGAAGAATTAGCTGAAAAGGGACATAGAGTGATTACTGCAGGTTTAGATATGGATTTCAGAGGTGAACCATTTGAGCCGATACCTCATTTGTTAGCAGTAAGTGAAGAAGTGACTAAACTACAAGCTGTTTGTGCAGTATGTGGCTCGTCGTCAAGCCGTACACAACGGTTAATTGATGGCAACCCAGCAAAAATAGATGACCCTGTGATTCTCGTCGGCGCAAACGAAAGCTATGAACCTAGATGTAGGGCACATCATATCGTTGCACCAAGTAATCATGAGAAGGAGGAAATGTAGTGTTTGATCAATTAGACATTGTAGAAGAAAGATACGAGCAATTAAATGAAATGTTAAGTGATCCTGAAGTCGTAAATAACCCAGACAATTTACGAAAATATTCAAAAGAACAGGCTGATTTGCAAAAAACAGTTGAAGTATATCGAGAATATAAACAAGTTAAAGAAGATGTAACCGAAATAGATGAGATGTTACAAGAAACAAAAGATGAAGAAGAAGTTGAAATGCTCAAAGATGAAAAACAAGAATTGAGCCAAAAAATTCCAGAATTAGAAGAAGAATTAAAATTCTTGTTAATTCCAAAAGATCCAAATGATGAAAAAGATGTAATTGTTGAAATTCGTGCAGCAGCTGGTGGAGACGAAGCTGCGATATTTGCGGGTGATTTATTTAGAATGTACTCTAGATACGCTGAAGCGCATAGTTATAAGACAGATATAGTAGAAGCTACTGAAAGTGACCATGGTGGATACAAAGAGATTAGTTTCTCTGTTTCAGGCACAGGCGCATATAGTAAATTGAAATACGAAAATGGTGCACATCGTGTACAACGTGTACCAGCAACAGAGTCAGGCGGACGTATTCACACATCTACAGCTACAGTTGCGGTATTACCAGAAGTTGAAGATGTTGAGATAGAAATTCGTAATGAAGATATTAAAATTGATACTTATCGTTCTAGTGGTGCAGGTGGGCAACACGTAAATACAACAGATTCTGCCGTTCGAATTACACACTTGCCGACGGGTGTCATTGCTACTTCATCAGAAAAATCTCAAATTCAAAACCGTGAAAAAGCAATGAAAGTGTTAAAAGCACGTTTGTTTGATATGAAATTACAAGAAGAACAACAAAAGTATGCAGCACAACGTAAATCAGCTGTCGGTTCAGGTGATCGTTCAGAGAGAATTAGAACATACAATTACCCACAAAGTCGTGTGACGGATCATCGTATTGGATTGACATTGCAAAAATTAGAGCAAGTTATGGAAGGTAAGTTAGACGAGATTATTGATGCACTAACTTTAGCTGAACAAGCAGATAAATTGAAAGAACTGAATGACGGTGAATTATAGAGAAAGATTGAAGATTGCGCAAAGCAAATGTGAAGCCAAAAATATTGAAGTAACAAGAGCTGAATGGTTAATGCTTGATTTATTTCAATGGCAAAAAACAGATTATTTGTTGCAGGCTGACGAAATTATGACAGAAGCACACATCGCGTTGTTTGATAATGCCGAAGCAAGGATGTTACAAGGTGAACCTATTCAGTATATTGTAGGCACACAATCTTTTTATGGTGAAATATTTAAAGTGAATGAACACTGTTTAATTCCGAGACCTGAAACAGAAGAAGTAGTACTACATTTTTATAATTTGGTGAAGTCCGGGGATAAAGTTGTAGATATAGGAACAGGTAGTGGGAACATACCTATTTTACTTAAAAAAATGAATCAATACTTGGACGTTTTAGCTACAGATTTATACGATGCAGCTTTATCGGTGGCAAAAAACAATGCTCAGTATCATGATGTAGACATTACATTTCTACAAGGTGATGCTTTAAATCCTTTGATAGAGAAAAATATTAAAGTGAATGGCTTAATTTCAAATCCACCTTATATAGCTGATAGCGAAAAAAGTTTAATGGAAGATACAGTATTGAGATATGAACCTACCAGTGCTTTATTTGCTGAAGATAATGGTTTTCAAGTTTATGATAAGATTTTAGAACAATTGCCAGATGTATTATTGCCCAACGCAATAGTTGTGTTTGAAATTGGTTATAAACAAGGCCTTACTTTAAAGAAAAAAATTGAAGAAAAATATCCTGCTGTTTGTGTTCAAATAATAAAAGATATTAACAATAATGATAGAATTATTTCTTTCAAATGGTAATTTAAGAAGTTGTGTGCTGAACATGATAAGTCATGAAGGTGCATAACTTCTTATTTTGTTTTAAAATTGAAATTAAGATGAAAGGGTGTGTATAGATGAAAACAAAAATATGGAATCTGAGGAATCATCTGACAGATGACGTTAATTTAGATACTTATAACGAAATTAAAAATGTTTTTGAAGCTGGTGGACTCATCGCAATACCGACTGAAACCGTATATGGTTTAGGTGGTGATGCAAGAAATGAACAGACTATCAAAAATATTTATGCAGCAAAAGGTAGACCGTCAGATAACCCTCTTATTGTTCATATACATCATGTTAAACAATTAGACGCATTTACAAAGCATATTACACAAGAAGTTAGGATGCTAATGAATCAATTTTGGCCTGGGCCAATTTCATTTATTTTACCACTTAAAAAAGGTTATTTATGTGAAAGTGTAAGTGGTGGACTTTCGTCCATAGCAGTTAGGATGCCGAGTCACCCGATTGGAAGGAAAATATTAGAGTTTGTAGATATACCGATTGCTGCGCCCAGTGCTAATTTAAGTGGTAGACCTTCTCCTACTAATTTTGAACACGTATATCGTGATTTAAACCAAAGAATTGATGGTATTGTCAATGGTGACCAAAGTGAAGAAGGTTTAGAAAGTACAGTGTTAGATTGTACACAATATCCGTTTAGGATAGCTCGTCCAGGGTCTATTACCAAATCTATGATTGAAAATGTGTTGCCTGGCTCTATTTCAACAAAAGAGGACTTGAATCAAGAAAAGCCCATAGCTCCAGGAATGAAATATAAACATTATGCACCAGATACCCCAATAACAATTGTATACGCGGTTCATCAACAACTATCTTCGGATAAAGATTGGCGTAATGTCGCTTTTATATTTCCAAAAGATAAGCTTAAATATATTCCTGAAAATGCAATTTTCATTCCACTGTGTGAAAATGAAAGAGATATTAAAGGTGCAAATCATAATTTGTATCAAATATTGCACGACATAGACCAAAATGAAAATATTAAAGAGGCTTATATATTTGGATTTGAAAATCGTGATGATGCAGTTGCTATCATGAATCGTATGCAAAAGGCAGCAAATTATACCATTGTTAAAGGAGAAACTTTATGAAAATCGTTTTTGTATGTACTGGAAATACTTGCAGAAGTCCGATGGCAGAAAGTATTGCAAAAGCTAAAATGCCAGATATTGAAGTTGCATCACGTGGATTGTTTGCAATAGATGGTGCGCCTACATCAGAATATACACGCGCTATCGTAAGAGAAAAACAATTACCAATACCAGAAAATGCTCGAAATTTCACTGAAATTGATATGAATGCAGATCTTATTTTGACAATGTCAACAAGCCATAAAGAAGCAATTAAACAAATGTATGGAAGAGGCACACAAATATTCACTTTAGGTGAATATGTATTGCATGGTGATGATGTCGCTGACCCATTTGGAGGAACTAAATCAGATTATCTTGAAATTTATAATGAATTAAATTCATTGATTGAAAAATTAAAAAATAAAATATTAGAGTAAATAAATATGTGAAATTGGTATGAGTAACTCATTAAATACGTTATAATAATAACGTGTAGCAAATTTGCTAGCAATTAAATTTGTCTGATTGGACTTATGTATTTTGGCATACTTTTTATCAAAATAAATAAGGGGTGTTGAACATGGAGGATTTAAAAGCGTTATTAGATGAACTAAAGTCTAAATCTTTCTTTAAGGACGATGAGCTTTGCATTATAGGTTGTTCTACTTCAGAAGTGATTGGCGAACGCATAGGTAGTGTTGGATCAATGGAAGTAGCAAAAGATATATTTGAAGCATTAAAAGAGATTGAAACGGAAACAGGCGTTTCTTTCGTATTTCAAGGCTGTGAACATATTAATAGAGCAATTACTATTGAAAAAGCAAATTTCGACCCCCTAACGATGGAAGAAGTAACCGTTGTACCTGATGTCCATGCTGGAGGTAGTTTAGCTACATATGCATATCAACATATGGCTGACCCTATAGTCGTTGAAACAATTAACGTTCCAAAAGGTATTGATATTGGCCAAACATTAATCGGTATGCATATTAAACATGTAGCGATACCTGAGCGTACAAGTGTGAAGCAAATTGGCGAAGCAATTGTTACAATCGCTTCTTCAAGACCTAAGAAAATTGGTGGCGAAAGAGCAAAATATAACTAATACAGAAACGAGGGTTTACTAATGTCATTTATTAAAGATCAAGATAAAGAAATTTATGAAGTGATTCAAAACGAGTTCAACCGTCAAAATAACAACATAGAGTTAATCGCATCAGAAAACTTTGTGTCGGAAGCAGTTATGGAAGCTCAAGGTTCCGTATTAACTAACAAGTATGCTGAAGGTTATCCGAACAGAAGATATTATGGTGGTTGTGAATACGTAGATGTATCTGAAACATTAGCTATTGAAAGAGCAAAGCAATTGTTTGGTGCAGAACATGTTAACGTTCAACCACATTCTGGTTCACAAGCAAATATGGCTGTTTATCTCGTTGCATTAGAACACGGAGATACTGTATTAGGTATGAATTTAAGTCATGGTGGACACTTAACTCATGGGGCACCAGTAAACTTTAGTGGTCAATTTTATAACTTTGTCGAATATGGTGTCGACAAAGAGAGCGAACAAATAGACTATGACGAAGTTTTAAAAGTAGCAAAAGCACATCAACCTAAATTAATTGTTGCTGGCGCATCTGCATACTCAAAAACAATAGATTTCAAACGTTTTAGAGAAATTGCTGATGAAGTTGGTGCTAAATTGATGGTAGATATGGCACATATCGCTGGATTAGTAGCTGCGGGACTACATCCAAGCCCAGTAGAATACGCTGATTTTGTAACTACGACGACACATAAAACATTACGAGGTCCTCGTGGTGGTATGATTTTATGTAAAGAAGCATACAAAAAACAAATTGATAAAACAATCTTCCCAGGCATTCAAGGTGGCCCTTTAGAACATGTTATTGCTGCTAAAGCTGTAGCATTTGGTGAAGCACTTCAAGATGATTTCAAAACATATCAACAACAAGTTATAAAAAATGCAAAAGTATTAGCTGATACATTAAATAAAGAAGGTTTTAGAGTGGTATCTGGTGGTACTGATAATCATTTAGTATGCGTAGATGTAAAAGGATCAGTCAATATTACTGGTAAAGTGGCAGAAGAAGCCTTGGACTCAATAGGTATTACTTGTAATAAAAATACAATTCCATTTGATCAAGAAAAACCTTTTGTAACAAGTGGCTTAAGACTTGGTACGCCAGCTGCTACAACACGTGGTTTTGATGAAGCGGCATTTGAAGAAGTAGCCAAAATTATTAGTCTAGTGTTAAAAGACCCTGAAAATGAAGCAACATTAAAAGAAGGACAAGAAAGAGTTAAAGCATTAACTACGAAACATCCTTTATATAATTAAATTGGAGGAAGTAATTATGGGCAACGTACATGTTTTTGATCACCCACTTATTCAACACAAATTAAGTTACATTAGAGATGTACATACAGGTACAAAAGAGTTTAGAGAACTCGTAGACGAAGTTGGTATGTTGATGGCATACGAAGTAACTAGAAATCTAGAGTTACAAGATGTAGAAATTGAAACACCAGTCACTAAAATGATAGCTAAAAGACTAACAGGTAAAAAATTAGCATTTATTCCCATTTTAAGAGCGGGACTTGGTATGACACAAGGTATCTTAAATTTAGTGCCAGCAGCAAGAATAGGTCATGTTGGGTTATACAGAGATCCCGAAACACTAGAAGCGGTTGAGTATTTTGTAAAACTACCACAAGACATTGAAGAAAGAGAAATTGTAGTAGTTGATCCAATGCTAGCGACTGGTGCTTCCGCAATTGAAGCGATTAATTCACTTAAAAAACGTGGTGCTAAACACATCAGATTTATGTGTCTGATTGCAGCTCCAGAAGGTGTAGAAAAATTACAAGAAGCACATGAAGATGTTGATATTTATATCGCAGCTTTAGATGAGAAATTAGATGACCATGCTTATATTACACCTGGTTTAGGTGACGCTGGTGACCGTTTATTCGGTACAAAATAGTTTAACCCAGGAGTGGAGTAGTATGAAAAAAGTTATGACTGTTTTTGGGACACGTCCTGAAGCGATAAAGATGGCACCACTCGTTTTAGAGTTGGAGAAAGATTCTGAATTACAACCAATCGTTGTAGTGACTGCGCAACACAGAGAAATGTTAGATTCTGTCTTGAAAAGCTTTGACATAACACCTGATTATGATTTGAATATTATGAAACAGGGTCAATCATTGTCTGAAATAACTTCTCGCATACTCATTCGATTAGAGGATGTGATAAAAGAAGCGCAACCAGATATGATACTTGTTCACGGAGATACCATGAGTACATTCGCTGGAAGCTTAGCAGCATTATATAATCAAGTCCCAATCGGACATGTCGAAGCTGGTTTGCGAACTTGGAATAAATACGCTCCATTTCCTGAAGAAATGAATAGACAAATGGTAGGAGTAATGTCTGATTTAAACTTTGCTCCTACCAATAATGCTGCAAATAATTTGATCGCTGAAAACAAACCAGAAGACACAATCGTAGTGACAGGTAATACTGCGATTGATGCTATGAAAACGACAATTCATAATGGTTATCAATCAGAAATTATAGCTAAGCATAAAAATAAACGTATTATTCTCTTAACTGCGCATAGACGAGAAAATATTGGAGAACCTATGGCACATATTTTTAAGGCAGTACGTGATATTGTCGAAGCATATGAGGATGTTGTTGTCGTATATCCAATACATAAAAATCCTAAAGTACGGGAAATTGCAGATTATTATTTGTCGAACCATACGAGAATCGAGCTTGTAGAACCATTAGAAGTTGTTGATTTTCATAATTTTGCACACCAGTCTTACTTAATTTTAACTGATTCTGGTGGAGTACAAGAAGAAGCACCTTCATTAGGCAAACCAGTGCTCGTACTAAGGGATGTAACAGAAAGGCCAGAAGGTGTGGCAGCGGGTACATTAAAAATTGTAGGTACAAATACAAAGGACATTTTTGCAGCAACCAAAGAACTATTAGACAACAAAAATTTATATGAGACAATGAGCACAGCTCAAAATCCATATGGAGACGGCAATGCATCATATAGAATTTGTCAAAATATTAAATATTTTTTCGGTTTAATTGAAAAAAAACCTTCTTCTTTCAAATAATTATGTATTTTTGTGACATTTTTGTGACATTCTTGTAAAAAATTAAATTACAATTTGAATAGAATTGACACGTAAAGTACCCTATATTATTATTAAAATTGTATGATTGGAATGTTTTTCATATATGAAAGATAAGGTGAAGCGAGGCACTGAAATGAAACGTTTCAACATCATTTTTAATCAGTACATACAATATTATTTATATTGTATTATTGTACTAGTAATTGTGTTTATTTTCACATACTCTGCATTTATATTAGGTCTTATAATTGGTATGATCGGATCGCTAATCAATACTTTTACTTTTGAATATTATTTGGCGAAAGCAAAAGAAAAGGATAACATACATATTTCAACGGGCAACATTTGGAGATATTTGACTGTGATATTAGCTTGTACGACATGGTATTTTTATAAGGACGATATAAACATTTTTGGAGTAGTAGTTGGTTTAATGATTTCTTATGTTTTAATTGTTTTCAAACCATTTTTACACAAGAAATAAAATTTATAATGAAAGAGGTGAGAAAGCATGGATCATAAAGACCCTCTAGTCAGTTGGAATGTGTTCGGTCTAGACATCGTGTTTAATCTATCATCGATTATGATGATGTTGATTACGGCGTTTATTGTTTTTGTAATAGCTATTATTTGTACACGTAACCTCAAGAAACGTCCAACAGGCAAACAAAACTTTATCGAGTGGGTTTTTGATTTCGTAAGAGGGATTATTGAAAGTAACATGGCTTGGTCAAAAGGCGGTCAGTTCCATTTCTTAGCCGTGACATTAATCTTTTTCATATTTGTTAGTAATATGCTTGGATTACCGTTCCAATTAATTTCGGGACATACCCTGTGGTGGAAATCTCCCACAGCCGATCCAACTGTGACATTAACATTATCAACTCTGATAATACTATTAACACATTATTATGGAGTTAAAATGGTTGGAACTAAAGGATATTTTCAAAATTATACAAAGCCAATATTCCTATTGCCTATCAATGTATTTGAAGAATTCACTTCAACATTGACGCTAGGATTGCGACTTTACGGAAATATTTTTGCAGGTGAATTATTGTTAGGATTATTAGCAGGTTTAGTATTCGACTTCCCAGCATGGGGTTGGCTAATTGGATTACCTGGCCTAATCGTATGGCAAGGGTTCTCAATTTTTATCGGTACGATTCAGGCATATATATTTGTAATGCTTTCGATGGTATATATGTCACACAAAGTACAAAAGAGTCATTAAATAAAAAAATAAAAAGAACAAATTAGGAGGATTTTTAAATGAATTTAATCGCAGCAGCAATCGCAATCGGCTTATCAGCACTTGGTGCAGGTATTGGTAATGGTCTTATCGTTTCAAGAACAGTAGAAGGTGTCGCTCGTCAACCTGAAGCACGTGGTCAATTAATGGGTATTATGTTCATCGGTATCGGTTTAGTTGAGGCGCTACCAATTATAGGTGTAGTTATTGCTTTCATGTCACTATAAGTAAACTAGTCTTTATGGCGAAGTCTTCTGGGCTCTCGCCGTTCGTTTTTATCAAAATATCTTATGATCATACTGGATGAAAGGAGTGTCTATGAAAGTGACTGCTACGACTAATATGTTCGTTCTAGGTGCGGCTAGTGGCGGTGGTGTACAATGGGGAACAATCATTGTTACGATTGCTACATTTGCCATATTACTTTTACTTTTGAAAAAGTTTGCTTGGGGCCCACTTAAAGAAGTGATGGACAAACGTGAACGCGATATTAATAAAGATATCGACGATGCTGAACAAGCTAAATTAAATGCTCAAAAACTAGAAGCACAAAACAAACAAACACTAAAAGAAACACAAGAAGAGGTTCATAAAATTTTAGAAGAGTCTAAAATACAAGCCCGTAAACAACACGAAGAAATCATTCATGAAGCCAACATTAGAGCTAATGGCATGATTGAAACAGCACAAAATGAAATTAACAGTGAAAAAGAACGCGCACTTGCGGATATTAACAATCAAGTTTCTGAACTTTCAGTACTAATTGCTTCAAAAGTACTTCAAAAAGAAATTTCAGAAAAAGATCAAAAAGAATTAGTTGAAAAGTACATTAAAGAGGCAGGCGATAAATAATGGCTAATGTAGCAAAAAAATATGCAAAAGCGTTATTTGATACTGCTAAAGAAAAAGCGTTACTCGATCAAATGTATGAAGAATTTTCAACAATTGACGAAGCAGTACAACCTGAAGTTGGGAAATTAAAAGAATTAGACACAGATCCTCAAAAAGATGTAGCACAACGTCAACGTTTTGTTGCTATTATTTTTGGACATGCAAATCAATATTTACAGAATATGTTTATGGTGCTTGCAAGTAATCGTCACCTTACATATACACATGAAATAATTTTAGCTTTTGAAACATTATATAATGAATATCATAATCAAGACTTTGCAGTTATTGAATCAGTTTATAAACTATCTGAGGATGAAATCGCAAGTATTGATTCAATTATAAAATCACGTACAAAACTTTCAAAACTAATGATAACAAATGAAATAAATCCAGATCTTATCGGTGGTATCCGAGTTAAAGTCGGTACGAAAGTGATGGATGCAAGTATTAAAAATGATCTTGCCAAACTTGAAAAGCAATTTATTAGAGTGAAATAAAAATCGAAGGAGTGACATAGATGGCCATTAAAGCTGAAGAAATCAGTGCATTACTTCGCTCACAAATAGAAAATTATGAGTCAGAAATGGCTGTTACTGATGTAGGTACAGTTCTGCAAATTGGTGATGGTATCGCTTTAATCCACGGATTAAATGACGTTATGGCTGGTGAGCTTATTGAATTTAATAACGGCGTTCTAGGTTTAGCACAAAACTTAGAAGAATCCAATGTCGGTGTAGTAATTTTAGGCCCTTACACGGATATAAAAGAGGGAGACGAAGTAAAACGAACTGGACGTATCATGGAAGTTCCAGTTGGTGAGGAGTTACTTGGTCGTGTCGTTAACCCACTAGGACAAGCAATTGATGGTCAAGGACCAGTCAATACAACAAAAACACGTCCTGTAGAGAAGAAAGCAACTGGTGTAATGGATCGTAAATCTGTAGATGAACCATTACAAACAGGTATCAAAGCAATTGACGCACTTGTACCAATCGGTCGTGGGCAGCGTGAATTAATTATTGGTGACCGTCAAACAGGTAAAACAACGGTTGCCATTGATACAATTTTGAACCAAAGAGATCAAGATACAATTTGTATATACGTTGCTATCGGACAAAAAGACTCAACGGTTCGAGCAAATGTTGAAAAATTACGTCAAGAAGGTGCATTAGATTATACAATTGTTGTTTCTGCTTCAGCAGCAGATCCAGCACCTATGCTTTATATCTCGCCATATTCTGGTGTAGCAATGGCTGAAGAATTCATGTTTGCTGGCAAAGATGTTTTAATCGTCTATGATGATTTAACAAAACAAGCTGCAGCTTATCGTGAATTATCACTATTATTACGTAGACCTCCAGGTCGTGAAGCTTATCCTGGTGACGTATTCTACTTACATAGTAGATTATTAGAGAGAGCAGCTAAATTAAATGATGATTTAGGTGGCGGTTCAATCACAGCGTTACCTATTATTGAGACACAAGCAGGCGATATTGCTGCTTATGTTCCTACAAACGTAATTTCTATTACAGATGGGCAAATATTCCTGCAATCTGATTTATTCTTCTCTGGTGTTAGACCAGCGATTAATGCAGGACAATCAGTATCACGTGTTGGTGGTTCTGCACAAATTAAAGCAATGAAAAAAGTTGCCGGAACTTTACGTCTAGATTTAGCATCATATCGTGAATTAGAATCATTCGCGCAATTTGGGTCTGATTTAGATGAATTTACTGCTAAAAAATTAGAACGTGGTAAACGTACAGTTGAAATATTAAAACAAGATAAAAACAAACCACTACCTGTAGAAAATCAAGTTTTAATTATTTATGCTTTAACAAAAGGACATTTAGATGATATCCCAGTAATTGATATTACGCGTTTTGAAGACGAGTTGAATCAATGGGCTAAATCGAATGCATCTGATTTATTAAATGAAATCAAAACGACGGGTGCTTTACCTAATGATGAATCATTTGAATCAGCAATTAATGAATTCAAGAAGAGTTTTAGCAAATCAGAAGAAGCATAATAGTTAATGTAGATAAAAGGTGGTGAGATAATGGCATCTCTTAAAGAAATCGATACACGCATAAAATCAACAAAAAAGATGAAACAGATTACGAAAGCAATGAACATGGTTTCTAGTTCGAAATTGCGTCGTGCTGAAAAAAACACGAATCAATTCAGACCATATATGGCTAAAATGCAAGATGCAATTACAGCCGTTGCTGGTGCGGACAAAAATTCACATCATCCAATGTTACAACAGCGTGAAGTGAAGAAAAGTGGTTATATCGTAATTACTAGTGACCAAGGGCTTGCAGGTGCATACAATGCAAATGTATTGAAACATCTGATGAAAGATATTGAACGCAAACATAGTAGTAGTGATGAATATTCTATCTTAGTTCTAGGTCAAACAGGTGTTGATTTTCTTAAAAATAAAGGATATGAGATTCATGATTCTTTAACAGAAGTTCCTGATCAACCTTCATTTAAAGAGATACAAGCAATTGCTAAAAAAGCGATAGATTTGTATAACGACGAGATTGTGGATGAGGTAAAAATTTATTACAGTCACTTCGTAAGTGTTTTAGAAAACACACCTTCGATGAAAACTGTGCTCCCATTGTCTCCAGAAGATTCAAGCTTAGGACATGGTCAAATGTCTTCGTATGAATTTGAACCAGACAAAGAAGCAATATTAAGTGTTATTTTACCTCAATATGTTGAAAGTTTAATATATGGAACGATTTTAGATGCAAAAGCAAGTGAGCATGCTACACGTATGACGGCTATGAAAAATGCATCTGATAATGCGACAGATATCATTGATGATTTATCTATCGAGTATAACAGAGCGAGACAAGCAGCAATCACTCAACAAATTACTGAAATCGTTGGTGGCGCAGTTGCACTTGAATAATGATTAAAGGAGGAAAATAGCATGGGATTAGGCCGTGTAACACAAGTTATGGGTCCAGTAATTGATGTTCGCTTTGAGCACAATGAAGTTCCAGAAATTAATAATGCCTTAGTTCTCGATATAGAAAGAGAAGAAGGTACTGTTGAATTAACGTTAGAAGTTGCATTACAACTTGGCGATGACGTAGTACGAACAATCGCAATGGATTCTACTGATGGTGTTAAACGTGGTACAGAAGTTAGAGATAGCGGAAATAGTATTAGCGTACCAGTTGGTAATGAAACGTTAGGTAGAGTATTTAATGTATTAGGTGATACGATAGATTTAGAAGAAAACATAGATGACTCAGTGCGTCGTGATCCGATTCATAGAGAAGCACCTGCATTTGATCAGTTATCTACTAAAGTTGAAATTTTAGAAACAGGTATCAAAGTCATTGATTTATTAGCACCATATATTAAAGGTGGTAAAGTAGGATTATTCGGTGGTGCCGGTGTTGGTAAAACCGTATTAATTCAAGAATTAATCAATAATATTGCTCAAGAGCACGGCGGTATATCAGTTTTTGCTGGTGTAGGTGAACGTACGCGTGAAGGTAATGACTTATACTTTGAAATGAGTGATAGTGGTGTTATTAAAAAGACAGCTATGGTATTTGGACAAATGAACGAACCACCTGGTGCGCGTATGCGAGTAGCACTTTCTGGTTTAACTATGGCTGAATATTTCCGTGATGAACAAGGACAAGATGTTCTATTATTCATTGATAACATCTTTAGATTTACTCAAGCTGGTTCAGAAGTTTCTGCGTTATTAGGTCGTATGCCTTCAGCTGTTGGTTACCAACCAACGTTAGCAACTGAAATGGGACAATTACAAGAACGTATTACTTCTACAACTAAAGGTTCTGTAACATCAATTCAAGCGGTATTCGTACCAGCCGATGATTATACTGACCCAGCACCAGCCGCAGTATTTGCGCACTTAGATTCAACTACAAACTTAGAGCGTAAATTAACTGAAATGGGTATTTATCCTGCAGTTGATCCATTAGCATCTACTTCTAGAGCGCTTGACCCATCAATTGTTGGCCAAGAACATTATGAAGTAGCACGTGAAGTACAATCTACTTTACAAAAATATAGAGAATTACAAGATATTATTGCTATTTTAGGTATGGATGAACTTTCTGAAGAAGATAAACAAACTGTAGAACGCGCGCGTCGTATTCAGTTCTTCTTATCACAAAACTTCCACGTTGCTGAACAATTTACTGGTCAAAAAGGATCTTATGTTTCTGTTCAAAAAACAGTAGAAGGCTTCAAAGCAATATTAAATGGTGATTACGATCATATTCCAGAAGATGCATTCCGTCTGGTTGGAAGCATGGATGAAGTAATTGAAAAAGCTAAAGATATGGGTGTTGAAGTTTAAAATTAGGAGGTATGGATAATGAATACATTAAGCCTAAATATTGTCACTCCTAATGGTTCTGTTTACGACCGAGAAGATGTCACTCTTGCAGTATTACAAACTACTGCTGGAGAAATCGGTGTCATGTATGGACATATTCCAACAGTTGCAGCACTTGAAATTGGCTATGCCAAAATTAATTTTGACGGTGGTTCAGAATATATTGCAGTGAGTGAAGGTTTTGTTGAAGTAAGACAAGATAAATTATCAATCATTGTTCAAACTGCAGAGCCTGCGAATGAAATTGATGTCGCTAGAGCAGAATTAGCAAAATCAAGAGCAGAATCTCATTTAAACAATGAAGAAGATAGCAGTGACATAAATAGAGCCAAACGCGCATTAGATCGTGCTAATAACCGTCTTCGTGTCGCTCAATTACAATAATGAATATAAGATATTCTATGACGTTTATCAAAAAAGTCGACAAAGTGTAAAACTTTGTCGACTTTTTTCTATTTTTTGATTAAGACATGTTAGGATCAAATTTTTAATGTAAGATTATAATGATTAATATATTTTTTATGAAGACTTACTTTTACATATGATTTTTGATAATCATTTATAAAGGAAGAAAATAATTGATAAATGACTAAAATAATTAAAAGTATTAAATTTTAATTGGTATGCATATATGTCATATATAATGGGAAAATAATATTAAATTGACGCTTTATTATTTAAATGTCAGTTATCTCATTATTAAGTATCTTTTGCATAGTGTTTCGTGTAAAATATATAAATAGTGTTTAGCAAGGAGAATAACTTATGGAATATTTGGGACAGTTTTCAATTGTACATCTCATCTTACATGTCCTTTGTATTTGCATTGCTTATTGGGCATTAAATGCAGTAAGATTGGAACAATTTTTTAAAAAAGGTTTTCCAGTACAAGTTCAAATTTGTATGATATTTTTAGCAATATTAATCGGAACTTCAGTCAGTAATTTTATTGTAGATTTGTTACAATTTTCTACACAAATAAAATATTTGGCACAATAATTCAAATAATTGTATATTACGCATGATTATCGATATAATTTAGTAGTAAGTTTGATTGAAAATTAAAGGCAATTTATAAGTAGTTAAGTGGAGGATTTAAGATGGATAAGATAGAAATTAATGGTGGTAAAAAATTAACTGGTGAAGTGAAAGTTTCAGGTGCAAAAAATGCAGTATTACCAGTATTGACAGCATCACTATTAGCATCAAAAGGCGTGAGCAAGTTAAAAAATGTACCAGCACTTAGTGACGTAGAAACAATTAATAATGTAATATCAACATTAAATGCTGATGTTACTTATAATAAAGAGCAAGAAGAAGTTACAGTAGATGCAACGAAACAATTAAATGAAGAAGCACCATATGAATATGTAAGTAAAATGAGAGCAAGTATTCTTGTTATGGGGCCATTATTGGCACGTTTAGGTCATGCTAAAGTGGCTTTACCAGGCGGTTGCGCTATCGGTTCTAGACCGATTGAACAGCATATTAAAGGCTTTGAAGAGCTAGGTGCAGAAATCCATATGGATGGTGGTTTTATATACGCAAACACTACTAATGGATTGAAAGGTACAACGATTCACTTAGATTTTCCTAGCGTAGGTGCGACTCAAAATATTATAATGGCAGCTTCTTTAGCTGATGGCAAAACTATTTTAGAAAACGTCGCACGAGAACCAGAAATCGTTGATTTGGCTAATTATATCAATGAAATGGGTGGAAATGTATTAGGAGCCGGTACAGACACGATTACAATTGAAGGCGTTGAAGCTTTATATGGCGTCGAGCATTCAATTATACCTGATAGAATAGAAGCAGGTACATTATTAATTGCCGGTGCAATTACAAGAGGAAATGTTTTAGTAAACGGTGCAATCAAAGAACATATGACGAGCTTAGTTTATAAACTAGAAGAAATGGGAGTTAATCTAGAATATCTTGATGATGCCATTCGTGTAAGTGTCGAAAACGAATTGAAACCAGTAGATATCAAAACACTTCCACATCCTGGATTCCCTACAGATATGCAATCACAAATGATGGCGTTATTATTAACTGCAAATGGGCACAAAGTAGTAACTGAAACGGTGTTTGAAAATAGATTTATGCATGTCGGTGAATTTAAAAGAATGAATGCTAAAATCACTGTAGAAGGTAGAAGTGCAAAAATTGAAGGTAAAAGTGAACTTCAAGGTGCTCAAGTTAAAGCAACAGATTTACGTGCTGCAGCAGCATTGATTTTAGCAGGCTTAGTGGCTGAAGGTACAACATATGTTACTGAATTAAAACACTTAGACAGAGGATATGTTGATTTACATGGTAAATTAAAAGCATTAGGTGCTGATATCAAAAGAACACAAGATTAATGATATAATATATATTTATAAATAGGAAATAGATAGAAGTATAGTTGGAGGAAGCAAATTATGGAAACAATTTTTGACTACAACCAAATAAAAGAGATTATTCCACATAGGCAACCATTTTTATTAATTGATCGTGTCGTAGAATACGATGAAGGTCAACGATGTGTGGCAATTAAGCAAGTTTCAGGTAATGAACCATTCTTTCAGGGTCATTTTCCAGAATATGCTGTAATGCCTGGTGTATTAATTACTGAAGCTTTAGCCCAAACAGGTGCAGTTGCTATGTTAAATAGCGAAGCAAATAAAGGTAAACTTGCACTATTTGCTGGTATCGATAAATGTCGTTTTAAAAAACAAGTAACCCCTGGAGATACTTTGCGCTTAGAAGTTGAAATAACGAAGCTCAGAGGTCCAATAGGTAAGGGTAGTGCTAAAGCAACAGTTGATGGACAATTAGCATGTAGTTGTGAGTTAACATTTGCTTTGCAAGATAAATAGTAAATAAAAATAGTGTCACAGTCTGTTTTCAACAGACTGTGACACTATTTTTTATTTATCAATTTTTTCGTCTTTAAGTCTTGGTTTAGATTGCATCAATCTATTAAATGATTTCTTCAATTCGTCGCCAGTTAAACCTTCATCTATTAATTGTTCTAATAAACTTTCAGCGTAAACTTGTCTCAACGTGTAAATATGACATTCACAAACAACAGAAATTGTATCTTCTAATTGAATGATATGTTTAATGGTTGCATCAAACAAAGCTGGATCATTAGCAGGTCTAGTGATAACGACACGTATGTCTAATAATGTCTCATTTTCCATATATGCTTTCATAGTTTCATAGTGATAATCTGAAATGACGATTTCAAGCAACCAGCCAGTGCCACTGTTTTCCTTATTAATAATGACACCATCTTCTAATTCGTACTCAGTTACGCCACCATTCTCTGATACGATTTGAAATCGAACGGCTTTAAATGTTTTCATCGTCTCACATCCATTTAATTAATTTAAACTCTACAAAAAATGCATTTATATTATTATTATAACGTAATTTTCTATGAGAAAGGTGAAAAAAGTAGAAATAAGTAATCGATTACTATTTTAAATTTTAAAAAATGTGCTTTGACGGAATCATATGAATTTTTTATGATTAGCTTATAAAGGAGGTGACATATGATTAACAGTATCGTCATTGTAGGGAGACTAACAAAAGACCCTAAAATTTATGAGAAGGAGGGAAATAAACTAGCTACATTTTGCGTAGCTGTTTCAAGAAATTATAAAGATAAAAATCAAAAAACTATTTGTGATTATTTATTCTGTAAGGCATTCGGAAAAATTGCTAATAATGTCGAAAAATATATCAATCAAGGCTCATTAGTTGGTATAACTGGACAAATGCAATCGAGAAAATTTGAAAAAGAAGGACAGATGCATTTTGTATCAGAAGTTTTTATTGAAACTATTAAATTTATGTCCCCACGCTCTAAAAATGAAGATGAAGCACTTTTTGATCCACTTCCAATAGTCCCAAATCAAGAACTTATTAATAAATTTCATATAGAGGAAAACGATATTTATGAAATTGTATAAAGTTTCAGGCATTCCCAACTCCCCGTTAATTTAACCCATCAAATCTAATATACATTTAATCCTACTATTTAATTATACTTCTATCAGGCTATTCCTATTTATTCAAGAATGATTCAATAGGAATAGCTAATATACATACTCTATCGAAAACATATCCAGTATTAAAAAAAGCTGAAATTCAGGCTAATACAATACAGAATAATCAGATAAATTACAATATTATTACACAACATAATTTTTATTATTACTAGTATAAACTTTCATAGCAGTTTTTGAAGTGAAAAGTTATGCTTTTGTACTATTTTGAAAATGTAATCCCCGTGTAAAGAAAAGGTGTACTTTTTTATTTGACTGTAACCTGCTACTGTTTTTTAGATGTTATAGTTGTACTTGCAAATTAATCATAACGAAAAAATTATTTACCTTATAGGAGGAATTTTTAAAAATGAAAAAAACAGTATTAGCTTCAACATTAGCAGTAGGCTTAGGCGTAACAGGATTCGCAGCAGGAAACTCAGCAGACGCAGCTGAACAAGGTGTAGACAAAGCAGAATTAGCAAACTTAGCACAATCTAATCCAGAACAATTAAATGCATCACCTGTACAAGAGGGTGCATATAACTATAATTTTAATTTCAATGGTACAAACTATAATTTTGAATCAGATGGTCAAACATGGTCATGGAGTTTTGGTGGAGGTTCTAGTGAAGATGTTTCATCAGAACAAACAACTTCTGTTGAACAACCTCAACAAACACAAACTGAACAACCAGCACAAGAAGCACAAACTGAGCAACCAGCTCAACAAGCTGCTCCACAAACTGAACAAACACAACAACCACAACAAGAAGCAACTACAAAAGCTTCAACTCAATCATCAAGTTCAAATGAAGCTTCAAATAGTTCATCAGGTGTGAATGCACACTTACAACAAATCGCGCAACGTGAATCAGGTGGCGATATTCATGCTACAAACCCATCATCAGGTGCTTCAGGTAAGTTCCAATTCTTACAAAGTACATGGGATTCAGTAGCTCCAGCTGAATATCAAGGTCAACCAGCAGCTAACGCACCAGAATCAGTTCAAGATGCTGCAGCTCAAAAATTATATGACGAAGTTGGCGCTTCACAATGGGTTACTGCATAATAAAATAATATGTAACAAATTATTTTATTATACAAAGCTAAGACAATTTAATTGTCTTAGCTTTTTTATTATATAGAAAATAGCTCAGGTAAACTTAGGGCTTAACTCATTTTTTCTATTGCAAATATCGGAAGTACATAAGTGGCAATTAAATCATATTTCTGTATTACTGTTTGGAGTAAATTCACACCATAAATTCTCTTTTGCTAAATTTTTTTATCAATTGGTCTTAGTTGCTATAAACCATTTTATTGCAATAGGTGGTATACTTTGATATGTTTTATATAAATACAACATAAAAACTACTAGGGGAGCCTTATGGCTGAGATGAGAAATTCAGACCCTTATAACCTGATTTGGTTAAGACCAACGTAGGAAAGTAGCGTTCATTAATATTTGGGAAATTGCTCTAATATATTTATTAATAAACTACATTCTTACGGGGATGTAGTTTTTTTAATTAGGAGGGCTAAATTTGCTATTTTCACAGGAATTAAAAGAAGCATCAAAACCAATTATTGAGGATATTTATAATGATTCATTTATTCAAGAAATGTTACACGGTACGATTTCTAACGAAGCTTTGAAATTTTATTTAAGAGCAGATGCTTCGTATTTAAAGGAATTTGCAAATATATATGCATTGCTAATACCAAAAATGAATAGATTGGAAGAAGTCCAATTTTTAGTAGAACAAATCCAATTTATCGTTGATGGTGAAGTAGAAGCACATGAAATATTAGCGGCATACGTACAAGAAAACTATGATGAAATCGTCCAAGAAAAAGTTTGGCCACCAAGTGGAGACCATTATATCAAACATATGTATTTCAATGCTTATTCAAAAGAAAATGCTGCATATACAATTGCAGCAATGGCGCCATGTCCGTATGTGTATCAGGTAATTGCTAACGAAGCCTTGAAAGATAATGAACTAAATAAAGATTCAATTTTAGCAAAATGGTTTGAATTTTATAGTACAGAAATGGATGAATTGGTAAATATTTTCGATGGTTTAATGGACCAGTTAACTCAAAATATTTCTATTGAAGAAAGAAGGGCAATAAAATCTTGTTTCTTACAAAGTACGATACATGAACGAAATTTCTTTAATATGGCTTATATACAAGAAAATTGGTTATATGGAGGTCAAACGAATGAATAAACCTAAAATAGCATTAACGATTGCAGGAACAGACCCTACAGGTGGCGCAGGTGTCATGGCAGATTTGAAATCATTTCACGCATGTGGCGTATATGGTATGGCTGCAATAACTAGTATTGTGGCCCAAAATACGAAAGGCGTACAACACATTCATAATCTAGATTCAACATGGTTAGCAGAGCAAATGGAAAGTATATTTTCCGATGAACTGCCACATGCTTTGAAAACGGGTATGATTGCATCGAAAGAAATGATGGAGATTATTCAAACATATTTAAAAAAATACGATGATATTCCTTATGTAATTGATCCGGTTATGTTAGCGAAAAGTGGTGATTCACTAATGAATGATGATGCCAAAGCTAACTTACAAAACATTTTATTGCCTCATGCTACAATAGCGACACCTAATTTACCAGAAGCTGAGGAAATTACAGGCATTACTATTAATGATCAACAATCGATTTATCAAGCTGGCAAAATATTTATCAATGAAATTGGTAGCAAAGGTGTAGTTATAAAAGGTGGACATTCAAATGATGAAAATAAATCTATAGATTATTTATTTACACAAGATGATGTATATACTTTTGATGAACCAAGATACGATACAAAACATACACATGGTACAGGATGTACTTTTTCAGCCGTTATTACCGCAGAGTTAGCAAAAGGTAAATCTATGTTTGATGCAGTTCAAAAAGCAAAAAAATTTATTTCTCTTAGTATTAAACATACACCTGAAATTGGTTTTGGTAGAGGACCAGTAAACCATTTTGCATATATGAAGGAAGTTGGTTTAGATGATGAATAATTTGGAAAAATTAAGGGCGGATCAACCGCTTGTAATATGTTATACGAATGATGTAGTGAAAAATTTTACCGCGAATGGTTTGTTAAGTCTTGGTGCTAGTCCAGCAATGAGTGAGGCGCCTGAAGAAGCATATGATATGCTGACAGCTGCAAAAGCATTGTTAATAAATATTGGTACGTTAACAAAAGAAAGAGAACAAGATATTTTAAAAATCGCAAAAACAGCGAATCAACTTGGCAAACCGATTATATTTGATCCTGTTGCTGTAGGTGCTTCACAATATCGCAAGGATTTTTGCAAAAAATTCCTGAATGAAATAAAAGTTGCTGCTATTAAAGGAAATGCTTCTGAAATTTTAACGTTAATTAACAGTGATACGAAAATGAAAGGAACTGACAGTGACAATAGTTTAGATTCAGTATCAATTGCAAATGAAGCATATGAACATTTTAATACGGCGATTGTCATCACTGGCAAAGAGGATATCATTGCTCAAAATGAACGCATATTTAAACTATCTAATGGATCTTCATTATTGGCAAAAATAACTGGTGCTGGTTGCTTATTAGGAGCTATAGTTGCAACTTTTGTTGAATCAGAAAATCCATCCATAAATGCATTAATAGAAGCGGTCTCTATATATAATATCGCTGCTGAACAAGCCGAACAAATTTCAGCAGGACCAGGCACTTTTAAAGTAGAGTTATTAAATGCATTATATAACATTACTTTTGAAACATATGTACAATATCATAATAAGCAAGAGGTGTAACAATGTTTAATAAAGAGTATTTAAAGCTATATTTTATTTGTGGAACACAAGATATACCAAAGGACAAATCAATCATAGATGTTGTGACCGAAGCTTTAGAATCTGGGATTACAATGTTTCAATTTCGAGAAAAAGGGGAGGGCTCATTAACTGGAAATGCCAAAATAGAGCTTGCACAAAAGTTATTCTCTTTATGTAAAAATTACAATGTTCCTTTTATTGTTAATGATGATGTAGACTTAGCAAATGCTATAGATGCAGATGGAATACATGTAGGACAAAATGATGCAAATGTAGATATATTTGCTAGTGCATTTACCGATAAAATAATAGGACTTAGTGTAAGTGATTTAGAAGAATATCAAGTATCGGACTTATCCAATGTTGATTATATCGGTGTTGGGCCAATGTATCATACTGGGTCAAAATCAGATGCTAAAGCTCCAGTAGGACCGGAAATGATTCAAACATTAAGAACTAAAGTTCAAGGTTTTCCAATCGTTGCAATTGGAGGTATTCATACAAAAAATGCTGAAATAATTATGAATCATGGTGCAGATGGATTATCAATCATTTCAGCTATCGCGAAAAGTTCAAATATCCCAGAAACTGTACAACAATTTTTACAAACTGTTGAATAATGCGGAAAATTTCTTTTTTTGTTTTCTACTTTCCTTTGAGTATGATAAAATAAATTTTATGTGAATATATCATTAGAGGTGGAAAAATGAAAAAGAAAGCGCTACTACCTTTATTATTAGGTGTAATGGTCTTATTAGCAGGCTGTGACTATTCTAAACCTGAAAATAGAGATGGATTTTTCTTTAATACGTTTGTAGAACCGATGGACAAATTAATTCATTGGTTGGGAACAAGTTTTAACAATGATTATGGTTTAGCAATAGTAGTACTTGTATTGGCAATACGTGTTGTATTATTGCCTTTCATGTTATCAAACTATAAAAATAGTCATATGATGCGAGAAAAGATGAAGGTTGCAAAACCAGATATCGATGCAGTTCAAGAAAAAGTTAAGCGTTCAAGAACGCAAGAAGAAAAAATGGCTGCAAACCAAGAAATGATGGAAGTATATAAAAAATACGATATGAATCCAATGAAGAGCATGTTAGGTTGTTTACCAATCTTAATTCAAATGCCAATCATTATGGGCTTATTCTTCGTATTAAAATATCCTTCAAGTGGTGGATTTACTGAACACCCAAATTTCTTGTGGTTCAATTTGTCACAACCTGATATTTGGATTACAGTTATCGCTGGTATTTTATACTTCTTACAAGCATTTGTATCAAGTAAGAGTATGCCGAATGAACAACGTCAAATGGGTTATATGATGATGATTATTTCTCCAATTATGATTGTTTGGATTTCTTTAAGTTCTGCGTCTGCATTAGGTCTTTATTGGTCAGTCAGTGCGGCATTCTTGATTGTACAAACTCAAGTTGCCAACATGTATTACTCTAACCTTGCTAAAAAAGAAGTTGCTCCAATGATTGAAGCAATGAAGCAGAATAATTCTGAAAAAGCTAGCAAAGGCAAGAATACACAAGTAGCACCTAAGAAATCTAAAAAGAAATAGTGCGTCACATCATTAATTAAAATGACAAACCTGGTACATAATATATAGCAGGTATAAAGTTTAGAAGCACTTGAGATGATTATCTCAAGTGCTTCTGTTTTTTTATATTTAAAATAAATGTATCTTAGTTTCGAAAGTGTCGTAGCTATCAAATATAAAAAGATGGTCTACAACGTCTGAAATAAACATACTTGAGATTTTAAAAATACCATTCTTTAAAAAAAGCATCTACATAATTTTTCATAAATTCATGGCGTTGTTGTGCCAAATCTTTTGCAGTTTTAGTATGCATAAGCGATTTAAGTTTAAATAATTTTTCATAAAAGTGTTTAATTGCAGAAGGTTCCCAATCAAAATATGGTTGATTAGATTCATCTATGTTATAGGATTGATGCTCAATCCACATAGGTTCACCGAAATAACCTGCAAATTGAAACGTGCGCGCTATACCAATTGCACCAATAGCATCTAAACGATCTGCATCACGTACAATTTGTCCTTCAATGGACAATTGAATATGATCATTCTTACCATTTTTATAACTTATATGTTCAATGATATGTAATATATTTTGTTGTAACGTATAATCAAGTTCCAAATGATTAAGAAATTGTACTAACTTTATTTTTGCTTCTTTGGTATTGGTAAGTTTTTCGTCTATGGTGTCATGTAAAATACTTGCTAATTGAATGGTGAGTAAATGGCCTTGTTGTTCATTTATAGCAATATATTTTGCTAATCTTGTAACACGTTTTACATGTGCAACATCATGTCCAGTTGTATCATCACAGTGAAAAGAAGTCATATAGTCTTCTGCTTTAGAGATTATGTCATTATTCGTCATATAAAATTGCCTCCATTTTAGAAAATAAAATTAGTAAATAAAATTTGAAGTTAAAATATTTTTAGAAAGTATTTTAATATGTTCAAGTAGTGAGAAAAAATCAATATTATTAAGATTTTCTAAGACAAAACGCTGTATGGCTAAATAAGAATGACCCAAAAGTATGTATATACATTAAAAATTCATATGTAAAGAAACACATTTTAATTTAGCTACGTACAATTACTAAGATAAAAAATGTCCGAGACATATGATAAGCCTCGGACTATAAATTATTCTATAAAATAGGAGATAATAACCTGGAGATGCCTTCTTTAAATTTGACCCATAAACTTCTTTGTTCATATAATGCTTTCGTTAGTCTATAAGAAACGTTTAAATCTTTTTCAAAGGCCACTCTTAAAGCTTTAGCAATATGTGTGTCATAGATAAATGCATTTATCTCAAAGTTTAATGTGAAGCTACGATGATCCATATTTGTTGTACCAACGCTGGCAACTTCATCGTCAATCACGAGTGTTTTAGAATGTAAGAAACCATTATTGTAGTGGAAGATATTCACACCAGCATCTAATAAAGAAGCAACATTATTGTATGTTGCCCAATAAACAAAAGGATGATCCGGTTTATTGGGTATCATGATATTAACATTAACGCCACCTAATGACGCAATTTTAACAGCGTCTAGAAATGCTTGGTCGGGTATAAAATAGGGAGATTGTATATAAATAGAATGCTTTGCAGAAGCAATCATTTTTAAATAACCGTATTTTATCTGTTCCCACGTTTCATCAGGACCACTTGACGCAATTTGTACACCCGTTGTGCCACCTGAATCTACATCTGGGAAATAGCGTTCTTCATATTTTAAGTTATCGCGTGTTGAGTGTGAGTTCCAGTCTAGCATAAAGCGTAGTTGTAAAGCGTTAACAGCATCACCAACAATACGAAGATGTGTATCTCTCCAATAGCCAAACTTTTTCTTAAGTCCCAAATATTCATCACCGACGTTAAACCCACCTACGTAACCGATATGTCCATCGATAACAACAATTTTTCTATGATTACGGTTGTTCATTCTCAAATTAATTAGTGGTAATTTAGAAGGAAAGAATGCTTCTACGAGTCCACCTTTTTTTCTAAAACCTTTAAAGTCTTTAATCGATAAACCTCTTGAGCCCATATCATCATAAAGCATTTTCACTTCGACACCTTCATTAAGCTTATGTTCCAATGCTGTCAATATTCTTTTTCCTAATTGATCATTACGGAAAATATAGTATTGAATATGTATATAATCTTTGGCATTATATATATCTTCAATGAGTGAGTCAAACTTTTCTTTTCCATCTACAAAAATGGTTACATCATTATCAGTAGTTAAGAAAGCCGCATTATTATACAATAACATTTGCACCATATCTTTAAATTTCACGATTTGATGATTGCCTTTAGAAAAGTCATCATTTTTCAAGGCTTCTAGTTGTTCATTTACAATCATTTCAATGCCGACTTTATCTTCTTCATCTAAACTAAAGATATGTTCTCGTTGGATTTGGCGACCAAAAAGTAAATATACGATAAAACCTAAAATAGGTATAAGACCCAAAACCAATATCCATGCCCAAACAGAACCTGCAGATCGTCGTTCCATAAAGATAATTGTAAATGCAAAGATTAGGTTTAATATAAATGCGCCAATCAGAATGACATTAATGATGACGTTCGTATGGTTGTACGTTATAGCAAAAATATCTATCATATTAAACCTCCAAATTGCTATTCAATTAATAAATTCTTAATCATTGTAACATGGTACCACGTTTTTATCACTTGACTAATACCTGATAGGGGTATATTATAAATGTATATTAAGAGGAGGCGTTGAATCATGGCCGATTTGCAAAAAGCGCATCATTCTGAACAAATTAAATCAAATTTAAAATCTCGTTTAAATCGTATTGAAGGTCAAGTGAGAGCAATCAATCGTATGGTAGATGAAGATGTATATTGTGATGATGTACTTACACAAATAAGAGCAACAAGATCAGCACTTAACAGTGTTGCTACGAAACTGCTGGATCATCATATGAAAAGTTGTATCATGGATAAAGTAAATCAAGGTGAGCAACAAGAAGCGATGGATGAGTTATTAGTGACTTTTCAAAAGTTAATGAAAGACTAGATCAGGTGACGTTAATGGAATCACAAATTATATATTTAAGTAAAATAAATCATAAACAAGATAAGCTTCAAATAGAAAATAAATTATCACAAATCATTGGTGTGAACCATGTCTTAGTTGATATTGAAAAAGCTCAAGTGTTTATAGAATTTGAAACACCAGCGAGCTTAAACAATTTAGAAAAAGACATATATGATTTAGGATTTGAAATTTTATATTAAGTTAGCCTATGCCTATTGAAATGTTATCTTACTCAAATCATGTCATAAAAGATTGGTATGAAATCATTAATAAACTCGCACTGATTTATATTCTATTTTTGAATTTTAATAGTTAAAATAGTTATTAAGTGAAAATTTTAAAACTACGTAATAAAACAAAAATTATTTTATAAAAATAAAGAAAATTTCAATAACATGTAGTAATTTGTAAATAAATAGGGTAAAATAGAATAGAAGCTAGAAGTTAGGAGTGATGATATGAGTAAAGATAACGAAAAGATTCAAAATGTAGTTAAACTATTATCATCATTAGGGGTAAACATAAAGAAAACTAAATCAAGATTAGAAGTCATGCATACTTTACCAACGACTGTGAAAGCCGCTAACGAATTGAAATAGTGAGTTACCCATACTAAGCATAAAGCATATATGCAAACTTTGAGAGGCTGAGACAAATTTATTGTCTCAGCCTCTTATTGTTATATTGACAGTCAGTCTTGACAGATTGTACAGAAGCAATCATTTTAAATAAATTAAATTGCATCATAGCGCATTTGATGTGTGTGATTGAATGGATTAGTTACATCCATAAATAAAAGCGTTGGAAACATTTTGATCTCTCTTTTATCAATTGATTTATTCAACAAAATAAACACCACCACTGTTTATTTTTATATATCATAATATTTTACGTATAATATTAGCAGTGATTTGGGCCGACTCCTGCGGGAAGAGCACTAGCCGAAGACTATAGTCTAAGGCAGTGTCCCTAGAAAGCGTGCACAAAAAAACTGCCAACAAAGTCGGTGGCTTTGTCGACAGTTTGAGACAAATATTTATTTGTTTTGAGTTGTATATTGTCTAGATTGGTGGTAATAAATTGATAATATAACACCTATACCACACATTAAACTCCATAATGAGCTACCACCATAACTAATAAATGGTAATGGTATACCAGTGATTGGTAATAGTTGAATAGTCATACCAATATTTTCTAAGATATGGAAGAGTATCATCGTCGTAAATCCAATGATGAAAATTTTACTAAATGGTAGTTCTATTTTAGTGGCAAGTTGTACTAGATGAAAAATAAACGCTAGAAAAATCAATATCAAAATGACAGAACCAATAAAACCAAATTCTTCCCCGATAACTGAGAAAATAAAATCAGTGTGATTTTCTGGAATATAAACTTCACCTTGATTGAATCCTTTTCCAAATAATTGACCCGATCCAATCGCTTTAAGTGACTCAGTTAAATGAAATCCATCCCCACTACTATAAGTATAAGGATCAAGCCACGAATTGATACGACTTAATTGATAAGGTTGAATACCGAAACTATTTTCCAATATAGAAGGTTTATAAATTACAGATAATATTACTGTCGAAGCGATAACGACTGCTCCTATTAATAACGGAGCTAGTATTTTCCACGTTATGCCACTGATTATCATAACACCAATAATAATCGCAAAAATAACTAATGTTGTACCTAAATCATTTTGCAATAATATAAGTACCATTGGTATAAAGGCTATACCGATAATTTTAAAGAATAATTTAAAATCAGTTTCTATAGATTTGTTAAAAGTAAATTGATTATGTTTTGTTACAATTTTAGCTAATGCTAAAATCATAACTATTTTCATAAATTCAGATGGTTGGACACTGATTGGACCAACTGTATACCAACTTTTTGCTCCGTTAATAATCGGTGTGATAGGAGTTTCTGGAATAATCAGTAATAGTAACAATGAGAAACAAAGTATAATATAAAGAGAATATGTATATTTCATAAGTTTTTTAGGTGAAATTAACATGATTAACAATGCGATGATCGCCCCAAAAACATAATATAATATCTGACGTATACTAAAGTTAGCGCTATATTGGCCTCCACCCATTGCAGAACTAATTAATGTAATACTAATGATAGCGAATAATGCGATGAAGCCAATTAAAATCCAGTCTATTTTTCGGATCCAATGATTATTTTTTGATTGACGTGAAGTATTCATTTCTTACTCCTTTGGAAAACTATTATTTCAAATATATGTAGTATATATAGATTTTACCGAACTTTATACGATTTTGCTAGAAGTAGGGTATGTAAAACTCAAATAATTATTGTACGAGTATTTAAAGTTTTCACTTTAAATACTTAAAAAACTTCAATATACTAATAAAAAACAATGATTTTACTACTACATAACAAATGCAAAATGCTAATAAATCGTGATATGATGTAGTTTAAGAATTCTATATGGAGGCTAAAATATGGCTAAAGAAAATGTTTGTATCGTATATGGAGGTAAAAGTGCTGAACATGATGTTTCAATATTAACGGCACAAAATGTCTTAAATGCGATTGATAAAGAAAAATATCAAGTGGACATTATTTACATAACAAACGATAGTGATTGGAAAAAGAAAGAAAATATCGTAGATCCTATAGATGACATAGATACGTTACGATTAGCAGAAGTTCCTGCTGGAGAAATCTCCAAATTATTGAATGAAGGAAGCCTAGGCACAGCATATAGTGCAGTTTTTCCATTATTACATGGACCGAATGGTGAAGATGGGACAATTCAAGGTTTATTTGAAGTATTAGATATACCGTATGTTGGTAATGGCGTGCTAGCAGCCTCAAGTTCAATGGATAAACTTGTAATGAAACAACTATTTGCACATAGAGGATTACCTCAGTTACCCTATGTAAGTTTCTTAAGAAGCGAATATCAAAAATACGAAAACAATATTCTTAAATTAGTACATGATAAGTTAGAATATCCTGTATTTGTGAAACCTGCGAATTTAGGCTCTAGCGTAGGTATTAGTAAGTGTAACGATGAGGAAGAATTAAAAAGAGGTATAGAAGAAGCATTTCAATTCGATCGTAAATTAGTGATTGAGCAAGGCATCGATGCTAGAGAAATTGAAGTGGCTGTCTTAGGTAATGATTATCCTGAAACGACATGGCCTGGCGAGGTAGTTAAAGATGTTGCCTTTTATGATTATAAAGCTAAATATAAAGATGGGAAAATCAAATTAGATATTCCAGCTGACTTAAATGATGAAGTGAAAATGACTTTAAGAAATATGGCTGTAGAGGCTTTTAAAGCAACAGATTGTTCAGGATTATTGCGTGCAGATTTCTTTGTAACTGAAGATAATCAAATTTTTATTAATGAAACAAATGCAATGCCTGGTTTCACTGCTTATAGTATGTATCCAAGTTTATGGGAAAATATGGGTGTCAGTTATGCAGAACTCATAAGTAAATTAATTGAATTAGCAAAAGAAAAACACGAAGATAAAAAGAAAAATAAATACAAAATTGACTGAGGCGGTTAAATCATGATTGAAGTAACTTTAGAACAAATCCAAGATTGGATTCCTTGCGAGATTAATAATGATTATTTAGATTACACAATTAAAGGTGTTTCTATAGACTCAAGAAAAATTGACGAACAGAATTTATTTATTCCATTTAAAGGAGAACACGTCGATGGACATAAATTTGTGAATCAGGCATTGAAAGATGGTGCTGGTGCAGCATTTTATCAGAAAGACAGTGTTTTAGATCCTCAAATTTCTGGTCCTATTATTTGGGTAGATGATACATTGGAAGCATTGCAGCAATTAGCCAAAGCATATTTGGCGTTTGTTAATCCGCATGTGATTGCTGTTACTGGGTCTAACGGTAAAACAACGACTAAAGACATGATTGAAAGTGTATTGAAGCCTCAATTCAAAGTAAAAAAAACGCAAGGAAATTATAACAATGAAATCGGTATGCCATTAACCATTTTGCAATTAGATCAAGATACAGAAATTTCTATTTTAGAAATGGGAATGTCAGGTTTTCATGAAATTGAAGCATTATCACAATTAGCTAATCCAGATATTGCGATCATTACTAATATTGGTGAATCACATATGCAAGATCTAGGGTCTCGTGAAGGTATAGCGAAAGCTAAATCCGAAATTACAATTGGCCTTAAACCTCATGGCTTATTTATTTATGATGGTGATGAACCTTTATTAAAGCCACATGTTGATAAATTAGTGGATTTAGATTTAATTAGTATAGGTAAAAAAGAAAATAATGATTTGGTTTGTCAAATTAACAATATAGATGATGCAGGTATTGTTTTTAATATTAATGGGACTGAAAATTATGAATTACCTATCTTAGGTGAACATAATATGAAAAACGCGACTATAGCGATAGCTGTTGGTAAAAGATTGAACTTGAGTTACGACACGATATATCAAAATATTCAAGATGTTCAACTCACAGGTATGAGAATGGAGCAACATCATACTGATTCAGATATACTTGTTATTAATGATGCATATAATGCGAGTCCAACTAGTATGAAAGCAGCAATTGATACACTCAGTAGCATGGAAGGCCGAAAAATCCTTGTACTGGGTGATGTCTTAGAATTGGGTCCGGACAGTCAAATAATGCATGAAGCTGTTGGAGATTATTTAGTTAATAAACAAATCGATGCGTTATATACTTATGGAAAAGAAGCGGCCCACATTCATCATACAGGCAAAACATTTGTGAAGTCCGCGGAACACTATACAGATAAAACAGCACTGATTAAGTCATTAAAAACAAATATTGAACCACAAGATAAAATATTAATAAAAGGTTCAAGAGGGATGCAATTAGAAGAAGTTGTAGAAGCCCTCATTTAAAATTATGAACACCACATTTTCATTACTTTTAATAATGTAAATAGTGGTGTTTTATTTTTGTTTGTTTATAAAATAATGATATGTAGCAATATTTAGTAATTTGAATCAGTATATTTAAACTACTAAATATTTGAAAACACTAATAATTATCAAGATAAATAAATCTACAAATTTTTTTCGAAAGAAAAAAATAAATACCGAAAAATAAAATTAAACGCTTACAACCTATATATCACAGTATTTTCTCAGTATATTGTGATTATAAATGAGGAAATTTAGACCATTATTATAAATTTGGTTTATTGCGATTATAGTCTTGAGGTGGTACTATAAAGAAGTTGAAGAAACTTAGATGAACATATATGTAGAGAAATACAGATAAATAAAGGAGAATTATATTGCAAAATTTTAAAGAATTAGGGATCTCAGATAAAACGGTAGAAACCCTAGTATCAATGGGGTTCGATGAGGCCACTCCTATACAAAAAGAGAGTATCCCTCTTGCCTTAGAAGGTAAGGATGTTCTTGGTCAAGCGCAAACAGGTACAGGAAAAACTGGCGCTTTTGGTATTCCACTTATTGAGAAAGTGGCAGGACAAGACGGAGTTCAATCATTAATATTAGCACCAACAAGAGAATTAGCGATGCAAGTTGCTGAATCACTTAGAACGTTTGCGACAGGTCAAAATGTACAGATAGTAACTGTATTTGGTGGTATGCCAATAGATCGTCAAATTAAATCACTTAAAAAGGGCCCACAAATTGTTGTAGGAACACCTGGACGTGTTATCGATCATTTAAATCGTCGTACATTAAAAACAAACGATATTCATACATTAATATTAGATGAAGCAGATGAAATGATGAATATGGGCTTTATTGATGATATGAAATTTATTATGGATAAAATACCAGCTGCGCAGCGTCAAACAATGCTGTTTTCAGCTACAATGCCAAAAGCTATTCAAACTTTAGTGCAACAATTTATGAAATCACCAGAAATTGTTAAAACTATGAATAATGAGATGTCAGATCCTCAAATAGATGAATATTACACAATTGTAAAAGAATTAGAAAAATTTGATACATTTACAAATTTCTTAGATGTACATCAACCTGAGTTAGCAATTGTTTTTGGTCGTACGAAGCGTCGTGTTGACGAATTAACAAGTGCGTTAATTTCAAAAGGTTATAAAGCTGAAGGTTTACATGGTGATATCACACAAGCTAAACGTTTAGAAGTATTGAAGAAATTTAAAAACGATCAATTGGATATCTTAGTTGCTACAGATGTTGCAGCAAGAGGCCTTGATATATCTGGCGTAAGTCATGTTTACAATTTTGATATACCTCAAGATACGGAAAGCTATACACACAGAATTGGCCGTACAGGTCGTGCTGGTAAAAAAGGTGTAGCAATCACTTTTGTTAATCCAATTGAAATGGATTATATCCGTCAAATAGAACAAGCAAACAAACGACAAATGACAGCATTGAGACCACCTCATCGTAAAGAAGTGCTTAAAGCACGTGAAGACGATATTAAAGGTAAAGTTCAAAACTGGATGTCAAGAGATAGCGAACCAAGACTAGAACGTATTGCAACAGAATTACTTGAAGAATATAATGATGTGAATTTAGTAGCAGCATTACTACAAGAGTTAGTTGAATCAAACGATGAAGTTGATGTTCAATTAACATTTGAAAAACCATTATCTCGAGGCAAAGGTCGTCAAGGTAAAGGTGGACCAAAACGTGGCGGTGGAAACCATAAACGTGGTGGCGGCAAATTCGATAGCAGAAATCGTCGTCCAAATAAAGGCGGCTTCAACAATAAAAAGAAAAATGATAGATCATCAGATAGAAACAACAAAAAATCAATGAAAGGTCGCACATTCGCCGACCATAAAAAATAAAATACTTTATCATATATGAATTTTAGGTTTAGTCACTCCAATTTATTGGGGTGACTTTTTTATATATTAAAGTAATAAAGACGCGTTAAAAACGATTAGAAAATGTGCATAATTATAAAACCAATCAGAAAATATTTGAATGATCATCTAGTTCTAAGACTATAATGAAGCAAGCATATCGCTATGTTATAATGAATTGAAAAATTTTATTAAGGAGTGTAATTATGACTAACGACCAACAATTTAGGCGTAGCCCTAAGCAAGCAATGAGATATTATTACATACTTGAAGTTCTTGAATTGATTGTTAGTTTAATATTTATGGTGGCATTAGTGTTTTTATGGAGTCATTATAATTGGTGGCATTTTTTAATTTACATATTTATTGCAATAATAATTTTTGATGTTATCTATATGCTATTAAGACCTTGGTTGAAGTATAAATACACATTTTATTGTGTGAAAGACCACTATATAGAAATAAAAAAGGGATTATTTTTTAAAAAGTATGAAATTGTTAAATTTGAACGTACACAATTTTTAAAAAGAAAAAGCAACCCATTATTAAGGCAATTACATATATCAAAGCTAACTTTGATGACAGCTGGACATTCACTTGATTTCCCATTGATGTTAACAAAGGAAATTGAAGTATTTGAACATAATATTTTAGAATACTTACGAGGAGCTGATTACGATGTATAGTCCTCAAAAATTACATCCAATTTCTTATATTACTGGAATAATTGAAGCGATTAAGCAAAATATTATTTTAATTATCATTTTTTTAGTTTTCAATTTACGTGACTTTGATTTTACCGATTATAAATCATATATCTATCCAGGAATTGTTACTATTATTTTTTTAATCTCGTTTGTATTACAAATATTAAAGGTTTATAACACTAGATACTGGATTGAAAATGATCATTTTATCTTGGCTACCGGTATTTTTAGCAAAGAAAAAAAAGAGTTAAATATACGGAGAATTCAAACGCTAGATACCTCACAAGGTATTATTAATCAAATTGTTGGTGGGGTAATACTTCAAATTAAAACACCAAGTGATGGTATAGAGTTAGATACAGTATCAAAAAAGCAAAGTGATTTTATCCAGCAAACCTTAAAAGAAAAGCAACAAAGCTTAACTCAAAATAGCGAAATCAATGACACTGATACTTCGTTTGCAGAGCAGGATACTGAAAAAGAGCAAAATATGCAGTCACCAGCTATGAATATCTATAAACTAAATTTTAAAGAACTTTTATTTATGGCTTTAACGAGTGGTGTAATTGGTGTAGCTTTTGCAACACTTTCACCAATTATGTTTGCACTTAATGACATTATACCTTGGGACAAAATTACAGATACATTTTCTGAAATCTTTCAAGCTACTTTTATGATTATTTTAATGATTGTCATATTAGTCATTGTAGCAAGTTATATTTTTGGAACTGTCATTGAGATAATAAGAAATTTCAATTATACGGTTACGCAGCAAGGGACACAATTAAATATTCAGTATGGTTTGTTTAATGTCAAAAGCATTACTGTACCGACTGACCGAGTGCAAGCAATCGTAGAACGTCAATCATTTTTAAGGAAGTTATTTGGCTATACTTCAATTCATTTCGTTATTACCAGTGACATGGATAGTTTAGATAAAGATGATGTTACACTAGGTGGCAATGTAATGATCTTGCCATTTATTAAGAGAAAAAAAGCATTTGAACTTATAAAGCATCTTATTCCGGATATGAAATTTACGAAACCGAAACTAGGCATGCCTTGGAGAGGATTTCATAGATATTTTTGGAGAGAGTCTCTAGTATTACTTATTGGTGCTGCGATTGGTACTTATTATTGGTCTACCTGGTCGTTTGTTATTGCAGGGGGCTTAATTTTATTAATGATTCTTCATAGTTTTATCGTTATTAAGTATTCAGGCTTGAATTTAAATCGTGATGAATTAGTTGTACGGAATGTAACCATGTTTGGATTTAAAAGCACATACTTTAAACACAATAAATTATTAGGGATGCAGATGTCAGAAAATCCTTTTCTAATTCGCAGTAGCCTAACGAACTTTAAGTTTATAATTGCCAAGGCTGCTGGTAGTGCAGAAATAGGATTGAAATATAGCGATGTCACTAATGTAGAGGCACTAAAGTCATGGTATTTGAGAGGTGATTTTGATGAATGAATATAATTATATGCATAAATCTGGTAAAACAGTAATGTGTATTACTTCTATAATTACAGGAATCCTATTAATTTTAATTTTATCAATTGTTACAATAATTGATAAAATATGGCTACATTTCATAAGTTCTAAAGTATTGTTTTGGTTATGGACGATTAATATCACACTTGCATTAATTGTTATAATAATAGGTGGGATTATAGCACCAATTTATAGATATAAAATATTTAGATATAAGCTAGAAAATCAAGAAATAACGGTTAGAAATGGTTTGTGGTTTGTTAATGTAGTAAACATTCCTTTGTTTCGTATTCAAAATGTAGATACACGTGAGGGTATCATAATGCGAAAATATAATTTAGCGAGTTTAACCTTGTCTACAGCTGGTGGGAATACTGAAATAAAGTTAATTGACAAAAATAAAGCAAATGCTTTAAAGCAAGAAATAAAAAAAGGTAATTATTCTATGCAACAGAGTTTATAATATAAATACTTGTCATAGAAAGTTAGGAGTAACTAATGATATATGGTATTGGCATTGATTTAATTGAAATTGATAGAATTAAAAAACTTTACCACAGACAAGACAAATTAGTAGAACGTGTTTTGTCAAAAAATGAGCAAAATTGCTTTCACCAGTTTAAAAGTGAATCTCGTAAAATAGAATTTTTAGCGGGAAGGTTCACCTGTAAAGAAGCCTTTAGCAAAGCGCTCGGTACCGGACTCGGTAAAAAGATTGCATTAAATGAAATTGACTGTTTTAATGATGAACTTGGTAAACCATGTATAAATTATGATGGTTTTACAGTTCATGTAAGTATTTCACATACAGAACATTACGCGGTGAGTCAAGTCATTATAGAAAAATAGAACTATTTTAATATAAAGATTTGGCTATCTTTATTTAATTGTTATAAACTTAACTTAATGTATGTCAAAGCGTAATTTTATTTTTTGAAATGGAGGTCTCGTTTCATGACTGATAAGTATTATAGATCCACTTATTTAAACGTAGATTTAAATGCAATTGTGGCAAATTTTCAAGTTTTTCAAAAATTACATCCAAATAAAACGGTGATGCCAATCGTAAAAGCAAATGCTTATGGGCTTGGCAGTGTGAAAATAGCACGGCATCTAATGGATCATGGGGCTGATTTTTTTGGCGTAGCAACTTTAGATGAAGCGATAGAATTAAGAATGCACGGTATAGATGCCAAAATTTTAATACTGGGAGTTATACCTACATATAATATAAATAAAGCCATACAACATCGTGTAGCCATTACCGTTCCATCAAAAGCATGGTTAGTTGAAGCATTAGAAGAAATTCCAGTAGATAACGACAAAGATTTATGGTTGCATGTAAAAATAGATACTGGTATGGGAAGATTAGGCATTAAAGATACAAATGAGTACAAAGAAATTATTGAGTTGATCAATAATCATGAGCATTTAGTATTTGAAGGCGTGTTTACACATTTTGCTTGTGCAGATGAGCCTGGAGAATCGATGAATCAACAACAAAGTTTATTTGAATCAATTGTCAATGAAGATGAAAAACCACAATATATACATTCACAAAATTCTGCAGGTGCATTAATGAAAGATAGCCAATTTTGTAATACAGTACGAGTGGGTATATCATTATATGGTTACTATCCCTCTGCTTATGTCAAAGACAGTGTGAAAATACATTTAAAGCCAAGCGCACAATGGATTAGTGAAATTGTACAAACAAAAGTCTTACAACCTGGAGAATCTGTTAGTTATGGCAGCATTTACACAGCAACAGAACCTACAAAAATAGGTATCATTCCCGTTGGATATGCAGATGGTTTTCCAAGAATGATGACCGGATTTTCTGTCAATGTTAATGGCAGACAATGTGAAATTGTTGGAAAAGTTTGCATGGATCAAATAATTATTAAAATTCCAGAAGAAATTCAAACAGGAGATAAAGTGATATTGTTGGATCATCATTCGGACAGTCAACAATCTGTGGAAGCGCTGGCATATCAACAACATACAATCAATTATGAAGTTTTATGTCGTTTGAGCAGAAGGTTACCACGTATATATTATGGTACCCAAGACCTAGAAATCCTCAATGAATTACTAAAATAGTATAGTCACTGTATTTAAAATTTGTTATTATATATCTAACAAGAAATCTCAATATATTCTATTTTAGTCACATGGAGGTCTTTATTCATGGCAAGTTTTAATCAAAACAGAAATCATAGTATTGAACAACTTTTAAAAGAAGGCTATTCTCAAATGGCTGACTTGAATCTCTCCCTTGCGGCGGAAGCATTTCCATTTGAATGTGAAGCTTGCGATTGCAATGAAGTCTACATTATATCTAAGAATAACAATGAATGATGAGAAGAGGAGACGTTTATTTAGCTGATTTGTCACCAGTACAGGGTTCTGAACAAGGGGGAATAAGACCCGTAGTCATTATACAAAATGATACTGGTAACAAGTATAGTCCTACCGTAATTGTAGCTGCAATTACAGGTAGGATTAATAAAGCTAAAATACCTACACATGTAGAAATAGAAAAAAGCAAGTATAAACTCGACAAAGATTCTGTTATATTGTTAGAGCAAATACGGACTTTAGATAAAAATAGATTAAAAGAAAAGCTGACATATTTATCTGAAGAAAAAATGCAAGAAGTTAATAATGCTATAGATATTAGCCTAGGTTTACATAATATTAGAAATCATAGAACATAATTTTTAAAAGCGAGCGTAATAAAATAGCGAATGATAGACATCAATTCCTTATACATGCAACAAACACTTAATTGCAAGATAATTTGAAATAGAACAGAGAAAACATAGCATGTGTTTGTAATCAAATATTTTTGAATAGGATGTTTAAGTTGAAAAGCTTTAGGTTATCCTAAAGCTTTTTTCGATATCAACGTAAATCATATATTTAAAAATATTTTGTTTTGGTAGAAATGAAAACTGTATTGCTTGTTTAATCATTTAATACACATACATATAACAGAATATATTCATGTTAAAACCGATGTATGCGATTTATATTTGCATTTTGAGGAGGAAATACTGAGTGAAAGAGTTCAAAAATCAATATAAAGCGCTAATTGACGAAAGTCTACACACAATAAATGAGACAGATTTATTAAAAAAGTGTGAAGGCTTTACTGAAGAAGTGAAAAGAAAAGACTTACTACCTGAAGACATCGTTGAAATTCATAAAAATTATGTTCAAGTCTTAGAGTTAGATAATGAACAAATTACTAAAACATTTAATGTGCTTAAAGAGGTAGTAAAAGGATTTGGCTATAATTATAGAGATTATCAAGATCTTGTAAATCGATTACAATATCATGATAAAGAAATCGACTTAGCATCTCGTTTACAACAAACGATGCTTAAGACTGATATTCCTCAATTTGATAGTATACAAATCGGTGTAATTTCTGTAGCGGCGCAAAAGGTAAGCGGTGATTACTTTAACTTAATAGATCATAAAGATGGTACGATGAGTTTTGCGGTAGCAGATGTTATAGGTAAAGGTATACCTGCTGCATTAGCTATGAGTATGATCAAATTTGGTATGGATTCATATGGGCATTCACAATTGCCAAGCGATGGGCTTAAAAGATTGAACCGTGTGGTAGAAAAAAATGTGAATCAAAATATGTTCGTAACAATGTTTTATGGGTTATATGAAGAATTAAATCACTTATTATATTGTAGTTCTGCCGGTCATGAACCAGGGTATATTTATAGAGCTGAAACCGAAACATTCGAAGAAATTAAAGTGAGAGGTCGCGTTTTAGGTGTCAGCCAACAAACAAGATACAATCAGCAAGAAATACCAGTTCATTTAGATGACCTAGTCATCATTTTTACAGATGGTGTCACTGAAGTTAGAAATGAAGTAGGCGACTTTTTAGATAAAAGTTACCTACTCGACATGATAAAAAAGTATAAACATATGCATCCACAAGATATCGTTCAACTTTTATATGAGGCAATTTTAAAAATACAGAATCCAGAAAAAAGAGATGATTTAACAATATTGATTATAAAAAGAGTGAATTAAAGAAGATTAATGATTAAAATAAAAGGGTATAACGGTTATTAATGAGACTATGCTTAGGAGTGTAATTTATGAATCTAAATATTGAAACAATATCACATGATACACATTATGAAGTCAAAGTTGGCGGAGAATTAGATGTTTATACTGTTCCGGAACTTGAAGAGGTGCTCGTGCCGATGAGACAAGAGGGAACACATGACATATATGTAAATTTGGAAAATGTAAGTTATATGGATTCAACTGGTTTAGGGTTATTTGTGGGAACATTAAAAGCTTTAAATCAAAATGATAAAGAATTATATATTTTAGGTGCTTCAGATCGAATAAGTCGACTATTTGATATCACAGGTTTAAAAGATTTGATGCATGTTAATGAAGGAACGGAGGTCGAATAACATGCAACTTAAACAAGATTATATAGAAATGCGTTTACCAGCATCAGCAGAGTATGTAAGTTTAATACGTTTGACATTATCAGGTGTATTTTCTCGTGCTGGAGCTTCATATGACGATATAGAAGATGCCAAAATTGCAGTGAGTGAAGCAGTAACAAATGCAGTAAAACATGCATATAAAAACGATGCTACAGATATAGGTATGATTAACCTTTGTTTTGAAATTTTCGATGATAAAATTAAAATAGTTATTTCCGACCAAGGTGAAAGTTTTGATTATGAAGAAACTAAAGCAAAATTAGGACCATATAAAGATAATGAAAATATAGATTTCCTTAGAGAAGGAGGTCTTGGTTTATTTTTAATTGAATCATTAATGGATGAAGTTACAGTAGATAAAAACTCTGGTGTAACCATTAGCATGATTAAGTATATAAAAAAAGAGCAGGTGCGAAATAATGGCGAGAGAGTCGAAATCAGTTAATGACGTATCACCTGAACAAATCAACCAGTGGATAATGGAGCATCAAAATAATGAGAATACAGATGCACAAGATAAACTTGTTAAACATTATAAAAAGTTGATTGAATCATTGGCATATAAATATTCAAAAGGTCAATCTCATCACGAAGATCTCGTTCAGGTTGGTATGGTTGGTTTAATTGGCGCAATTAACCGATTCGACCTATCTTTTGATAGAAAGTTCGAAGCTTTTTTAGTACCAACTGTAATTGGTGAGATTAAGCGTTATCTACGTGATAAAACGTGGAGTGTGCATGTTCCAAGACGAATTAAAGAAATCGGTCCCCGTATTAAGAAAGTTACTGATGAGTTAACAAATGAATTAGAGCGTTCACCTTCTATTGCAGAAATTGCTGATAAGTTAGAAGTCAATGAAGAAGATGTGCTCGAAGCTATGGAAATGGGGCAAAGTTACAATGCTTTAAGTGTAGATCATTCCATAGAAGCGGATAAAGATGGCTCGACTGTTACATTATTAGATATTATGGGGCAACAAGATGATAATTATGATTTAACAGAAAAGCGTATGATTTTAGAAAAAATACTTCCAATTTTGTCTGAACGTGAAAGAGAAATTATACAGTGCACATTTATTGAAGGTTTGAGTCAAAAAGAAACAGGTGAAAGAATAGGTTTAAGTCAAATGCATGTATCTCGTTTACAACGAACGGCTATAAAAAAACTGCAAGAAGCAGCAAATCAATAAAATACATGCTAAAAGCAGAATTCATTCGATGAATTCTGCTTTTTTATACTTCGTTTACTTTTATAAAAAGAATCAATATAACGTAATATGTTAGAATATATTAGTAATAGTAATTAATTTTTTTATTTATGAGTGGAGGATACTATGGATAGTAATTTAATACAATCTATAAAAGAAAAATATAAATTTTCAAGCAAACAAATTAATGCAGTATTAACTTTGCTTGAAGAAAAAAATACGGTGCCATTTATTGCGCGTTATCGTAAAGAGCAGACTGGCGGTTTAGATGAAGTAGAAATAAAGCAAATTAATGATGAATATCAATATATGGTCAATCTTCAAAAAAGAAAAGAAGAAGTTATACATAATATAGAAGAGCAAGGTTTATTGACTATAGAATTAAAAAATGACATTTTCAAGCAAACTAAACTACAGAGAGTTGAAGATTTATATAGACCTTATAAACAGAAGAAGAAAACAAGAGCTACGGAAGCTAAAAGAAAAGGTTTAGAACCTCTTGCAAAATGGATTAAAAGTTCTAGTTTAGACATGACAATAGAAGAAAAAGCAACACAATTTTTAAATGAAGAAATAGAAAATGTAGAACAAGCAATACAAGGCGCACAAGACATTATCGCTGAAAAAATTTCGGATGAACCAAAATATAGAACTAAAATTCTTAAAGATACTTTCCAACACGGAAAAATCGTTACACAAAAGAAAAAGAATGCTGAGGATGAACAAGAAATTTTTTCAATGTATTACGATTATTCAGAACCAATAAAAAAAATTGCTAACCATAGAACATTAGCAATTAATCGTGGAGAAAAAGAAAAAATATTAACAGTCAAAGTAGAAATGGATATTCAAGGAATTGAAAATTTTATTCGCAAGTATGAAGTAATATATCATCACGATGGTTCGAATATCATTGAAAATGCGATTTCTGATAGTTTAAAAAGATTAATTATGCCTTCAATCGAAAGGGAAATTAGAGGGGATTTAACGGAAAAAGCTGAAAATCATGCTATTGATGTATTTAGCGAGAATTTAAGAAATCTTTTATTACAACCACCAATGAAAGGTAAACAAATTTTAGGTGTGGACCCTGCTTTTAGAACAGGATGTAAATTAGCTGTAATAAACCCTTTTGGTACTTTTGTTGCTAAAGGAGTCATATATCCACATCCACCAGTAAATAAAAAAGAAGACGCGGAGAAAACGTTTATTCAATTTGTAAATAATTATGACGTTGATTTAATTGCTATTGGTAATGGTACTGCTAGTAGAGAAACAGAACAATTTGTAGCTTCAATGATTCAGAAGCATAAATTAAAAACACAATTCATTATAGTTAATGAAGCTGGAGCTTCCGTTTATTCAGCTTCAGAAGTCGCTCGTTCAGAATTCCCAGATTTTCAAGTAGAAGAACGTAGTGCTGTTTCGATTGGAAGAAGAGTGCAAGATCCATTAAGTGAGCTTGTAAAAATTGACCCAAAATCAATTGGAGTTGGTCAATATCAACATGATGTTAACCAAAAAGCGTTGGAAGGCGCGTTAACGTTTGTTGTTGAGACAGCTGTTAACCAAGTGGGGGTTGATGTAAATACGGCTTCACGTTCATTGCTGCAATATGTCTCTGGTTTGTCTTCTTCTATAGCTCAAAATATAATTTTGTATCGTGAAGAAAATGGTCCTATTAAACATAATAAGGATATTGCCAAAGTTAAAAGATTAGGTGCTAAAACATTTGAACAAAGTATTGGTTTTCTAAGAATTATAAATGGCAATGAACCTTTAGATAATACATCAATTCATCCAGAAAGCTACCATGCAACCTATAAATTGCTAAATGAAATAGGTTTTGGTGCAGAAGATTTAGGAAATGATGATTTGAAAGCGGCATTAAATCATGTGGATTTGACGAGCATGGCTGCAAAATTAAACATTGGAAAACCAACGCTTGAAGATATTATCAAATCATTAATTGCACCTAATAGAGATCCTCGTGATGAATTTGAGACACCAATTTTAAAATCAGATGTCTTATCAATAGAAGATTTATCAAAAGATATGAAATTAAGTGGCACTGTAAGAAATGTCGTTGACTTTGGAGCTTTTGTGGATATTGGTGTTAAACAAGATGGGCTTGTACACATTTCAAAATTATCTAAGAAATTTGTTAAAAATCCTATGGATGTTGTCAGTGTTGGAGATATTGTCGATGTTTGGATATTAGACATCGATGACAAGAAAGGAAAAGTTTCATTAACTATGATTGATCCTCATGGATAATGAAAAGCTACAAAAAATGACAGAGTATATTTCTATCACAGTTTTTGAAAGGCCTTTTAAACATAACGCTTATTTTAATAAACGTCTTAGAACAACAGGCGGTCGTTATATACTAAATACACACAATATAGAAATAAATGAAAAACAATATGATGCATTTGGAGAAAATGCCGTTATTGATATTATTAAGCATGAATTATGTCATTACCATCTTCATATTCAAGGAAAGGGATATAAGCATAGAGATAAAGATTTCAAAGTGTTAAGTGCACAGACAGGATCTCCGAGATTTTGTTCAGCGATTGAAAGTTATGAAGATAGGGTCAGGTACATCTATAAATGTTCAAATTGTGGTGCGAAATATACTAGAATAAGAAAAGTGAATATAAATAAGATGTTTTGTGGACACTGTAAAGGTAAACTGATAGAAAAAAAACGTGTTTAAAAACGTGAATTTAATTAAAAAGAGAGTTGATACTTTTCAACTCTCTTTTTATTATGAACCACTTATTATTTGTTATTTTTAGATGAAAATCATTAGATTTATATGAATATTGTTTATTTAAGTAGACAAAACAACTTAAAATGAATATTTACTCTAATTTGTTATTTGTATGTGTTGACGTTGTATAATTTATGTTATATGATATTAAACGTTGCGAAAATAATATGAAATTAAATGAAGGAGTTATTAAGTTTGTTAAAGAAATTTTAAAAACTTATTGACAAAACATTTCAAACATATTATAATGAAATACGTTAACTTGATAAACGAAAGTTTTTAGCGTCAACCGAGCGGCCGTGGCGGAATGGCAGACGCGCTAGGTTGAGGGCCTAGTGGGATTTATCCCGTGGAGGTTCAAGTCCTCTCGGCCGCATCAAAATACTTTACATATCATTTATAAAAATATGCGGGTGTAGTTTAATGGCAAAACCTCAGCCTTCCAAGCTGATGTTGTGGGTTCGATTCCCATCACCCGCTCCATTGAGAAATATTAAAATGAACATTGAAAA
>NZ_JAESMX010000022.1:77321-108382 GCF_017893405.1 Staphylococcus sp. GDH8C109P | reverse complement strand
GAAGAACTGTAAACTGACAAAGGAAAGCGTTTGAAGCTGACGAAGTGAGCGAAAGACGAAACGAGCTTACAAGTGGTAAGTGAGTGAGGAAAGCGCGAAACTGAGAAAAGATGCGAGCGCTTGTCTGAAGTCAGGAAAGGTCCTTAGCGCCGAAGGTAGCTGACTTACGTTCCGCAAGAGTAGGACGTTGCCAGGCAAATAAGACCCGAAAGGGTCTCTTTTTTTTACCAAAAAGGAGCTTAACTTCCAGTTCGAAGAACTGTAAACTGACAAAAGAAAGCGTTTGAAGCTGACGAAGTGAGCGAAAGACGAAACGAGCTTACAAGTGGTAAGTGAGTGAGGAAAGCGCGAAATAGTAAAAGGAATGCATGAGCTAAAACTCATGCATAAGTACCGCTATCTCAATAAATTGAGAGTGGTGCTTTACGAGCGCTTGTCTGAAGTCAGGAAAGGTCCTTAGCGCCGAAGGTAGGTGACTTACGTTCCGTTAGAGTAGGAGGAAAAACGTAAATATATTGCATGAGGAAATGCTCATGCGAAAGTACTATTCGAACAATAGATTGAAAATGTTAAATACGCATTGAACGTAAAATAAAAAGTCTAGCTTACGCTAGACTTTTTAAATTAATAGTGAATAAAGCATTTTATTCTCATTAATGTAGATATTTGAAGGATCAAATTCATCTACATTTGACTTTAAGTTATCTAAATCTTGATGATTATTTAATTGTATACCGATGATAACAGTCCCTGTATTTTGAGAACTTTTTTTAAGATACTCAAATTTAGTAATATCATCTTTTGGTCCAAGCACATCATTTACAAATTCTCTTAATGCACCAGGTCTTTGTGGAAAGTTGAGAATGAAATAATGTTTCATTTCTTCAAATAATAAAGAACGTTCTTCGATTTCTTTCATTCGGTTAATATCATTATTACCACCACTTACGACACAAACAACTGTCTTACCTTTAATTTCTGAACGATATTGTTCTAATGCTGAAACACTCAAAGCACCAGCAGGTTCAGCAATAATTGCTTGTTTAGAATACATGTCTAAGATTGTTGAACATACAGCACCTTCATGTACTTGTACGTAGTCATCAACTACATTTTTGGCAATATCATATGTGATTTCACCGACTTTTGCTACAGATGCACCATCCACAAATTTATCAATTTCAGGTAAAGTCACAATTTGATTTTCTAGCACAACAGAAGCATACATACTACTAGCACCAGCAGGTTCTACGCCAATGATAGAAGTTTGTGGTGAATGTTCTTTAAAGTAAGTACCTACCCCTGAAATTAATCCACCACCGCCTATAGCTGCAAATAAATAATCAAATTGTACGTTATCCTCTTTAGATTGTTCTAAAATTTCTTTAGCTAGTGTACCCTGGCCAGCGATTGTATAAATATTATTAAATGGATCGATGAAATTCATTTTATGATCTTGTGTATATGTGAGCGCCTCTTTTAGACAATCATCAAATGTATCACCGGTGAGTACGACTTCAGCGTTACTTCCACCAAAAAATTTCACTTGATTTATTTTTTGAAGAGGCGTAGTCACAGGCATAAATATAACAGCATTTAAATTAAGTTTGTTAGCCGTGTATGCAACACCTTGTGCATGGTTACCTGCGCTTGCACATGTAATACCGTTTTGTCTATCACTTTCATTTAACGCTATAATTGCGTTATAAGCACCTCTTAATTTAAATGATCTAACCCATTGTAAGTCCTCTCTTTTTAAATAGACATCACAATCATATTTATGCGATAAGTAATGATCCTTTTGCAAAGGAGTTTCTTTAACAACATCTTTCAATTGTAAGAAAGCTTCATCTATATCTTTTGAAGAAACAGTTGTTTTAACAGCCATAAATTTCACACCTTTATTTAAGTTTCGTTAAAAAGTTTTTGACGTTTCATATGCTTGAATTTCATCTTCGTATTGTAGTGTTACCGCAACATCATCAAGTCCATTAACAAGTTTATTTTTCCACGTTCCATCAATGTCAAAGTGGAATGATTTATTATTTGCAGTTACTGTTTGATTAGGTAAGTCAACAGTGACTTTGCCTGCATTGGCAATATATTGACGCTCATCTGCATTTAATACGATAGGTAACATCGCATTTTTAGTACAATTCATATAAAATATATCGCTATAACTGCCAGCAATTATAATATCAAACCCATAATCTTTAATTGCCCAAGCTGCATGTTCGCGGCTCGAGCCACAACCAAAATTATCACCCGTTACTAAAATAGTGGCATCTTGGTATTCTGGTTTATTTGGATTGAAATCTGGATTGTCGGATCCATCTTCTAAGTAGCGCCATTCATCAAAGGCAAAAGGCCCAAAACCAGATTTAGAAATTCGTTTTAGGTGTACTTTTGGAATGATTTGGTCAGTATCTATATTATCATGAAACAGTGGCACAACTTTACCAGTATAGGTTGTGATTGGTTGAATTTCCATATTATACAACCACCTTTCTTACGTCTACAAACTTGCCGTTAATGGCGGCAGCAGCTGCCATAGCAGGGGAGACTAGATGTGTTCGTGCGCCTTTGCCTTGACGTCCTTCAAAATTACGATTACTTGTTGATGCACAATGCACACCAGCAGGTACTTGATCTGGATTCATACCAAGACACATCGAACAACCAGGTTCTCTCCATTCAAATCCAGCATTTTTAAATACTTTATCAAGACCTAGTTTTTCTGCTTCTATCTTTACAGTTCTAGACCCCGGAACAACGATTGCTGTAATATTAGGATGCACTTGATTTCCTTTTACAATATGGCTCGCTTCTATTAGATCAGATAGTCGTGCGTTCGTACAAGAACCTAAAAATACATAACCTAAATCAATGTCTTCTGCCTTTTGGCCTGGTTTTAACCCCATATAGTTGTAGGCACGTTCATCATTCACATCATTGATTTCGGGAAATGGTGTATTAAAGCTAACACCCATTTCAGGGCTAGTACCCCAAGTAACTTGTGGTTCTAAATCAGATACATATAGATGTATGATTTTATCAAAATTTGCATCTTCATCTGTGTATAATTCACGCCATTCGTCTACAGAGTATGCATAGTTTGTTGCATAGGGTCTTCCTTTAACATATTCAAATGTAGTTTCATCAGGAGCCATCATGCCATATTTTGCACCTGCTTCGATTGCCATATTACAAATAGTCATTCTCGCTTCCATTGATAGACTACTTATGGTTTCCCCAGAAAACTCAAGTGCATATCCAGTACCAAAGTCAACACCATGTTGGTTAATAAGATGTAAGATAATATCTTTTGCATATACACCTGTAGGTAATTTACCAGTTACATCAATTTTTAAATTTTTAGGCTTTGTTTGCCATAATGTTTGTGTTGCAAAAACATGTTCTACTTCACTCGTTCCAATACCAAATGCAATTGCACCAAAAGCACCGTGAGTGGCAGTATGTGAGTCTCCACATACGATTGTTTTTCCAGGTTGTGTAAGTCCGGTTTCAGGGCCGACCATATGCACAATGCCTTGTTCATCAGACCCCATATCAAAAATATGCACATCAAATTCTTTTGCATTTTTTTGAAGAGTTGTTATTTGTTTATTAGCAATTTCATCTTTGATATTAAAAATATCAATCGTAGGGACGTTATGATCTAGTGTGGCATATGTTAAATCTGGTCTGCGCAACTTTCTATTTTGTAGTCTGAGCCCTTCAAAAGCTTGAGGAGATGTGACTTCGTGTATAAGATGTAGGTCTATATATAATAATTGTGGGTCACCTTCTTTACCAGTTAAGACATGCTTATTCCAAACTTTGTCAAATAGTGTTTTACCCATATGACATCTCCTCCTTTTTAAAGATTTTGTTTAATGAATTTAAAAATATCTGTTGTTTTATAATTGCCATTGAGATCTTGAGTCGTTTTTTCATCTTCGATAAGTTGATATATGACTGATTCTAACTTTTGAGCTGCTTCAGGGGCATCAAGACTTTCTCTTAAACACATAACCACTGATAAAAGCATGCCAAATGGATTTGCAATATCTTTATTTGCAATATCTGGTGCAGAACCATGAATTGGTTCATAGAGTCTTGGTCCTTTTTCACTAAAACTCGCTGATGGCGAAAGACCGAGTGAACCAGGAATTACAGATGCCTCATCACTTAAAATATCTCCAAATAAATTTTCAGTTACAATGACGTCAAATTGAGAAGGATTTGTAATGATGTGCATTGCGCAAGCATCTACAAGTAAATGATTAACCTCAACCTCTGGATATTCATTAGATACATCATTTATAACTTTTCTCCATAATTTACTGGAAGATAGTACATTTTCCTTATCTACAGAAGTTAATTTTTTATGACGATTTTGAGCTAAATCAAAAGCAACCCTTGCAATTCGTTCTATTTCTGTACGTGTATATGTTAAGGAATCTAAAGCTTGATCTTCATTCCAATGTTTGGGTTCGCCAAAGTAAATACCACCTGTTAACTCTCTCACTAAAATAAAATCTGTACCAGCTACACGTTCTTTTTTAATAGGTGATAAATGACTAGTACCAGTTGTTACAATAGTGGGGCGAATATTAGCAAATAGACCTAATGCTTTCCGAATACCTAATAGACCTTGTTCAGGTCTATTATTGGGATCTGTCCATTTTGGGCCACCAACAGCACCCAATAGAATTGCATCGGCTTGTTTACAAGCGTTTAGCGTCGTATCTGGTAGTGGCGTACCATGATTATCAATTGCGATACCGCCAAAATCATGCGTTTCTATTTCATAGTTAAAATTATAGATGTCACTTAGTTGTGAAAGAATTTCTAGTGAGCCATTTAAAATTTCAGGCCCAATCCCATCCCCGGGAAGTGCTACAATCTTATAACTCATGAGTGAATACCTTCTTTCACTTCTGAATTAGAAACGTATTTAGCATGTGCTTCAACATAAGATTTACATGATGCTAACAAGATGTCATGGTCAATACCTACACCAGTAACAATTTGATATCCTATTTTAATTTGCACGTGAACTTCTGCTTGTGCATCAGTACCTTCAGTTACAGATTCAATGCGATAATCTATAAGTTCAGTTTTGCGATCGAAAATTCGATCTACTGCATTGTATACAGAAACAATTGAGCCAGTACCAATACTTGAGTCTTGATACGTATTTCCGTCCTTATCTTGAATAACTACGACAGCACTTTGTAGTCCATTTGAAACGAATTGTAGTTGTAGTGCCTCTACTTTATAGATGGCATTTTGTTCGTGTTCAGTACCTTGAATGAGCGCATGTATATCTCTGTCAGTAACTGCTTTTTTCTTATCAGCGATTGCTTTAAATTGTTTAAATAGTTCCTTTTGTTCTTCTGAATCTACATCATATCCCAACGCAACTAACTTTTCTGAAAAGGCATGTTTTCCAGATAATTTACCAAGTGGTAGTTCAGTTGTTTTGACGCCTACTAATTGAGGTGTCATAATCTCATAGGTTTCAGGGTTTTTAAGAACACCATCTTGATGAATACCTGATTCGTGACTAAATGCATTTTGTCCGACAATAGCCTTGTTTCTTGGGACTCGTATACCTGCATATCGTGCTATTAAATCAGAGGTATTTTTAGTTTCTTCAAGATTTATTTGTGATTGATTACCATAATGATCTTGTCGAACGTATAGGCCAAGTGCAACTTCCTCAAGAGCTGTGTTACCTGCACGTTCGCCAATACCATTTAAGGTGCCTTCAATGCGTTTTGCGCCATTTTCAATTGCGGCCATACTATTTGCAACTGCCAAGCCTAAGTCATCGTGACAGTGTGCACTATAAATAACTTCGTGATTCGTTTTAACGTTTTCTTGGAGTGTTTTGAAAATTTTGCCATATTCTGTAGGATAGCTAAATCCAACAGTATCAGGTATATTGATTACACTTGCTCCCGCATCAACTGCAGTTTGCACACATTCGATTAAGAAGGGCAGTTCTGTTCTTGTAGCATCTTCTGGTGAAAATTGAACTACGTCAAAATACTCTGTAGCATAAGCAACATGCTCTTTGATTGATGTTAACACTTCTTCTTTAGACATCATGAGTTTTGAGTCACGATGTATAGGGCTCGTCGCTAAAAACACATGTATTCTAGGTTTTACAGCCTCTTTTGTTGATTGGTACACTGCGTCAATATCTTTTTTTACACAGCGTGCTAAGCCACAAACAGCAGTAGTTGTTAATGCTTTAGAAATAGCTTCCACAGATTTAAAGCTACCTGAACTTGAAGCAGGAAAACCAGCTTCGATGATATCAACGCCCCATTTTTCAAGTTGCTTTGCAATTTTCAAGCGTTCATCGAATGAAAAGTTTACGCTTGGCGTTTGTTCTCCGTCTCTTAGTGTTGTATCAAAAATTTGAATATGGCTAGTCATTTTAAACATCTCCTAATAAATAGATTTTAGTTAAATATGATGTGTCGGCTGAAGAATCTTAACTTATCCTTAAAATAAAAGGGGACTTCGCTTGATTCTTCAGACCTCATCATATAACTAGTTATTTTTCAATACTCTTGGATTTAATGAACGGCATCATTTCACGTAAGTCTCTACCTACCGCTTCAATTTGATGTCCATGTTGTTCTTCACGTAGTTTATGGAATTCTTCAAAATTATTTTCATTATCTTTGATGAAACGATCACTGAAGTTTCCTTGTTGGATATCATTAAGTACTGCTTTCATATTATCTTTAACATCTGGAGTGATTACACGTGGTCCTGATACATAATCACCAAATTCAGCTGTATTTGAGATAGAATAACGCATGTTTTCCATGCCACCTTCATACATTAAATCAACAATTAATTTCATTTCATGTAATACTTCGAAGTAAGCAATTTCTGGTTGATAACCAGCTTCAACTAAAGTTTCAAAACCAGATTGAATTAGTTTTGTTGTACCACCACAAAGTACAGCTTGTTCACCGAATAAGTCAGTTTCTGTTTCTTCTTTAAATGATGTTTCTAATACGCCAGCACGTGTTGCGCCAATGCCTTTTGCATAACTTAACGCTAAATCAGTAGCTTCCCCGCTAGCATCTTGTTCAACTGCAAATAGGGCAGGTACAGCGCTTCCTTCAGTAAAGGTACGTCTAACTAAATGTCCAGGTCCTTTTGGTGCTACTAAGAATACATCTACTGTTTCAGGTGGTTGAATAACATTAAAGTGAATATTAAATCCATGTGCGAAAACAAGTGCATTATTTGGTTCTAAATTAGGCTCAATTTCTTCTTTATATACTTGTCCTTGAATTTCATCTGGTAATAATACCATGATGACATCAGCTTGTTTTGCTGCTTCATTTACAGGATATACTTCGAAACCATCATCTTTTGCTTTATCAAAAGAACGCCCTGGTCTGATGCCAATAATCACGTCATAGCCGTTATCTTTTAAGTTTTGAGCATGGGCATGTCCTTGTGAACCATACCCAATGATAGCTACTTTTTTACCTTGTAATGCATCTTTCGTTACTGATTGGTCATAATAAACTGTTGTCATAATAAAATCCTCCATGTTTTTAAATTATAGTTTGATAACTTGTGTTTTAAACTAAACCGGCTGAACCAGTTCTTGAAACTTGTTCAATGTTATATGATGATAGATCGTCTAATAAATTATCCATTGTATATTGTGGACCTGATGCTTGTAGATAGGTATAAGGATCTTCATTTTTTAAAATAGAGACTAGCGCATCATAAGGTTTAATTACTTTTTGTAAGTCTTGATGGTTGTTTGGTGTTTTTAATTTCACAAGCACCAATTCTCTGTTGTATGTGTTAGTATCAGTGATATCTTCTACATCAATGATGTTTATTTGTTTTTCCAATTGACTAATTAGATTTCTTAGAACATCTGAATCTGGAATTTCTGCTACGAATGTGATGTTAGAAACGCCATCTTCTCTAGTAGGTGTAACTGATAATGTGACAATATTAAATTGTCTACGAACAAAGATGCTCGTTAATCTATTTAAAGTACCAGCTTTATCTAAAACTCTTGTTCTAAATGTGCGTCTCATAATAATCCCTCCATCTCATAATTAGCTTTACCGCTAGGAACCATTGGATTAACTGGTTCGATAGGTGAGATACGAACATCAATTAATGCAGGACCATCATGTTTGAAAGCAGCATCTAGTTGTTCTTCTAAATGTGTTGGATCATCAATAAGGAACCCTTTAACATTGTATGCTTCACCTAATTTTAAGAAATCAGGTTGTCCATTAAATACAGAATGAGAGAAACGTTTGTTAAAGAATTTATCTTGCCATTGTTTAACCATACCTAACGTACCATTATTTATAATTACAACTTTTATATCTAAACCGTATTCTTCTAGTATTGCTAATTCTTGATTGGTCATTTGGAAACCGCCATCGCCTACAAAAGCTACAACTGTTTTATCAGGTTGAGCTAGCTTTGCACCGATTGCTGCAGGTATGCCAAATCCCATTGTTCCTAAGCCGCCACTCGTAACTAATTGACCATGATTTTTAAATGGATAGTACTGGGCAACCCACATTTGATGTTGGCCGACATCAGTAGTAACTACTGCATCACCTTGTGTAATTTCTCCTATATACTCAATTGTGCGTTGTGGTTTTGAAAACGTACCATCAGGGTCTTCACTGTATGCAAAAGGTTGTTCTGCTTTATTGTTAAAGCATTTTTCTAACCAGTCATCATGGTTGATTGAATAGCTATCGAATTCAAGTAAAGCTTCTAATGTTGCTTTACAATCTGCAATGATGCCTAAATCAACCTTGATTATTTTATTAATTTCTGATGGATCAATATCGATATGAACAATTTTTGCATTAGGTGCAAATTCATCAGGCTTACTAGCAAGTCTGTCATCAAAACGACTACCAAAGTTAATGAGTAAATCGCACTCTGTTAATGCCATATTGCTTGCATACGATCCGTGCATACCTCCCATACCTAAAAATAGGGGGTTTTCATATGGTATGGCACCTAAGCCTAATAAAGTGCTAACTACAGGCAATTGATGTCGGGTAACAAATTCAGTGAAAACTTTATTTGCTTTAGCGTGATTTATACCAGCTCCTGATAAAACAACTGGCTTTTTAGAAGTTTTTAAATAATCACGTAATTTTTGAATTTCTGTTTTGTCTGGTTGATTAGGAACTGAATAGCCAGGTAGATTCAATTCGTTTGAAATTTCTGCGTTAGTAGATAAGATTCCCATATCTTTGGGGAAGTCAATAACTACTGGTCCTTTTCTTCCTGTGTTAGCTACGTGAAATGCCTCGTGGATTATTTTTGGAATTTCATTTACATTTTTAATCTGATAGTTATGTTTAGTTATTGGCGTGGTCATTGAAAGCAAGTCTGCTTCTTGGAAAGCATCTTTACCAATACCAGCTGTTGCAACTTGACCTGTGATAACGACAAGTGGTAATGAATCACTATAAGCATCTGCAATACCAGTGATGGCATTGGTTGCTCCTGGTCCACTTGTAACGACAACAACACCAGTTTTTCCAGAAACTCGGGCATAACCTTCAGCAGCATGTGAAGCGCCTTGTTCATGTCTTGCTAGAATATGTTTAATTTTCCCATCATAAAATGTGTCATATAGTGGAAGTACAGCACCACCAGGATAACCAAATATAAAATCTACATCCTCATTTACAAGTGAATCTACTAATAATTCTGAACCAGATTTCATTTCATCAATAGTTTCTTTTTCTAATTCTACTTCGGGTTCAATTGCTTCTGCTGTTTCAAAATAATCTAAATTTTCTGATTTTTCATATTCAAGTATTTCAGTTTGTTTAGACATCATACTCACTCCTTAAATGAGATCTTCAGGTACTTGCATAATACCACCAGTGTTAGCACTCGTTACTAACGCTGTATAGCGTGCAAGATAACCTGTTTTCACTTTTGCTTTAAATGGTTTCAAGTTTTGCTTTCTAGATTCTAATACTTCTTCTGTAACTTCTACATTTAATGTTCTGTTTGTTAAATCAATTGTGATATCGTCGTTGTTTTCAATTAAAGCGATAGGGCCACCTGCTGCAGCTTCTGGTGAAATATGTCCAACAGCAATACCTCGTGTTGCCCCGGAAAATCTACCATCAGTGATTAACGCAACCTCTTTACCCAATCCTCTTCCTACAATAGATGATGTAGGGGCCAACATTTCTGGCATTCCAGGGCCACCTTTAGGGCCTTCATACCTAATCACAACTACATGACCTTCACGTACTATGTGATTATCAATCGCTTCAACGGCTTCATCATGTGAATCAAAACAAATTGCTTTTCCTTTAAAGACTTTAATTGAAGGATCTACACCACCGACTTTTATGACTGCACCTTTTGGAGCTAAGTTACCATATAGGATTGAAAGGCCACCTTGTTTATCGTAAGGATTATCAAGGTGTCTGATAACATTGCTATTTAATATTTCTTTTTGTTCGTTATTTTCACGAAGTGTTTTACCTGTAGCTGTGATTCTGTCTGGATGTAGTGTACCTTCTTTTTTAAATAATTCATTGATGATAGCTGGAACACCACCAGCTTCATGCACATCATGCATAGAATAGGAAGAACTTGGAGCTATTTTTGACAAATAAGGCGTTTTCTTCGCAATTTCATTAATTCTTGATAGGTCATAATCAATACCTGCTTCATTTGCAATTGCTAATGTGTGTAATACTGTATTTGTAGAACCCCCCATAGCCATATCTAAAGCAAATGCGTCATCAATTGCTTCTTTAGTTACAATGTCTCTTGGTTTAATATCATTTTTGATATTATCAACTAGTTTAAATGCTGCTTCTCTAATCATTTCTCTACGTTGTTCACTTACTGCAAGAGCTGTACCATTATATGGGAGCGCTAAGCCTAAAACCTCCATTAAACAATTCATTGAATTTGCTGTAAACATACCAGAACATGAGCCACAAGTAGGGCAAGCATTTTGTTCCATATCCAAAAATTCATCTTTTGAAATTGAACCATCTTTAAATGCCCCAACAGCTTCAAACATTGAAGAAAGTGTTAAAGCTTTGCCTTGTGATGATAAACCTGCTTTCATAGGTCCGCCTGAACAGAAAATAGCAGGAACATTGGTTCTTACAGCAGCTAATAACATGCCAGGTGTAATCTTGTCACAGTTTGGTATGTAAAACACACCATCAAACCAGTGTGCATTGATAACTGTTTCTGCAGCATCAGCGATAACCTCTCTAGATGGTAGTGAATATCTCATTCCAATATGTCCCATTGCAATACCATCATCTACACCGATTGTGTCAAATTCAAAGGGGATGGCACCTGCTTCGCGAATTGCTTCTTTAGCAATATCAGCTAATTCTCTTAGGTGAACGTGCCCTGGAACAATGTCGATATATGAATTACAAATAGCTACGAAAGGTTTGTTCATATCTGTTGGTTTTTCTAAAGCACCTGTTGCATGCAAAAGGCTTCTTGCTGGAGCTTGATGATCTCCTTTTTTGATCATATCGCTTCTCATATTAATTCCCCCATAAATTTGAAAATAAAAAAGCGTCCCAATAAATAATTGGGACGCTTTCAAGTCCCATTCAACTAGAAATAGGACTTAAACATTTAGTAGATTCTTTACTAATGTTCCAGTCCTAATAGCATAATAAAATGACTAAAATATTTGAAGTTGTTGGTTGGTATTGCATTGTATATTTGGTCATCTCATTATGCTCCTTTCCGTTAGAATGGTTTATCTTTTAATGTGTTTAATTGAATTGTCTAAAAATTCGATAAATTAAATTTACTATACTGAACTTCTACTGTCAATGATTTTTTTAAATTTTCTATCAATTCAAATAATTTCAAAATGTTGGAACTTGTTTTAGTTTGAAGTAAAATAAGAAAAAATTTGTTAAACTATAATAGTTAATTTAATGATAATAAAGTTTTTAAAGAAGTAGATAATCATTAAGCGCTGATGTAATTAATAAATATATTAGTTATTTTTATCCATCAACAATATTTTAGAAGTAAATAGAAATACTTGAGCGAAGTTCAAGCGTAAGCGACACTAACTAAATTAATTTGGAACTGTTGCTAAAAAGGAGAGGCATATGATTAAAATAAATGATTTAGAAAGTATGGCACATTTTGCAGAAGTGTTAGCGAAACATTTATCTGCAGGGGACATTATTTTATTAAATGGTGATTTAGGCGCTGGTAAAACTACATTAACGCAATTTATTGGTAAAGCCATAGGTGTAAAACGAAATATAAATTCACCGACGTTTAATATCATTAAATCCTATCAAGGTAATGCATTTAAATTACATCATATGGATTGCTATAGATTAGAAGATAGTGAAGAAGATTTGGGATTTGATGAATATTTTGAAGATGAAGCTGTCACATTGATTGAGTGGAGTGAATTTATTAAATCATTTTTACCCAATACTTACCTAACTATAAATATTAAAACTATAAATGAGACGAAAAGACATATAGAGATAAAAGCATTCGGTGAACATTACCAAAAGTTAAAGGAGGTTGTTGAACATGATATATCTGTTGATTGATACATCGAATCAACCGTTGTCTGTTGCAGTAATGCAAAATAATGAAATATTAGCTGAAATCAATACTAACGTGAAGCAAAATCATTCTACTCAGTTAATGCCAGCCATTCAACAGTTGATAAATAAGAGTGAAATAGCAAAAGAAGAAATAAATGCAATTATTGTTGCACAAGGACCTGGTTCATATACTGGTCTTAGAATTGGCGTAACCGTTGCTAAAACTTTAGCTTATGCATTGAATGCTGAACTATATGGTGTTTCTTCACTAAAAGCGCTTGCTGCCACTGTTCAAGATGACGAACGCCTATTGGTTCCAATATTTGATGCACGTAGAGAAGCGGTTTACACTGGCATTTATCAATATAATGGAAACCAATTGGTCCAAATAGAAGAAGATCAATATTTGCCAATACAAGAACTTCTCAATTTATTACATAGATTTGGGAAACCCTATGTATTTGTGGGCATGGATACTGAAAAAGTAAGAGATTTATTAGATGGTGATTGCATACCCAACTTACCAAAAGCAAAGCATATGAAACATTTAATTGAAACTACTGACGATATACATCAATTTACACCAAACTATATTAAATTATCAGAGGCTGAAAGAAATTGGTTAAACCAACAGAAAAAGAGTTAAATATACGTTTGATGACTTTGAGCGATGTACCTCAAGTATTTGATATTGAAAGAAATAGTTTTAACGACAGTAGTTGGACGATTGATGCTTTTTATCATGAAATAGAACAAAATGAGTTTGCACATTACTTTATTATTGAATATAATCGTATGATTATTGGGTATATTGGTATTTGGATAGTGATAGACCAAGCTCAGGTTACAACAGTTGCCATAGATGAAACATATAGAGGTTATGGTTTAGGACAATTATTATTAAAATATGCGATGAACTATGTAAAAACCAAATGTGAAATAATGAGCTTAGAAGTTCGTGTAGACAATGCGATTGCACAACACGTGTATACAAATTTAGGCTTTCAATTTGGTGGTAAACGCAAAAATTATTATGGTGAAGGTGAGGATGCGATAGTGATGTGGGTGAATTTAAATGAGTGATCAAACATTGATTTTAGCAGTTGAGTCAAGTTGTGATGAAACGAGTGTTAGTATTATTAAACAGGGGACAGAGATTTTAAGTAATATTGTACTAAGTCAGATTGAAAGTCATAAACGATTTGGAGGTGTGGTACCTGAGGTTGCTAGCAGACACCACGTAGAAGGTATTACAACGACAATTGACCAGGCATTAAATGAAGCAAAAGTAACAATGAAAGATATAGATGCAGTTGCGGTAACACAGGGCCCTGGGCTCATAGGTGCATTACTAGTAGGAATCAATGCAGCTAAAGCGTTAGCTTTTGCTTATGATAAACCATTGATACCTGTACATCATATTGCAGGGCATATTTATGCGAATCATTTAGAGCAACCATTACAATTTCCTTTAATAGCTTTAATCGTTTCAGGAGGGCATACAGAACTTGTATACATGAAAGATCATTTGAATTTTGAAGTTATAGGTGAAACTAGAGATGATGCTGTTGGTGAAGCCTATGATAAAGTCGCAAGAACGATTGGCTTAGGTTATCCAGGTGGGCCACAAGTTGATCAATTAGCAGCAAATGGTCATGATTGTTACAACTTCCCAAGAGTTTGGTTAGAAGCAAATAGTTACGATTTTAGTTTTAGCGGATTGAAAAGTGCAGTGATAAATAAATTGCATAATTTACGACAAAAAGGGTCTGAAATAAAACCTGAAGATGTTGCAGCAAGTTTTCAAAATAGTGTTGTAGAAGTTTTAGTTGGAAAAGCAATGTCAGCTTGTGAAGCTTATGATGTGAAACAGTTAATCGTAGCTGGTGGTGTCGCAAGTAATAAAGGTTTAAGAGCAGCGCTTAATAATGCATGTAAGGATAAAGATATCAATTTGCGTATACCAAGCCCAAACCTTTGTACTGATAATGCTGCTATGATTGGTGCTGCAGCACATTATTTATATCAAGCAGGGTTAGTTGGAGATATGTCATTAAATGGATTTAATGATATGGATATTGAACAATTTTCATTAAATAATTAAATTTGGTATTGTAAATACTTAAATACTTAAATACGTAATAATATATCATAGTGTAGTTTTAACTTAGTATTATAATGTACTTAAAATGTACACAAAGTATATAATTACTAATATTGGAGTAGGAATTTTAAATCAAACAGTTGTTTGATGTATGTTTCTACTTCTTTTTTTGAAATTTACTACTATGACTTTCAGAAAAATATAAAGGATTGATTTTATAAATTTAATCAAGCTCAAATGTTTAAATATTAAAAATGGGGTATATATTTTAATATATAGTCATACTATATAGAATAATGTAAATAAGCATTACATTATTAGGAGGCGGCTTATAAATGAAATCAGTTCAGTATTTTAATTTTGAAAATAGTTTAGCAGCATTAGACTTTTATGAAAAAAATTTAGGTGCCACAGATATTCAACGTATTGGTGGTGACCATGAAATGTTTACAGATATGCCAGAAGAATTCCAAGTAGATAAAAACTTTACAATGAATGCCTCATTTAAAGTCTTAGGTGAAACATTTTATTGCAGTGACACATGGAAAAATAAAAAAATCGATAATAGTGGTGCGATTGTAACATTTACATTCGATCACAATAATGAAGTGGATAAACAACAGGCTATTGATTTTTTTAATAATGCCATAGCAGCTGGATGTGAAGAGGCAATGCCGTTAGGTAAAACGGAATGGTCAGAATTATATGGTATGTTTAATGATCCTTTTGGTGTTACTTGGATGATTAATGCTGAATAAAATATTTAAACTAAATAAAGGAACAATGAAGTAAATGTAAACTTCATTGTTCCTTTTTCTACATTCATAAGCGCTTTTATGATTACTTTATTAAGTTTAAGATTTCAAAGACTTAAGTGGAAGATGCTTTGGCTCGCGTATATACTTGATTAGGGAATTTTAAGATTCTTAATAATTCAATCGCATTTCTTGTATCTGCTTTTCCAGCTTTAATTTTATAATCAAAAGCAATCTCATTTTCATAGATAATCTCATTAAAATGAAAGTTTTTGAAATTGTCTTCTAATAACGTGGCTAATTCAATATCATGAGTCGCAGCTATGATTTCGTAATTTTGGCTGTTACTTAAATAATTTAACACGGATTCAGAAGCAGCGATACGTTCAGTTGTATTAGTTCCTTTAAATATTTCGTCTATAAAGCAATAAATTTTATCATCTGTTTTTAAATCAAATAATCGCTTAATAGATTTGATTTCTGTCATAAAATAACTATCACCAGACAAGATATCATCTTGGTTCACCATAGAAGTGAAAATTAAACCAGGTTTATACTTGAAGTAATTTGCAGTAACTGTATTTATCGTTTGAGCTAATAAAAGATTTAAGGCAATTGCTTTCATAAAAGTTGATTTTCCTGACGCGTTTGATCCAGTTAATAATATATGGCTATTGACTTCTAAATCATTAGAAATAGCATCGACAAGCAATGGGTGCGTAAGTGCTTCAAATTCTACTGAATCATCATTACTTGCTTGGGGCAATGCATATTGTGATAGTGTTTCTCTCCACAATGCTACCGCATAATGATTGTCTATGCTTCCTATATATTCATAACAAGCCATAACTTCAGATTCATATTTTTTAAAGCTATGTTGTATTAAATGAAAGATATGATAGTCCAACATAAATATAGCTTTAAATAAAAATGCAAATATCATAGAATCTTCTGCTGTATTTACTCTTCCTAGAAGACCACTTAGCCTACGAGCAGCTTTAAAATGATTAAAGTCAACATCTATGGAAGGCGCACCATCTATTTTATGAATTGCGTAAGCCTTTTTAATAACATTTGATGTATAAAATAAAGAATTTAAATCTTGATCAAACGTTTTTCTTAGTATGCCACTCAAAATCATATTAAATATAGCAGTCAATATAGTTAAAAGTATACCGAATTCAGGTTTTAAAAATGTAACTAGCAAAAAGACTAACGGAAAATATGTAGCCAACATAAAAAAATGATTACGTTTTACTGTAGTCAATTGATCAGGGAACGTGGGATAAATCGCTTTACCTATTTTAGCAAGGTGAGTTGATATTTTCAGACGAAAAAATTCATCATTTTTAAATTTTTGAATTAAAGCTTGATTATGAATCGTAAACATCTTTCTTAAGGTTGCATACAAGCGCATTTCGCCAATTGCAGAAAAATTAAAGTTCATGTTGTCGAAAAGGGCATTTAAATTCAAATCAGCGTAAGTTTTATCATCTATAAGATTTGTTTCATCAAATTGGTGTTTGTATGTATCGAATTGATAACTATACCTATGATTAGGTCGAACAAAAGATTCTAAAGGTTTTCTAAGTGACCATAAAGGTTTGATATCATGATTTAATTTTTTATTGGCAATGATTGTCGTGATAATAAATAAAATTGTTGTTCCGATTATTAATGCAATTAGGAACCAAAATATAGGATACATAAGTTTCACCTCATACTTAATTAATATGTTTTATTATGTCATGAAATAAATGGATTCACAAATAGCTGATTATGTTAAGTGGTGATATATGTCAATAGAGAACGTGCGTACTTATCAACAATTAGTGTATAACTTGTTGATAAGTCGTGGGCAAATATGTGGATATACATTGTTTTCTGAATATTCAACAGTTTAAAAGTTACATTTTACTTGTGGATAAATGGGATAACTTTGTGGATAGCTTTGATGATAGGGTTAAAGCTGTGAATAGTTAAGGTATAAAATAATAATAAAAAGTACGAAAAATGATTTTTCCATTTTTCGTACTTATCGTTAAAATTAGTATTAAATTAACTTTTCTTGTAATTCTGCCCATTTTGACATGACTTGTTCTAATGCTTGTTCGCTGTTTTCTTTCTCTTTGGCTAAACGATTTGCTTCCTCTGGATCACTATATATATCTGGTAAAGTTAACAATTCATTAATTTCATTAATTTTAGTTTCAAAATTATCTATCTCGGTTTCGCATTCATCAATTTGGCGTTCAATTTGACGTTGTTCGCGTTTTTGAAGTTTTTGATCAATATAATTATCGTTTTGAGTCACCATCGGTTTTGTCTGATGTGAAGCTTCATATTCTTTTTTAGCTTGAATCGCTTCGTTTTCTTCTTTCTTCTCTATAAAATATTGATAATTACCTAAATACATTGTGCCACCATGAGTGTCTAAATCATAAACTTTGTTTGCAAGTTGATTAATAAAATAACGGTCGTGTGAAACAAATAAAATCGTTCCTTCAAAGTTATCCAATGCCTGTTCTAACATTTCTTTTGAATCTATATCAAGATGATTTGTAGGTTCATCTAAAATAAGTACATTGTTACGTTCAAGCATTAACAAAGCCAATTGTAATCTAGCTTTTTCACCACCAGAAAGGTCATTAATGATTTTTTTTACATCTTCTTGTACAAATAAAAATCGACCTAATACTGCACGTATGTCTTTCTCGTTCATTGAAGGGTATTGGTCCCAAAGATAATCTAATATTGTTTTACTAGATTTAAATTCAGCTTGTTTTTGGTCATAGTAACCGATTTTTAAATTTGCACCAGTAGTAATTTCACCGTTTAATTTTGGTTGAATACCTGCAACTGTCTTGATTAAAGTAGATTTACCGATACCGTTAGGCCCAATAATAGCGATATGGTCTCCTTTAGTTACTTCAATGTTGATACCTTTGGTAATTGTCTCTTCATAACCAATTTCTAAATCTTTGATATGAAAAACATCATTACCTGTATTTCGATCAAAATCAAATTGGATATTAGCACTTTTAGCATCAACCATTGGTTTATTGATTCTTTCCATTTTTTCCAGCATTTTCCTACGGCTTTTTGCCATACCAGTAGTTGAAGCCCGCGCTATATTTTTATCAACAAATGTTTCTAAGCGTTTAATTTCATCTTGTTGACGTTCATATTCTTGCATGCGTTTTTCATAATACTTATCTCTTTTTTCAATAAATTGTTTATAATTACCTATATAATGTTGCACATCTCCAAGTGCAACATCATAGATTTGATTTACTATTTTATCTAAAAAATATCTGTCGTGGCTAATGATAACAATAGCCCCTTTAAAATAGTTTAAATAACTTTCTAACCATTGTGTTGTTTCCATATCTAAATGGTTAGTTGGTTCATCTAGCAATAATAAATCAGGCTCACTTAATAACATTTGGGCTAATGAAAGCCTCGTTTTTTGACCGCCACTAAAGTCATTAATAGGGCGATTGAAATCTGGTTCAGTGAAATTTAGACCGTGGAGCACCGTTTTTATCTTACTTTCATATTGATATCCATCTTGTTGTTCGAATTCATTGGATAAGTATTCATATCGATCAATATGATTTTTATATACATCTGTATCATATTCATTTGCATGCTGTGCTAACCAATCTGTTTCTATTTTCATTTCAGATTCAAGTTTTTTCATATTTTCAAAAGGTTTGGACATTTCTTCAATCACGGTTTGGTTTGTGTTGAGTGTCATTTGTTGTGTTAAATAACCAAGTTTTAAATTTTTACTTTTTGAAATATGACCACTATCATAACTCTCGACGCCAGCGATAATTTTCATCAATGTAGATTTACCAGCTCCGTTACGCCCAACGATACCGATACGTTCGCCAGTTTTAACTTCAAAATTGACATTGTTAAAAATATCTTCTCCGTCGAATGATTTTGTAATGTCGTTTAATTGTAATAATATCATCCGTTTTTGCACCTCTCTATTCATTATCATTCTACCGTATTCTGCGTATTGTTAAAACTACCAGTGTTTATTTTTATAATGTATTAATGTATAATGTTGAAGTAATTATAAGATTAATTAGAGATTATAGTATAGGAGGACAAGATCTTGGCTAACCAAAGCGAAAAGATTCCTCGTGCCACGTTAAAACGGTTACCGTTATATTATAGATTCGTCAATACTTTGAAATCTAAAGGGATAGACAGAGTTAATTCTAAAACAATTAGTGAAGGTTTGAACATTGATTCTGCAACAATTCGTCGTGATTTTTCTTATTTTGGTGAATTAGGCAAAAAAGGGTATGGCTATAATATTGATAGCTTGTTACATTTTTTTAAAAATGAGATAAGTGAAAATGATGAAATTAAAATAGCCATCGTAGGTGTAGGGAACCTAGGTAAAGCATTACTAACATATAATTTTTCTATTCATGATGAAATGACTATCACAGAAGCGTTCGATATTCGTGATGATGTAATAGGAACACAAATAGGCAATGTGGTTGTAAGCCCATTTTCAAAAATCACTGATGTATTAAAGCAAGAACAAATTGATGTCGTGATATTAACAACACCTGAAAACGCAGCACAACAAGTTGCAGATACTTTAGTTGAAGCAGGAATTAAAGGTATTCTAAATTTCACACCAACACGTGTTTATACGCCGTCAGATGTACAAGTTCATCACATTGATTTAGGGATTGAATTACAGTCTTTACTTTTCTTTATGAAAAATTACAGTAATAAACAATAATTTTTAAATATTAACTTTGTAGAGATACAAACATTTTTGATGTTTAGTTGTCTCTACAAAGTTTTTTTATTGTTCACTAGCTCCGCTTCATCTTATACATATACATATGAAAAGGCATTAAAACATAAAGGTTGAAATTTTAGTACAAATCTAATATGATAATTCTTATTGATTTTATCGGAAAGAGGTAATGTTATGACGTGGTTAATAATCAGTGGCTTAATCGTAGGTGGACTTTTGGGATTTGTCATGCAACGTACACGATTTTGTCTTGCTGGTGGATTTCGGGATATGTATATTCAAAAAAGTAATAAAATGTTTTATGCCTTGTTAATAGCAATCTCAGTGCAAAGTATCGGATTGTTAATTCTAACTTCGACAGGGTTAGTAGAAATACCAGAGTCAACATATCCAATCATAGGTACGGTTATTGGCTCATTTATTTTTGGTATTGGAATTATATTAGCTGGTGGTTGTGCAACTGGTACATGGTATAGAGCTGGAGAGGATTAATTGGTAGTTGGATTGCACTTATTGCATATGCATTTACATCAGCTGCTACTAAATTTGGTTTATTATTACCTTTAATGGATGGTATCAACAAACCTACTAATGTAAATACAAGTATGGCTCAAACAACTGGTATTCCAACATGGGTATGGGTCGCGTTATTAACAATTATAACGGTTATATTTGTTGTTAAAACGTTACGTAAACCGAAGCCTAAATTTGCGGTACCAAAATTAAAACAAAAGTTTACGGGGATTCGTTATTATTTATTTGAAAAAAAATACCATCCCTTTGTTGCAGCAATTGCAGTTGGACTAATTGCATTATTGGCTTGGCCAGTGAGTGAATCTACTGGCAGAATGTACGGTTTAGGAATTACAACGCCTTCTGCTAATATCGTTCAATTTTTTGTAACTGGTGATCTTCAACTTTTAGATTGGGGTGTATTCCTTGTTTTAGGTATCTTTGTTGGTTCTTATATTGCAGCAAAAGGAGCTAGAGAATTTAAGTGGAGACTACCTGATAAAAAGACAATCCGTAATAGTGTTATTGGTGGCGTATGCATGGGATTTGGTGCATCAGTAGCAGGTGGTTGTTCTATCGGAAATGGTTTAGTTGAAACAGCTACAATGTCTTGGAAAGGCTGGATTGCGCTTGCATCAATGATACTAGGTGCTTGGTTTATGAGTTATTTCATATTTATTAAGCCGATGAAAAAAGCACAAAAGTCTACAAGTCAAACAGTCTCAGCACAAACACAAACGACATAAATTTTATTTTTAGGAGGATTTCATTATGGTATATGAATTAGGTACAGTAGGTATGGTTTGTCCTTTTCCTTTAATTGAAGCACAAAAGAAAATGACTACTTTAGAGAATGGTGACGAATTAAAAATTGATTTCGATTGTACTCAAGCAACTGAAGCAATTCCAAATTGGGCAGCTGAAGAAGGTTACCCAGTTATCAATTATGAACAACTTGATGATGCTTCATGGACAATCACTGTTCAGAAAGCTTAATGTTATATTAAAAATATTATTTTATTATATACTACTCAATGAGAGAAAGTCCGAGACATATTCTATGATGTTTCGGGCTTTATTTTGTTTTAAAAAATTGTTTGTTATTGAATAACACAAGTTGTAATGGTAAATGAGATTAGTCGTCTTTGAATGATCTATATTTTTAATACTAATCATGTATATAGTTGCTTCTTGAAGTCAGCAATATTTTTTGTGTTTACCAAGTAGTTTGAGTTTGGCTTTTAACAGTATTTAAAGGGAATACAATATGATAAAATAGATGATGTTTACAATGCCAAGTAATGAGAGTGAAAATAAAATATGATTGGCATATCTAAGTGTAAGATTTTTTAGATAATTGATTATAAATTCAGTTACTGTCAATATGTGCAATTATGGTGTCAAAATAATATGCAATAAGTTGAATTATAGGCGTTAACAAAGCTATAAAAATTTAAATAATAATTTGAAAATTGATGTGTGAGGAGCTTTTTATATGAATAAAGTTGATGCCATTTTAAGTGTCGTTTGTTGATGGCGTCCTTGTTACAGGAATCACATTTCGATTAACACATGATACCACGTGTGAAACTGTTTTGAAGCAGTGGAAGCCATAGATTTGTATCAATGAGTAGGATAAATCTAATATAATGATAATGAAATACATAGATATGATGATGAACTGAATTGCGACAGAACAAATATCAGAAAGTAGTAGTTTGTAATAGGAGGAAATAAAGTGAGTGAATGGACAAGAGATGAACGTTATCAACGTTATGAAGAAATTAATCAACAAACAATGGACGAATTAACTGAGCGTGTGAATCAATCTAAATATAGACAATTGTTTCATATCCAGCCAAAAACAGGATTGTTAAATGATCCTAATGGTCTAATTTATTATAAAGGAGATTATTATATCTCACATCAGTGGTTTCCTTTAGGAGCTGTCCATGGTTTGAAATATTGGTATACATATAAAAGTAAAGATTTAATAAATTTTGATGATCAAGGAATTTCACTAAAACCAGATACGAAAGATGACAGTCATGGCGTGTATAGTGGCAGCGCATTTACATATAACAACAATTTGTATTATATGTATACAGGCAATCATAGAGATGAAAATTGGAATAGAAAGTCTACACAACATATAGCTAAGGTAGATGACAATGGTGAGGTTCAAAAATTTCCTAAAGCGGTAATAGCAGCGCCACCTTCAGGATATACGCAGCATTTTAGAGACCCTAAAGTATTTGTTAAAGATGAAATTTACTATGCAGTAATTGGGGCACAAAATGAAGAAGGATATGGAAGAATACTTCAATATCAATCAACAGACATTGTAAATTGGACATTTCAAGGTGAAATAACAACAAAACTGGAAGCGTTTGGTTTTATGTGGGAATGCCCAGATTATTTTAATTTAGATGGTTTCGATTTACTGTTATTTTGTCCTCAAGGTATTGAACCAGAAGGTGAAAAATTTAGAAATATTTATCAATCTGGTTATATCATGGGGCAATACGACATAGACCATCTTGTCATGGATCATGGTGATTTTCATGAATTAGATCATGGATTTGATTTTTATGCGCCTCAAACTTTTATAGATGAATTTGGCGAAAGAATACTCATTGGTTGGATGGGTTTACCAGAAGTGAACTATCCTACAGATTCAGATGGTTGGGCTCACTGTTTAACAATCCCGCGTATTTTGACAATTGAACAAGGTAATTTAAAACAACGTCCTATTAAAGCACTTCAACAATTAAGAACGAATAAAGAAACAGCATTAGGTTACGCTAATAAGTTTACGCGGTTTTTAAATCCATATGAAGGTAAACAATTTGAATTGATTATTGATATTTTGGAAAATGACGCTACTGAAATTTATTTTGAAATCAGAGCTTCAAAATCACAGTCTTTACTTATTGCTTATAACACAAAAACAAAAAAAATTACATTGGATCGTAGTGAAAGTGGCTCACTACCAGAACCAGTCGATGGTAATACACGTAGCACTTATTTAGATACGCCATTATCTCAACTACAAATGTTCGTAGACACATCGAGTATTGAATTATTTTGTAATGATGGTGAACGTGTGATGACTTCAAGAATTTTTACAGATGATGATGCCATAGGATTTAAAGCTTCTACTGAATCTGGCCAAGTCTTTCTTAATTTTACAAAATATGACATAAAGGATGATCTATAAATGAAACGTTTACTTGCAATAGGGGAAGCACTTATCGATTTTATCCCTAATCAAAAAGATTCAAAATTAAAAGATGTTGAAGGGTTCACAAGACAAGTCGGTGGAGCGCCTTGTAACGTTGCCTGTACTACGACAAAATTAGATGGGCAAGCAGAAATGATTACCCAATTAGGTAATGATGCATTTGGCGATTTAATTGTTGAAACAATAAATAACATTGGCGTGCATACAAACTATATTCGACGTACAGATGAAGCGAATACTGCTTTAGCATTTGTAAGTTTAACCAAAGAAGGGGAACGTGATTTTTCATTCTATCGTAAACCATCAGCAGATATGTTATACCAACCTAGCAATATAGATGCAATTACTGTAACAGAAAAGGATATGTTACATTTTTGTTCTGTTGATTTAGTAGATAGTCCAATGAAACAGGCGCATAAAGCATTAATAAATAAGGTGAAATCAGCAAATGGTACGATTATCTTTGATCCTAACGTACGTTTGCCGTTATGGACTAGTGAAGCGGAATGTAAAAATGCAATACGTGAATTTTTGCCATTAGCGCACGTGCTTAAAATTTCAGACGAAGAGCTGACATTTGTGACTGGAAATAAAGATGAGAAAGAAGCTATCGCGTGGCTATTTCAAGGTAGCGTAGAGGCAGTTATTTATACGAAAGGAAAAGAGGGTGCAGAAATTCATTTTAAAGATGGCACAGTGATTGATCACCCTGGTTATAAAGTGAAAGCGATAGATACTACTGGCGCTGGAGATGCTTTTATAGGAGCATTAATTAATAGGTTGGCAGTATCTGATATTGTGAATCCTATAGAAGCATTAAAAGTACAAGGTAAAGATATGCTTGAATTTAGTAACATAGTTGCTGCAAAAGTTACTACTAAATATGGCGCGATTGAGAGTATACCTAGTTTAGATGAAGTTCATGAGATACTTGAATATTAAGAGCGTGGACATGGAAAGCAATCTTATTCATTGAATCCAATTCTGTTAAGATAAGTACGGGAAATTAGGAATTAAGGAATACTTGAGCAGTATAGCTCATGCATAAGCACCACTAACTCAATAAATTGAGAACGGGTGCTTTAATGATAATAGGCAGAGACAATTAATTGTCTCTGCCTATTAATTTATGTATTAAATTTTTTTGACATTACGTACGGACGCGTAGCAGTGTTCATTATTTTTGAAGTAAACAATACGAGACTTAGAATCAATGGATTCTATATTGTGTCTATTAACAACAAAACTATTATGACATCTAAAAAATCGTTCATCTAAATTATCAATCTCTTTTAAATTACCATAAAATTCAATTTGCCTATTGTCTAAATGAGCAATCAAACGATGTGAATTCGAAGAAGATTCAAAGAACATTACATCATCATATTGCACATAAATAGAGTTACTGCCACGTTTGAGTTCGATTGTTTCAACTGTGCTTTCTTTTGAAAGTAGCTTCAATCGAGTTTCTGATGTTTCGAGACAATCGATCACTCTTGATTTTAATTCGCCAGGGTCATCTTTGAAAATAAAATCCATAGCAGCAACTTTATATACAAAAGTTAAATAAGTGAGCTCACTGTGACTTGTGACAAATATAATATTGCTCACTGGATCGTATTTTCTAATCTCACTTGCTAATTTAATGCCATTAATATCAGCTTCTAATTGTATATCAAGAAAATAACAACCAATATCTTTAAGTTCTTTGGCACGTTCCAATACCTCATAAGGATCTGACGTAGCTACTTCAATTTCCATTGGCTTTTCTTCTATCATGATGTAATTATTGATAATTGAAACTATATTTTCACGTTGTCTTACATCATCTTCACAAATGAATATTTTCATATTTACACATCCTTATGAATTAGAATTTAATATTTCTACTTTTTGGATAAAATAATTATTATCAATCGTTGTATCTAATAAAACATTGGAAGTTGCATCGGTTATTTCCTTTAAGCTAGATAAACCTAAACCACGGTTTTTTCCTTTTGTTGAGTAGTTTTCTTGGAATAAAGTATGTACTCTAGGCATATCAGGTTTACATTTATTCATGATGATAAACATCACTGAATCGTCTTCATTTTTGATAAAGGCAATGCGAATTAAAGGATCATCTTCAATTTTTTCTGATGCTTCTATAGCATTGTCTAATAAAATACCAATAACTCTACTTAAATTGATTATAGGCATATCAATTTTCTCAATCGGTTCTGGAACCTCAATGCTCAATCTTATATTTTTTTCTTGAGCTTGTAATATTTTAGTTGTTAATAAACCTTTAATTTCGCGAACTTTTAAATTTTCAATGCCATTAATTTTAAGTGTTTTCATTTGCATATTATCTTGCATTGGTATGATTTCTTCATTAAAATATTTACGTAAACCTTCCATATCATCTTCTCGGATATAATCAGATAATGTTGAAAGTATATTAACATAATCATGTCGAAATTTACGCATCTCATTGTTAATTTTTTCAATTTGTAACGTATATTTATAATAATTTTCTATTTCTTTGATATTACGTTTATATTGAATTTGACGTATAATGCTGAAGGAAATAGTAATGATTAAAATAGCAGTAGTAATGATGACCACTGCATACATGATTACAACAAATTTAATATCTGAAAATGACAAAATGGAATTTGGTAAATAAAAATAAATTAACAGTAAAACTGTGAGTAAAAACAAGCATACAATTGAAAGATATATTTTATTTAACGATAAAAATGAAGTTGACATTTTTATGAAAAAATATTTTATTATGTATCCTAAACTTATTGCAATTAAGATAAAACTTACTGCATAGAATGAACTAAAAATATAATTTAATGTGATAACTTCTATTAATTGAGTAGCTAGCCAAATAGAAATGAAGTTAGCCATATATAAGATAAAAAAACTGATTAATGCTGCTACGATACCTATGGTTTGCTTTCTTCTATACATAAATATAACGATAGCTATTAATAAAAAAATGGTTGCTTTTTCATTGAAAAAGTAATAAAGAACAGTTGAAGGGATTATAATGCAAATCATTGCGATATAATCCCTAAAAACATATTTTATATTTATTAAAGTCTTAATATTAAAAAATAATAGTACTGCTTGAATCGATGCTAATACTACGGAATTGAAAACTACCATACTTATACACTCTTTCTAATGAATAGATTATTTGTATAAATCTGTTATTTCTTTTGGTACCTCAGGTTCATCAAAAAAAGCACTACAAACTTTTCCACCTGAAACTGCTCCTAAAACACTGAAAAATTTAACGAATAAGTTTACAATAGATTCAAAAATATGCATATCTAAACATCCTCCTTAGGGAAAAATATCGGGAGTTGTGCAAACGCAATTAGTGTAATACCTAAAAGCACTAATTGTGAATACGGCTCCTTTAAGATTAATGAAACACACAATAATAATAAAGTTACAACAATTGTTTTGATTTTTTTACCTTTTCTAAGTTTTATTGGAATCGGTTGTTTTTTAGTTGCTGAAGGTGCATAAACAACTAAGATACTAAAGCCTAAAAAAGCAAGTATATACATTAGTATAATATCCACTTTTATATACCCAATAAACCATGGCAGTAAAACAAATAAAACAATGTTTTGAATATGACACGAAAGCGATGACTTCGCATGTGCACCGTGTGCATATTGTCTAATCAAATAATAAGATAAGTGTACAGTTAGAGTGTATAAAAATATATGGCAAAGGATTGAAATGCCATAAACTACAATAGTTTTCGCAAGATTGCTAACAAAAACTTGCATGCCTAATCGGAGTTTTAGGAACTCGAGATGATCAAGATTATTTCTTTGTTGAAGATATCGTGCTAAGTTTTCAATTTTGTTATCAATTCCCCTTGACATGGCTATTCTCTCCTCACCCGTATTATACAATTTTAATTATATTTTAGGCGTCTCATTGCTTAACTGTAAGTTTTGTATTCCTAACTGTTTGGATTTCTTATCTTTTTAATTTTAACATATAATTCTTAACAAATAAGTATGAAATATAACGAGTTAGGAATTATTAAACGCAATTTAAGAAATCCATGGTTTAATATACTTGTATCACAAAGAAGTGATAAAATTATTTAGACTTAACCGTTTAAATGATGATGTTAATTAGGCTTTTGAGCAGGAGTCTAATTGGCTTTACTAAATTGTAACTGTATCTTCGTATAGTTATTGAAGTTACAAGTTTAGTTGTCGGTTTCATTTCTTTGAATACGGACAAGAGGAGGCTGATGTTGTGACAAGAACCTTTTCAGTAATGGCTAGTGGTTTCGTAAAATAGTACTAGATTAGTACACAACTCGCTTAATACGTTAAGCAAATCCCTTAAATTTGTATTTGTAGACCTTTCCCAGTCTCAAATCAAATCTATTTTAACGTTGTCTATAACAGAGACAACTTAAAATTTAAACATGTAAGCTATCGTAAACATCATTCAATTTATCATTTTAATCGGTAAATTCACTAATTTTTTTCATAATTAATAACATCCCCAAAAAATAGATAGAGAAATAACTGTATAAAACATTCCCTTAATAATAAGTTACAAAAAACCGTGAGTCCCTCCCAAGCTCACGGTTTTTTTATGTTTATTTATAAAGGTGTGGTCTCAAATTTTTAAAAACGGGTATTGCTTCACGTTGTTTGGCAACCTCATCTAAATTTAGAGAACAATTTAATCTTCCTTCTTTGTCATTGAGTTGATCTATAATTTCTCCATTTGGATTAATAATGATTGAGTTACCAGCATACTCAGTTTTACCATCGTCACCACAGGTGTTACAACCGACGACAAACATATCATTTTCTATCGCACGTGCTTTTAGTAAAGCAATCCAATGGTCTAATCTAGCGCTTGGCCACTGCGCTACATAAAATGCGATTTCTGCACCTTTACGTGCTGGATAACGTAATATTTCAGGAAAACGTAAGTCATAACAAATAATTTGTGCAATTTTCACCCCGTTAGAAAGTGAAAAAGGCTCTGGAACAGCGTTACCTGGACTCATAAAGAGTGGCTCATCTAGCATCGGGACAAGGTGTACCTTATCGTAACTATTGATTAAATAGCCTTGTTTTGATACTGCAAAGGCAGTATTATATACATTTTCTTTCATAATATTAGATACAGAACCTGCTATAACATCTACTTGATATTGTATAGCTAATTTTGAAATAAATTCAAAACTTCGTGATAACTGTTGATCAGCTAATTTGTTTAATTGGGGTAAGGCATATCCGTTATTCCACATTTCTGGCAATACAACAACGTCTGTATCAGTTGTTACGTAATTAGAGAACCAATTTTTAATGGTTGTTTCATTAAATGAAACATTTGCTGGTTCAATTTTAAGTTGAAAGATTTCTATATTCATCAATTTCACCCCTTATATTAGTATTAGACTAAATATACTAAATATATTTAGAAAATTCAAAATTTGGTTAATAATATTATAAAGAAAGCATAAAAAAGAGGCGAAGACATGAAAGTCTTTGCCTCACATAGTGATAGTTATATAAATAAATCTATTTTTGTCTATGTTTTTGATGGTGGATGTAAATATCTTGTCATTCTGTAGGTATTTAATTTATTACTTTTTTATAAGGAAGCGTTTATCTATATCATTAAATTCTTTTTCGCTAGCTTCTTCACGAATATTACCGAAAGGCATTTGTGCCATAAGTTTCCAAGTTTTAGGAATATCAAAAGCTTCAGAGACAGCTACGTCTACAAGTGGGTTATAATGCTGTAATGAAGCCCCGATACCTTCAGTACTTAGTGCTGTCCAAATAGCGAATTGATGCATGGCATTTGTCTGGCTAGACCAGATCGCAAAGTTTTCTGCATAGTTAGGCATTTGATTTTGCAAACCTTCGATGACTTCTTCATCTTCAAAGTATAAAACAGTACCGTAAGAATGTTTAAAATTATCAATTTTATCAGCAGTAGGTTGGAAATCACGATCAGGTCCCATTGTATTTTTAAGTTCTTCTTTGGTAATTTCCCAGAATTTATCATGATTATCATTTAATAATAAAACAATACGTGTAGATTGTGAGTTAAATGAAGAAGGTACATGTTTAATTGCATGTTCAATTATATTTTCAACTTCCTTATCAGATATTGAAATTTCTTTATTTAAACTATAAATTGTACGTCTCGCTTCTATTGCTTTTTGAAACGCATCTAAATCTTTTGATTTTTTAGTGAATAATCCCATTATAGTAGCTCCTTTATTAATTCAAAATATATATCTAGTATAATAATTATATCAGAGTTTGTAAATAGGCTTTTTACAAAAAATTTCAGATTTATTACTTTTTCCTTTCAATAACCATCTATTTAATGAAAAAAAGTGAGCTTTCTAATATAATTATAATGAATATAGGATTATTACTATGGAGGTGAGAAAATGAAAGGGTATAAAATGAATAAAATATTAGTTTCAAGCTTCGCTTTTGCTATAAGTGCTTCTTTATTATCAAAACCGATTCAAGCAGCTGAAGATCAAAATAATAATATATCGACTGATACAAAAGATAATTTTGCTGGAACTGATGACATGGGACATTCAAATTTTGTGCCTTCAATTTCCGACCTTTATAAAACAAATGGTAAAGAAAATTTTGACACTAACGTTAAAAACGAAAATACAATAAAAAGTGAGTTGTCAGCTGATAAAGTAAATTCAGGTGAAAAAAAAGAAGCAGTAAACGATGACGTATTTAACAAAGAAGGAACGGACACACCATCAAAACCAGCTGAGCCAAGCAATGGAGACACATCTGATTCAAGTGCAGACGATAATACAGGAAAATCATCCACACCAGACCAACCAAATGAAGATGAGAGTATCCCATCAAAACCAGACAATCCAAGTGATGAAGAAACATCAGGTTCAAATGAAGACAATAATACAGGAGAGCCATCCACACCAGACCAACCAAATGAAGATGAGAGTTCATCATCAAAA
>NZ_JAESMX010000022.1:0-77161 GCF_017893405.1 Staphylococcus sp. GDH8C109P | reverse complement strand
AGATGAACCAAGTGATGAAGACACTTCTGATTCAAACGATGAAGATAATTCTGACACAAATGAAGGTACAGACAAACCAACGAATCCTGACCGACCAAATGAAGGTGGAAGCACGCCACCAAAACCAGATAAACCAAGTGGTGGAGATAATTCTGACACAAATGAAGGTACAGACGAACCAACGAATCCTGACCGACCAAATGAAGGTGGAAGCACGCCACCAAAACCAGATAAACCCAATAATGGAGAAACATCAGGTTCAAATGGAGGATCAGACGTACCGTCGAATCCAGATCGACCAAATGATGGTGGAGGTACTTCATCAAAACCAGATAAACCAAGTGAAGGAAGTACATCCGGTTCAAATGGGGGAACAGGTGCAACGACAAATCCTGATCGACCGAATTTGACACCACCTCCACGAACATATTATCCAAATAATGGAAATCATAAAAGTGGTAATGACGATACGTATCAACCAACACAACCAGTCAAACCTTCAAATCCTACACGACCAAGCTTAAAAAGACCAAATGAAAATGAGCAACCAAACAAATATCAAAATGATATAAACTATGGAGACTTGTCAGTTAGACAAGATTCAAATCAAACGTCAACACATACAAATAGTGATCGTCAAATTTTAAATAGATTTAATCAAATGTCTACCGGTTCGTTTAAATATAATCCTTTTGTCGTAAACCAAGTAAAACAATTAAATAATGGTGAACAAAAAATCTCTAACAGGGATATTTTATCCATTCTTAGACCACAACGATTTGATGATAATGCTTTTTTAAATGAGTTACAGAAAGGTACGAATTATTTTAAATTCCAGTATTTTAATCCTTTGAAATCACAAGATTATTATCAAAATTTAGATAATCAAGTTTTGGCTTTGATTACAGGTGAAATTGGATCAATGCCGGATTTAAAAAATCCAAAAACGGAAAGTGCTTCAGGTAAATATGAGTATCACTCTAGCAGTGATGAAGAAATGACTGAAACTGCAGATAAAAATTCAAAAAATACTATCGACATAAAATTTGAACGTATTTTATTCGCTTTAATAACAGCTATTTTTATTATATTTATTGGAGTCGTAGTTGGTTACTTTGTTCATCGTAAAAATAAAAATAATGAGTAATTGAAATATAAAAAGGACTAATCCATTCAATGATGATATGGATTAGTCCTTTATTTTGATTACAGAAGTTATTCCAATTTTTATAAAACTATATTTGTTAAATAATAAGACTGAAAATAAAAGAAGTAGTTTCCTGTAATTCTTTTATTTTTTCTGGGCCTATTAAAACTTGAATTATTACCACAAAACCGTTTTGCATCATATGTACAGCAATAGGGACCCATATACGTTTTGTAAAAGCGTATAACCCTGAAAAAATCATTCCCATACCAAAGTAAATGATGAAGAAGGCTGGGTCGCCATGTGCGGCACTAAATATAATAGAACTTACTACTGAAGCTACTATGAATTTTAGGGTTTTATTACCTTTCATAAGTTGATATAACTCACCAAAAATAACTTTTCTAAAAACGTATTCCTCGAGGATTGGGCCTACGACTGAAATTAAAATAATGAAGACGGGAATATCCTGAGCTACTTTCATTAATCTTTCAGTATTTGGACTTGATTGTGGACCACCTAATACGAACATATTAATTAAATTAGCAATAATTTGATACACCATAACACAAACATATCCAACGAGCGCCCATAATACTGCGTAGCGTTTCTTTTCTTTTGTTCGTTGTTCTAATTGTGTTGGGTTAGCAATGAAATTATTGATTATAATAATAATGATTGATGCGATTATAAATAAAATAACTTGTGTATAAATATTGGTAAACATTAACGATTTACCACTTAAATTGTCGAAAAACCCTGCCATATGTAAAAATAAAACACCATATTGTGCTAGACCATAAATAAATAATGTCAATATGGATACCCACAAACGAGACATAATGAACCTCCAAAAAATAGTTTATATCTTATTTTAGCGTAAATTATCGTCACACACAAAATATACAACGATGGTTTTAACTTGAAATGTTGACCAACTTTGATTATTATAGAAATTAGATTAGCACTCAAGGTAATGAAGTGCTAAAGATTTCCAATTCTAAGGAGGAACATTCAATGTTAAAACCATTAGGTAACCGAGTAATTATTCAAAAAATAGAACAAGAGCAAACAACAAAAAGTGGTATTGTATTAACAGATAGCGCTAAAGAGAAGTCAAATGAAGGTACGATAATTGCAGTAGGTGCAGGACGTATTTTAAAAGATGGTTCTCGAGTTGCTCCTGAAGTGAACGAAGGCGATAATGTTGTTTTTCAACAATATGCTGGCACAGAAGTTAAACGTGGAGACGAAACATATTTAATCCTTAACGAAGATGATATTTTAGCAATTATTGAATAATAAATTATAAAAACGATAAATCATACTAACAACATGGAGGTTAAGAAATATGGCTAAAGATTTAAAATTCTCTGAAGATGCACGTCAATCTATGCTAAGAGGTGTAGATAAATTAGCAAATGCTGTTAAAGTTACAATTGGTCCAAAAGGACGTAATGTTGTATTAGATAAAGAGTACACTTCACCATTAATTACTAATGATGGTGTAACGATTGCAAAAGAAATTGAATTAGAAGATCCTTATGAAAATATGGGTGCTAAATTAGTACAAGAAGTAGCAAATAAAACAAATGAAATCGCTGGTGATGGTACAACAACAGCTACTGTATTAGCACAAGCAATGATTCAAGAAGGTTTAAAAAATGTTACAAGTGGTGCTAATCCAGTTGGATTACGTCAAGGCATTGATAAAGCTGTAGAAGTAGCGATTGAAGCTTTACATGAAATTTCACAAAATGTAGATAATAAAAATGAAATCGCTCAAGTTGGTTCTATTTCAGCAGCTGATGAAGAAATTGGTAAATATATTTCTGAAGCAATGGAAAAAGTGGGAAATGACGGTGTTATTACAATTGAAGAGTCAAGTGGCTTTAATACTGAATTAGAAGTTGTAGAAGGTATGCAATTCGACAGAGGTTATCAATCTCCGTATATGGTCACAGATTCAGATAAGATGGTCGCTGAGTTAGAAAGACCGTATATTTTAATTACAGATAAAAAGATTTCATCTTTCCAAGATATTTTACCGTTATTAGAACAAGTGGTTCAAGCTAATCGTCCAATTTTAATTGTAGCAGATGACGTTGAAGGCGACGCATTAACAAATATAGTCTTAAACCGTATGCGTGGCACATTCACAGCAGTAGCAGTAAAAGCGCCTGGATTTGGTGATCGTCGTAAAGCGATGTTAGAAGATTTAGCAATTTTAACAGGTGCACAAGTGATTACTGATGATTTAGGCTTAGAGCTTAAAGATGCATCAATTGATATGCTTGGTACTGCTAACAAAGCTGAAATTACTAAAGACAATACAACAGTTGTCGATGGTGATGGTGATCAAAACAATATCGATGCAAGAGTAAGTCAAATCAAAGCACAAATTGAAGAAACTGATTCTGATTTTGATAAAGAAAAATTACAAGAACGTTTAGCAAAATTAGCAGGCGGTGTTGCAGTAATTAAAGTTGGTGCTGCAAGTGAAACAGAATTAAAAGAACGTAAATTACGTATTGAAGATGCTTTAAATTCTACAAGAGCTGCTGTTGAAGAAGGCATCGTAGCAGGCGGTGGCACAGCATTTATGAACATTTTTGATAAAGTATCGAAAATTGAAGCTGAAGGCGACGTAGCTACTGGGGTTAATATTGTCTTAAAAGCTTTAGAAGCTCCTGTACGTCAAATAGCAGAGAATGCCGGTTTAGAAGGTTCAATTATAGTTGAAAGACTTAAAAATTCAGAAATTGGCGTTGGCTTTAATGCGGCTACTAATGAATGGGTAAATATGCTTGAAGCTGGTATTGTAGACCCAACTAAAGTAACACGCTCTTCGCTTCAACACGCAGCAAGTGTTGCAGCAATGTTCTTAACAACAGAAGCAGTTGTAGCCAATATTCCTGAAGAAAATAACAATGAACCACAACCAGGCATGGGCGGTATGCCAGGCATGATGTAATGTAGCTATTGAGGTAATTACATCAATGTTAGTTGGTTGACATGATAAAATAATATAGATATTTAAATTCAAACTTCATTGAAGTTAATCTTTGACGTTTCTCATTAAGCATAAAGCTTTTGAGAAGCGTCTTATTTTATATCGTAGTTTAGAATAAACCAAAACAAAAATGTTAGTACTAACGTTTTACTTATAGTTTAAATCTGAATTTTGTATTAATGTGATGGAGATTAATAATCATAATATTCATTGTTAATAATAATTTTAGTATTGTGAATAAGTATTAAATAAAAGGGTAGAGAGTGGGTGTACGTCTTAATAGTTGCAATATATTTTAGCTGCACGATATTTGAGAAGTGGAGGGAATTAAATTATGACTAAGAAATCAGTATATGATGTTATTGATATGGGTGTTAATTATTTAATTTCAGGTTATGATAATTGGAATAATGACCAAGTATTGGACGATAAAATTGATTTATTTCCAAATACAATACATTGGCAATATGGTCATGTTTTAACTATATTTGAATCTGCTTTATCTTTATATGATAAAAATACAGTTGATATTGAACAATACACTCGTTTATTTGGTTATGGTTCTTCACCAGAAAAATGGGGAGATGAAACAATACCGAAAATAGACGAGATATTGAACGATATACAGACCTTACCAGAGCGCGCTCAAAAACTTTCAGATGAAGAACTACAAACAGAATTAACTGAAACAATCGCAGGTTGTAATACGTTAGACGAATTGTTGGCATTAAATGCCATTCATATTCCTTTACATGCTGGTAAAATTGAAGAAATGTCACGTGTTTTAAAACAACAACAATAAATTAAAAAAGATGAAATTGCTATGAATAGCAATTTCATCTTTTTTTATACATTTTGTAAATCAGAAATGGCTTTAGCTATTGAATCAAAGACATGAGGGATATCATCTTTTTCTACACAACTAAAAGCAATTCTAATGTCAGAATCATTTAATGCAATTACACCAATAGAATAATTTTCGATTAAATGCTTACGCAATTGTTCTGGATTAGCATTTTTAACTTTAAGTGCCATAAAATATCCAGAGTTAAAATCATAGGGTTGCCAATATGTTGAATATTTTTCGTCATAAACAACAGATTTTGTAGTTTGGTATCTTGCATTTAATGTATCAATATTCTTTTGAATTTCTTTATCAAATTGATCATGGTTTTCAAGTACATATTTAACTGCGCTTTGAGAGGGCATAGGTCCACTAGAAATATTACTTCTAATTAATCCTTTTACTTTGGCTTCTAAAACTTGCTTTGTAATAGGATCGTTAACTCCAAAACTGATAAAGCCTACGCGTAATCCCCATGCAAAAAATTCTTTAGTAGCCCCATCTAAACGGATAGGTAATAAATGAGGTAAATGTAAATTTGTTAATGCAGTAAATAGAGATTGCGTGTAAACATCTTCATAGAATAAACCATAGTAAGCGTCATCTATTAATGCAATAACATTGGTACCACGCTCTGCAAGAGATTTGATGGCATCGACAATAACGGCTACTTCATCTTTAGTAGGCGTGTAGCCAGTTGGGTTATTAGGATAATTTAAGATTAAAATAACTTTATCTTTGTTATATTGTTCTAACGTATGAACAAGCTGTTCAGTGGTAAAATGTCCGTACTCATCGAAGATATCATATGTTTCAATTTCAGCACTATGTCTTGTACTATATACAAGTTTATAGTTCCCCCAATTATGTGATGGTAGTAAAATTGTGTCGCCGCTATCAACGAACATGTCTCCTACAATTGATAGACCATGTGTCAATGCATTTGTAACAATAGGTCTTGTCATGTGATTCGCAGTTAAATCAGGATTGTCTTTCAACATTTTTTGTTGCCATAAATCACGAAGTGCTTCTAAACCTTGAGGAGGTGCGTACGGAAAGATGTCATTTGGTTCTAAATGATTGAACATATCATTTAATGTTTCAGCATACATTTTACTGTCTTTATATGTTGCCATACCGATTGTGGCATTATATTTGGTAGCTTTCGCCTCTGCGGATTGTGATAAAATGCCCTTTGGATAATACATTAATTTGCCTAAATCAGAAAGCATATCTGCAATTTTTGGATTGGATTTAGATAGTTGTTCGTTTAAATCTAAAGCTAAAGGATTCATAGTTTGTTAACCTCTCTTTACTTTTTAAATGATATAACTATATTATCTTGAAATCAGTCAAAATTAAAGCGTTGCAAACATTTTATAAGAAAAATATAAATTTAAGGTCATTTTATACGAACAGGTGTTCTGTTTTATGTTAGAATATAGATAGGCCATCAAAATCCTACATGGTACTTTTTTGTGGGGGGTGTAGTATGATTACGTGGTGGCAAGAAATTTTAGTAACTTTAATAACAGGTGGCTTGCTTGTTGTATTCCGTGTTTGGTTAGAAGATAAGTGGAAAGACAAATAGGTGGCCTTACACAAAAAACCCCAAGTCTGCGCAATCAGGCTTGGGGTTGTGTAGTATAATTCGTGGATACAGTTACATTTTAGCACTGCCAAGTATAAACTGCAAACAATATATTCTATTGTGTGTAATGCAAATTAATAATAAGATCATTTCAAAATTAGAATAGTATGAATGAGTTTTAGAAATTGTGTGCAAATTTTGATACAATGTAATTATTTGAGGTGAGTATAGTGAAACATTTAACAAAAATATTTGTGATTATTGCTATTGTATTATTTGTCGTTGGTTATTATTTACAAGCTACTGGACATGAAAATTCAGGCATAAAATTATTAATTGCAGCAATTATGTTTATGATTTGTGCATTTATAAATAGAAGTAATGATAGACGCAAAAAAAATAATCAAAATAATCAAAAGAAATAAGTTGAAAGAGTGAAACATCTCTCTCTTTCATACTGGGTATAAGGCTGACCATTTTATGTGGGTTAGCCTTTTTTATTTTAAATGGTATAGTTATTTGCACTTATTTTAGCTCAAAATTTTTTAGTTAAAATGAAAATTTGGCTTTACAAGTGTGTATATATTGTATATACAGTTGTAGGGGAGGACGTTAATGAAAATACTTTTAAAAAACAGTAGTGAAAGACCGATTTATGAACAAATCAAACAACAAGTAGAAGAGAACATTTTAAAAGGACACGTTACTCCTGGAGAACATTTGCCATCAATGAGAGAACTGGCACAGGATTTAAGTGTTAGTGTGATTACTACAAAACGTGCATACGAAGATTTGGAAAAAGATGGTTTTGTTTTTACCATAAGAGGAAAAGGTACATTTGTGAAGGAACAGGATAGTTCAATTTTAAAAGAAAAACAATTTATAGTTATTGAGTCCTTAGCTAAATCAATGAGTAAAGAAGCCAAGACCATTGGGATGACTTTATCTGAGTTACAAGAAATTTTATCGTTGATTTATGAGGAGGACGACGAATGAATGCTATAGAATTGAAAAATATTAACTATCAATTTAAAGAATTTCAATTAAATGATATTTCATTTGAAGTTCCTCAAGGTTTTGTAACTGGTTTCATCGGTGCAAATGGTGTTGGTAAAACCACAATTATCAGGTTAATCATGGACTTAATTGAGCCCAATGATGGTGAGATATTAATTTTCAATCAAAAAATGAAAAATAACGCTGTAGCAATAAAAGATAAAATTGGTTTTATTTATTCGGAATTATATCTTAATGATAAATGGACAATTAAAAAAATAGAAAATTATGTTGCGCCATTTTATAGTTATTGGAACCATGATGTTTTTGAACATTATGTGGGATTGTTTGATTTGCCTTTTAATAAAAAGATTAAAACATTCTCAACGGGAATGAAAATGAAATTATCTATTGCAATCGCATTTAGTCATCAAGCTGAACTATTTATTTTGGATGAACCTACTTCAGGTTTAGATCCTATTATAAGAAATGAAGTTTTAGATATCATTCAAAAAGAACTTATTGATGAAAGAAAGACTGTTTTTTTATCGACCCACATTATTTCTGATTTGGAGAAAATTGCTGATTATTTAGTTTATATTAAGGATGGCGAAGTTGTTTTAAATGACTTTTTAGATCATCTTTTATCTCAATTTAAAATTGTCAAAGGTGATTCCAACCAAATTGATGAAGAGTTAATGGATTTAACTCAATATTTTGAAATTAATAAAACGGGTTATACTGCGTTAACAACACAGGCTAATGTATTCTATGAAATATTTGGTAATGCTGTTGCAATCACGAGTCCAACAATTGAAGACTTAATGGTTTACCTCGAAAAAGGAACCCCAAAGAATGATTTGGGACTTTCTAATAATTAACAATGCGGGAGGTATAAGATGAAAAATTTACTTATTCGAAACCTTAAGTTACGCAAATGGACGATTGTTTTATATTCAGTTTTACTGATTGTTTCACCGTTACAATTAATTTTGAATCATGACACATTGATAAATAAAGTGCTTTATTCTGCACTTGTTATGGTACTAGTAGTTATTTCAGTGTTAGATTCAGGACATGTTTTTAGATTTAATAAAAAGTTAGGGCATAAACAGTCATATGATTTTTTTGCTAGTTTACCTGTTTCTAAATTATCTTTACTAAATGCGAACTATATAACTGTTTTGGTTTTTACTTTCGTTGGTGCAGGTATTTTATCTTTATATGGCATATCCAATGATAATTATTCAAGTAATACAATTAATATTAACTTCACATTGCCATTTTCTTATATAGCCATTAATCTCTTCGCGATACCACTAGGTTTTAAGCGATCTATAGAACAAAAGGCAGAATATATTTCATTTATTCCTTATGTGTTAGGAATGTTAATTTTCTTACCATTTGTCATTGCAATTATCATTATTGGTTGTTCTTTACTATTTGATTATGACTTTGAACATTTAAGATATTTTAAAGATTTCTTTAACTATGGCTTCTTATTGTTAAGTGTTATATTTTTAGGGGTAAATTATATCATTCAATATAAAAAGCTAAATTAACTTTAAAGGAGGCGCATTATGCAGTTAAAACAAATTACTAAAACATATGGTAATAATAATGTATTAGATCATATTGATTTTGATTTTGGACATAGTCAAATTGTTGGTTTAATAGGTAAAAATGGGGTGGGTAAAACCACTTTAATGAAAGTGATGAATGGCAACATTGTAAATTATAAAGGCGAAGTTCAATTAAGTAATAAAGAAAATGTGGGTTATTTAATAGAACACCCTAAACTATATGATAATAAATCTGGCTTATATAACTTAAAACTTTTTGCAAATGTGTTAGGAAAAGGTTTTGATAAAAAGTATGCTGATCAAATTATTGATGCATTTGGGATGCGTAGTTATATTAAAAAGAAAATTAAAAAATATTCAATGGGTATGAAACAAAAGTTAGCCATTGCAGTTTCTTTAATGAATAAACCTAAATATTTAATATTAGATGAACCAACAAATGGAATGGATCCTGATGGCTCAATTGACGTTTTAAAAACAATACAATCGCTTGTTCAGGAATTAGATATGAAAATTTTGATTTCAAGTCATAAACTTGAGGATATAGAATTAATTTGTGATAGAGCAGTCTTTTTAAGAGATGGTACATTTGTGCAAGATGTTGATATGAAAGAAGGCGCACCAACAGATTCTACAGTATTGAATCTTGAAGCGGATGACTTTGAAGTAGGATTAGCTTATTTAAATGAACACTTTGATGTAATACAGTCACAAAGAGAGACAGGAGAAGTTATATTAAAGGCTCAAAAAAACTATAAAGATATATTAAAAGGACTCGCAAGTAAAGAAATTTTCCCTGTGTTTATTGAAACGCGCAAAAGTTCTTTACGTGATACGTACTTCAATATCAATCAGAAAGGTGGCCAATAATGAACAGTATTCAACTTGTAAAATATGATTTGATTAGTATTTTTAAAAGTCCTTTAACTTACTTAGCATTATTATTGACTATTTTACCAATGATTGGTTTTACAATTTTATTTGTTCAACAATCTGATGAAATGAACGGTAATACATTACTTTCAATAGGTAGTTGGTTCTTTTCTATTATGGGGCTACTTTTTGTAATAAAAACAATCACACGTGATATTTCACAAGGTACGATTCAATTATATATGAATAAAACATCGAGTCGTGTAGGTTATGTTGTTGCAAAAGTTGTTTCTATTATATTAATTGCCATATTAATAACAGCAATTCTTGTTGCATTTGTTTTAATTGTTCAAGGTATTGTAGATGGTGAAAATATTAAAACTGATAAAATTTTTGAATTACTATGGTTTTTCTTAATGTTCCATCTATTCTTTGGATTACTATTATATTTATTTGCATTAGTAGTGCCTAAAACAGCGCTTATATTCACATTAGGGATTTTCTTAGTATTGATTGTGCCTTTTGCTGAACCTTTCTTACCAATGATTCCAAAAATTGGAGATAATATACAAGACTCATTAAAGTATATTCCATTTAGTTATTTAACATCGAAAACGACTTCTGGAGATTATACATTCAGTAATTGGCAATGGTTTATTACCTCAGCTTCAATTGTTATTTTATTTATTATTAATCTATTCTATGCATCTAAAAAAGATATTTAATAGTAGAAATTAAACTCAATAAAAACACGTATGAATTGTAGTAAAGCTAATCCAATTCATACGTGTTTAGTTATTTAGTGATTAATTTATCTAAGATTGAATCGTAAACATGCTTCCACATTTGTGAATCTGTTTTGTAACGATTTGCAATAATTGTATGTGTTTCTGCAGATTTATCCTTAAATGTAGGGTCGTCTTTTTCAGGTAATTTTGAACGCGTTTCATCTACAAAGTTTTGGACTTGTCTAGCACGAGGGCCCCAAACAGTTTGTTGTTCAAAGTCATCATTTAGAAAAACAAATATTGGAATGGATCTGGCTGTGCCATTTGTTAAGTATTGATCTATTAAATCTGTATTTTCATCGCGATGGAATACTCTGACTTCCAAGTGTAGTTCTTCGCTTATATGCTTTAGAATAGGAAGGTTCATCATAGCATCTCCACACCAATCTTCCGTTATTACAAGCACTTTACTGTAAGGTAAAGATTTGATTTTTTCAAGACGTTCATCATCTTGAGGAAGTGAGAATGATTTATAAATTGTTAGTAGATTTTCTTGGTTTTCAGTCATATCCTCTATGTACTGATCAAGTGGTTGACTGTTTTTGAAATAAGTTTCTAAACTTGTCATTATTTTTCCCCCTTTAATTTATTAGCTATTATTATATCAACAATTTTAAATGAAAGAAAATTTTTAATACTTAGAAAAGTAATAAGTTTTAATATTTGTTTTAAATGAAAATACTAAATGTTTATGCTATATTGATTTAGTATGAATAGTGTAAAACAACATTGAGTTACATAACTTTTTGATATCCGATTTTTAACTAATAATATTTAAACATTAATTTATTATATATAATCATCGAACTTTTGTAAGTTATGTTTGGATAACAAAATATATATTAAAATATTTTTTGTACATAGAAATGGTGAAATATAGAGTATTGAATTTTATAATAACTAAATTTGGTAATGACACTTTGGAGTGGTTTGCCATTTTTGAATTGAAATAGAAGTTGATTAAATCCTACAATTTGAATGGCGGTAGATAACTTGGATAAAATCACATTTTTAAATGCGTTAGAACAAGAACTAGAAAACCTACCTCGAAATGAACGAGACAAAGTGATGTATGAATATGAACAATATTTTTTTGAACAAGAAAATAATGGCAAAAATGAATACCAAATCATTGGAGCTTTAGAATCGCCCAAGCAGATTGCTAAACAGATAATGGCAAAAAATGCTATTGTATCTGCCGAATATAGGCCAAATACTAAAAATATTGTTAGAGCAATTATGGCGTCTTTAGGTATGGGGATTTTGTCATTAATTATTATTTTGATACCCATGGTTATACTAGCAGTGTTTATGTGTGCATTATTGCTCGTTGCATTTTTCTTAACAATTAGCCCTATATTGTTAATTGTTCATGGGGTATTGAATCATATGATCAGCTTCGCGATAAGTAATTACTTTTTTGCTTTTTCTTTTACAGGATTAGGTATTGTTTTATTTGTAATTATTGCTAAATTAGCACAACTTGTCTATCGTTTAATTTTAAAATACTTAAGATGGAATATCCGAACAATTAAAGGAAGTGTAGATTTATGAAGCGGTTATTTTTAGGTGGGCTAACTTTATTTATAACATGCTTTCTTTTAGGAAGTGTTACATGGTTCGGTTTTGAAAAACAAAATGAAAAATTAAATAGTGTTAATAAAGTATTGGATTCTAAAGATATTAATAATTTAGATGTCTTAACTGAAAATTGTAAAGTTTTAATTAAATCAGGAGATAAAACGTCAGTGAGATATAAAGGTAAGAGAAATCTTGATATCAACAATAATGATAAAACGTTGAAAGTTAGAGAGACTGAAAAACTAGAAAACCATTATGGCTTAAATTACAATCCTTTTAGAAATTTTGAGGATAACTTAATTATTACTTTACCTGAAGAAAAATTAAATAAGCTACATGCATCAAGTAAATATAATACTATAAGTGTTAAACAATTAAATGTAAATGATGCAGATTTATCAAAAAATCATAAAAATGGCGGAAAAGTGATTTTAAATGAATCTAAGTTTGGAAAGTTAAAATATAAAGGATTAAATTCAGCGATAACGTTTAAAGAAAGTGAAATAAATAATGCCAATATTAAAACTGAAAATGCCAGAATAGCGGGTGAAAATACATTTATACAGGACTCAGTGTTATTAGTAAACAATGGAACTATAAGATTATCTGATACTGATATCAATTCCAATTTTAAAGCATCTGCTAAAAAAGGAGATATTAACATTAGTTATAAAAACGCTCCGAAAAACACACTTCTTAAGTTATATCCATTTCACGGTGATAAAAAAGTTAATAATAAGCATTTTATGAATGAAAAAGTTGGAAATGGGGATAATATTTTAGAGCTATATACCACTGACGGAGATATAGTGATTGATTAATTATTGGGGTATCATTGATTCGTCACTGACTCGTGCTTGTTGTTAGGGGTTACTGAGCTTCAGATCAAGTAATCATTTTATACTTTTTTTAGTCCTAGTCATCTTTATTAGTATGGGGCGACGAAATCTTTTTAATAAAATTAAGTTTCGTCGTCCCACTTTTTTTAATATAGTTCAATATGTTGCAAAAGTTAACTCGGTATCTAAATGACCCAAAAGTGTAGCTGTGGATAAAGCTTGACCATTAAGCCAATCAGCAAAGTTTATTTTGGTCGGATGACTATTTTCGCCGATTGCAATATGTGCAGTTAAACTTTGTGGTTCATACATACTTGTATGTATCGTTCCTGACCAACTTTTAAATAATTTACTGTAAATTTTATATTGTGGATGATTAAACAGCTTGAAGGCCTCTGTTTTATTTAAGTGCGTTGGTTTATGCTTAATAAGCCGTTCTAAACGCGCTTTTGATTCTGCTGTATAATTTCTATTTTCATGTGTTAATAATTCAAAGTGATTCGTACAAGTTTGATCATAACGCACATTAATCGAACGAGGTGTAACTTCAATGATCGCATGTTCTAGGTTTTTATCCATAACAATGTAACTAAACGAACTTCTATGTGGGATTTCTTTTAACAATTGAATTGCTTCTGGTACAGTTTTACAGTACTGCAAAATAATTCTACCAATCATGTAACATACAAAACCATCACCAGGATGTTTACGATGCATGAAATTGTAGCCCATAGAAAGGCCAGCTTCGTTCATTCCGTCCATTCTTCCAGTTACGCGTGAGGTTGGGCCAATCTGTGCTAAACCACCATCATTTGGTTGAAATAATAAATATCGACCATCATAAGTGGCAGGATGATAATCGTAGTTGCGTACCATATAATCATTTCCTAAAAATACAGTGCAACCACTATTTCTTAAAGGTGTAAAACGATAATGTCCGAAGTTTAGAATCATTTGTTTTGTAGGAAGGTTTAAGACCTCTTGCATACCTTTTATTTCTTCCCAAATTTGTGGTGCGTATATTTGGAAAATATTATATGTTTCTTTAATATTTATATCAAATCTAGGCATACGCTTTTTCCATTCTTTTTCTCTGTTTTTTAGCATTGGCGTTTGTTGCATCCATTGAGCAGTTTTGATGCCTAAATCAAAATGTGATCCTCGATGCGTTAAAATATCTGATTGTACTTTTTGCATAAAAAAACTCCTATGTTAAGTGTAACCTTACAATAATGTTATCTCATTGTAACGTCATGTTAATTGTATTACTGTTCTGTGGAAGTTATCATAAAATTAACTTTTAAAACTAAAGCTTAATTTAGTTGAATGAGGTGATGATTATGTTAAATTACTATGGACAATTAAGAGATGCTCTGTCAACTTGGTGGGGTAATTAGTATCTAATAATTATTTTATAGTAGTATCATGTTTACTTCAAATGGTTATTAATATTCCAATTCTTTTCAGACTATATTAGTATATAATAGTTATTTAGTATATTTATAATGTAATTTTATATTATGAATGCTAAGAATAATTTATTTGAAAAAGGGTATATATTTATTGATGTCTTTAAGTATGCTATCATTAATATTAGACATGTTAATAAATTATTGAGGTGAAACAGAATGTGGAATTTTATTAAAGGTTTATTTAAATTTGTATTCGGTACAATTCTTACTGTATCGTTAGCAGCAGGAATAGGTGCTGTTGTATTTGCTTATATTTTCAAAAAAGACTTTGAAGATATCGAAAATAAAACAAAAGAAATTGTTTCAGACATCGAATCTAATAATTAATTACTGATAGAACACTTTTAAGTGTTCTATTTTTTTAGCCTCCGTACATCTTCAGAATGCAGATGTTACGGAGGCTTATGCAGTCGAAAGACTGCGAACCTAAAACGAGAGTGCTGCAGAATGCAGATATTACGGAGGCTTATGCAGTCGAAAGATTGTAAATTAAGTGTATCCAATAATTGACTTTTAATAGGACTTTGGTTGGTGCTTTAGATTTATGCTTGTGATATCAAAAAGCGATAATTTTATTGTGTTTGAAGAAGCAAGTGGATATCCTTCTAAATACATATGAAGCATATCAATATTCTTAATTTCCAATGTGATATATTCTAACCAACCATTCTTATAGTATTCGATACTCACTGGTGTATCCGCATGTAGTGCTTGATGTAGTTGAATATTGAGTTCAGTTAATTGATCGTCTGATAAAATAGGACGGTCAATTTTATTTTGATCAATGATATGTTGTTGTACTGCCTCAAATTGTTCGGGTAACGTTGCAAAAGGTGCCCATTTAACCATACCACGGCCCTGTGGAATATTAGGATTTAATTTTTCTCTAGGTATTTTTCTGTAATCAGTTTCTTTATTATTATATTTACTTGAAAGCATCCAATCACCTCAATTCAATAATAGAACATTTGTTCGTATTATTGCAAGTTATTTTTCAATATTTAATAAAACATTGATTCCAATGTCTGAAAGCTTAGTTATCTTATAAAGGAAAATAGATAATGATTAAGATGAAAGCTAGAAAATGATAAGTTTAACTAAGATAAATCGGTTTAATAAAAGTAAAATATATTTATGTCATACAAGTTTCAATAGGATTATTTATAAACGGCGTATGAACGCTAAAACCATTATATTGTCATTTAGTATTAATATTTATTAAAATGAAAGTATCATAATATGGAGGGGTTTACATGACTACAGTAGGATATATCGGTTCATATACGAAAAAAGAGGGGAAGGGCATTTACCGTTTTGAATTAGATGAACAAACAGGAACGGTTGTCGAGTTAGAAACGGGTTATGAATTAGAAGCATCAACATACGTGAATCAGCATCATTCATTTTTATATGCTGTCACACGTGAAGGTGAAGACTGTGGTGTCGCAAGTTTTAAAATAGAAAAAGATAGCAAACTTAGCCTTATTAATAAATGTTTAGCTTCAACAAAAGGTAGTGGATGTTATGTTTCAGTTTCACCAGATGGAAAATATATCTTTGAGGCAGTTTATGGTGCAGGACTGGCTCGTATTTATGAAGCGAATCCGACTACTGGTGAAGTTATTCGTTTAATCCAAGAGTTAACACATGATTATTCAACAGGCCCTTTAGAAAGACAAGAGCAACCTCATGTCCATTACCTTGGTATAACGCCTGATGAAAAATATGTGGTAGCCATGGATTTAGGGACTGATAAGATTGTGACGTATGAATTTGGAGATAATGGCTACAGTGAATATGCTGTATATGATTTTGAGCCTGGAGATGGACCACGACATATTTCATTCCATGAAAATGGCAAAATTGCTTATGTTGTACATGAATTATCAAATATTGTAAGTGTTATGGCATATGAAAATGGTGAGTTCTCAGAAATTGAACGCCATGCAACAATACCCGAAAATTTTGAGGGTGCAACAAAATTAGCTGCAGTAAGATTATCTCATGATCAAAAATTCCTATATATCAGCAATAGAGGACATGATAGTATTGCTATATTTAAAGTTGGAGACAATGGATCAACAATTTCACTTGTAGATATAGTAGCGAGCGGTGGAGTATTTCCACGTGATTTTAATATTACTGAATCAGATGATTTCTTAGTTTGCGCTCACCAAGAAGGTGATTATGAAGTAGTTGTATTTAAGCGAGATAAAGTTACTGGAAAATTAGAGAAATCCGATGAATCACAAAATGCGCCAGAAGGTGTTTGTGTTCAGTTCTTAAAATAAAAATAAATGATAAAAAGCCCGAAAACCTAGTATAGTTTTCGGGCTTTAATATATCAAAATACTATTTGTTGAAAAATGCTTTAATATATTTAAATTTTCCTTTATAAGGAGGGAACAATAGGCTTGATTCAAGCCTTGTAGATTTGAAAATATAAGATTTATCATGACTAAAAGTATCAAATGAGTATTTTCCATGATATTTTCCTATACCGGAAGCACCAACACCGCCAAAAGGTAAGTTAGGATTTGCTAAATGCATAAGGGTATCATTGATTGCACCGCCTCCAAATGATAATTCATTTAATATTCTCTCTGAGCTGTTTTCATCTTCACTAAATAAATAAAGGCTTAGTGGTTTAGGTTTAGAACGTATTAAATCAATTGCTTCATCAAAATCATCATAAGCTATAATAGGTAAAATTGGACCAAAAATTTCATCTTCCATAATTTTTGAATCGAAAGTAGTACCTTCTAAAATAGTAGGTGCAACAAAATTTTCATCAATGTCAGTTTGACCACCAAAAGTAATTTCAGGGTGATGAATATTTAATAATTCGTTTAAACGATGATAATGCTTTTTGTTTACAATTCGCCCATAGTCCGGACTATCTTGAATATTTGTGCCATAAAATTCAGTGATTGTCTTTTTTAATGCACTGATGAGTTCATCTTTAACTTTACGGTTTACAAGTAAGTAATCCGGTGCAACACAAGTTTGTCCAGCATTTGTAAATTTACCAAAACAAATACGTTCACTTGCAACTTTAATATTTGCACTCTCATCAATGATTGCAGGTGACTTTCCACCTAGCTCTAAAGTTACTGGTGTTAAATTTTTACTTGCTGCGCTATAAACAACGCGTCCAACCTGTTCACTGCCTGTGAAGAAAATATAATCAAAAGGAAATTGAAGTAAAGTTTGAGTTGTATCAGCATTTCCTTGAATGATATTAACGTATTCAGGATCAAATGCATCGGCAATGATTTGCTGTATGACACCAGATACATTAGGTGTGAACTCAGAAGGCTTTAGTATCACAGTGTTCCCAGCAGCAATTGCACCAATCAATGGTTCTATTAACAATTGGAATGGATAGTTAAAAGGTCCGATAATGAGTACTGTGCCATAAGGTTCTTTCATAATATAGCTTTTGGTAGGGAACATGAATAATGGTGTGTTTACTTGTTTGGTTTTCGCCCAATTTTTAAGTTCTTTACGAGCTGATTTAATATTTTTTAATGTAAAGCCAATCTCAGTTGCATAGGCTTCTACTTTATTTTTACCTAAATCTTCTTGAAAAGCTTCAAGTAATTCATTTTCATAGTTTTTAATACTCTTACTTAATTGTTTGAGTTGCTTTTTTCTGAATTTAAGTGATTTGGTTTCATGAGTATTAAAATATTGTTTACTATTGTGGAAAGATTGTTCTATTGAATTCAAATATTATTCCTCCTAGCATATTGATGATTTAGATAGTTTAAAAGGATGGATAAAAAACTGGAACATAATTATTATTATGTTCCAGTTTTTCTATATAGTAAACTATTTAAGTTTTTACTATTATAACGTTATATATTGATAAAGTATGAAATTAACTTAAAGCTTCTGTAATTTGAGGTACAACTTGTTTTTTACGAGATACAACACCTGGTAAAAATGCAGTATTGTTGTCTAGTTGAACATTGAATGCATTGCCTACTTTATCTTTTTCAGCACCAACGACTAAAATCTTAGAGTCACTGTTGATGATATCAGTTACAAGCAATACAAATAAATCATATTTTTCGTTTGTACTCACTTCTAACATTTCTTTTTCTAACTCTTCTTGACGTTGGAATACTTCATCAATATCTACAGTATTCACTTGACCAATACGTGTAATATAGTCACCCATATTAAATGATTTTGCATCCATATTTAACAGCTCAGATGCAGTTTTATCTGTTGTAGATGCACCTGCTTTTAACATTTCTAGACCATAGGATTCTAAGTCAATGTCTGCAATTGATTTTAAAGCTTCAGCAGCGTCAATATCTTGTTGTGTACAAGTTGGTGATTTAAATAGTAGACTATCTGAAATGATAGCAGAAATCATTAAACCAGCAATTTCAGGTTTGATTTCAAATCCGCGTTCTTTGTACATTTTGTATAAAATTGTTGCAGTGCAACCTACTGGCTCTGCACGATAATACAATGGTGCTGCAGTTTCGAAGTTTGAAATTCTATGATGATCAACGACATGTTGAATTGATGACTTGTCAATCGTATCAGCACTTTGTTGGAATTCATTATGGTCAACTAAAATAACATTTTGATTATTTAAATCATCACTAAGTAATTCTGGTGTGTCTACATTAAAATGATCTAATGCATATTGAGTCTCAGGTCCTACTTCGCCTAAACGATAAGGTGTTGCTTCTGTATTTCCTGTTTGTTGTTCAAAGTCTGCCATAATAATAGCTGATGAAATTGCATCCGTATCGGGATTTTTATGACCGAAAATATAAGTTTTTGCCATGTTTTAATTCTCCTTAATTTTTTATTTAATTTTATTTTATCATGATTTTCTATTGTTATTCTACTTCAGCACCTAATGAATTTTTAAAATGATCTAATGCCCACTGATGTCCTGTTGGATTAAATGAGGCAACACCCTTATGGGAAATTGAAATAGTGTATCCCAAATTGTAGGCAGTGATAGCAGTGTGAAGCACGCAAATGTCTGTACATACGCCGACGATTTCTAAATGTGTAATGTTGCGTTCGCGTAACATAATGTCTAAAGGCGTACCACAAAATGAATCATAACGCGTTTTATCTAAGTAATGAACATGATCATTAAATAAGATATTCTGATAAATATCATTCACTTTACCGTAGAGTTCTCTTCCAGTGGTGTCTATTATATTATGCGGTGGGAAAAGTTTGTTTTCTGGATGATAGCTATTTTCTTCATAATGTAAGTCCATAAGAAAAAAGATATTAGACTGTTTTTTGTTATATACTTCAATTCTTTCAACAATATAATTTTCAATTTGTTGACCAGGAAGGCCACAAGTTAATTTGCCATTATCAGCAACAAAATCATTTGAATAGTCAACAATAATAAGTGCACTATTTTTCATCTAATGTAACACTCCCAAAATTAAGATTATAGTTATTATATACTAAGTACATAAATCATTAAAGGTGCATTTAAAGCGTTTAAAAATTAAATATTAGTTTATTATAAAGTATTAAGTAAGGAGGAAGAGTTGCTAATGATCATTAATGCAATGCAATTTGGATTAAAAGGTAAGCATAAATGGGCAGATACACGTGCGATTCAAAAAGCATTGAAATATGCTAGAACCCACAAAAACACAACAATTTATATTCCTAAAGGGGAGTATCATATTCGTAGACCATTGGTAATATATGACTCAACTACTTTGATATTGGATGATAATGCAGTATTAAAAAGAGTAGGTAAGGATACTTTAATAAAAAATGGTAGATGGTTGAAATCTTATTATGGATACGAAGGTAATGGTGCAATCTGTATTGCTGGTGGCACACTGGATATGAATGGTTATGATTATCCGTATAACAATACGGCAATGTGCATGGGTCATGCTCAAAATATTCAAATTTTAGACGTAACATTTAAAGATGTTGTTGGAGGTCACGCTATAGATGCATGTGGCATCAATGGACTATATATCAATGGATGTCAATTTTTAGGATTTAAAGATGACAAAGGGAAAAGATTGTTTTCAGAAGCGGTACAAATTGATATACAAGTAAAAGGTGCTTTTCCAAAATTCGGTGCAACGGATGGTACGATAACTAAAAATGTAGTGATTGAAAATTGTTATTTTGGAAATTCGAAAACACCTACTATGGGTGCGTGGAATAGAGCAATAGGATCTCACGCGAGTAGATTCAATCAATTTTATGAAAACATACACATTCGTTTTAATACGTTTGAAGGTATAAACCAATATGCACTGACACCTTTAAAATCAAAAGATACTTTTATTCACGATAATATATTCAAAAATTGTGGAGGCGGTATTCGGTTTTTAGCAGTGAAAGATGGTAAAAATGCGCAAGATCTTACAGGTAAGGTAAGAACAACACAATCTGGAAGTAATTTGTATATTTATCAGAATCATTTTGTTGGTCATATGTCTAAAGATGCAATTCGAGTGCAAAGTTACCATAACGTAAAACACAACAATATATTTATTGCACAGAATTATTTTGATAATAAACATCAGAGGCTTTATTTAAAAGATATAGAAAATTTGTATCTATCAGATGAAAAAAATATTAACATAAAAAAAATAAACATAAAATAATGATTCTTTGTTTTAGTAGTTCTGAATTAAAACACAATATAAAACATATTGTAATTTAATTGAAATTATATTATCTTAAAGAGTAATGATGTAAGAAAATTCAGAAAACAACTAAATCCGGGGGGAACATTATGAATAACATGAACAAAGGGGAATTTAAGCGTTCACATTATTTAACATTTTTTTCTGAAAAAAATAAATCTTATAATGCAGGACAACTGACAGGATTAATTTTAGGGCCACTACTATTTATTTTGACATTGTTAACTTTTCAACCTGAAAATTTATCTTATAAAGGTGTTTTTGTGTTAGCAATTACAATTTGGATAGCTATTTGGTGGATTACTGAAGCAATACCAATTGCAGCAACTAGTTTATTACCATTAATTTTATTGCCTATTGGTCATGTACTTAGCCCAGAAGAAGTATCTGCTCAGTATGGTAATGATATTATCTTCCTATTTTTAGGTGGATTCATACTAGCTATAGCTATGGAAAGATGGAATTTACATACACGTGTAGCATTAACAATTATCAGTATTTTAGGTACAAGTACTGGAAAAATTTTATTAGGTTTTATGATTGCGACAGGGTTTTTATCTATGTTTGTTTCGAACACTGCAGCTGTGATGATTATGATACCAATAGGTTTAGCAATTATTAAAGAAGCAAATGATTTAAAAGGGGAAGAAATGAATGCTACAAGCATCAATAAATTTGAACAATCATTAGTATTAGCTATCGGGTATGCAGGAACAATTGGTGGTTTAGGAACTTTGATCGGAACGCCACCACTTATTATTCTAAAAGGTCAATATCAATCAGCATTTGGTGAAGAAATCAGCTTTGCCAAATGGATGGTTGTTGGCGTGCCAACGGTCATTGTGCTATTGATTTTAGTATGGTTATATTTGCGTTATGTTGCATTTAATCATGATATGAAAGAACTGCCAGGCGGTCAAAATTTAATTAGAAAAAAATTAGATGAACTAGGCAAGATGGAATATGAAGAAAAAGTAGTACAAGCAATTTTTATATTGGCAAGTTTATTATGGATTAGTAGAGAATTCTTATTGAAAAATTGGTCGTTCACCTCAGAAGTTGCCGACGGTACGATTGCAATGTTTATAGCTGTATTATTATTCTTAATACCTGCTAAAAATAAAACGCAACATACACGTATTATTGATTGGAATGTTGCCAAGGACTTGCCATGGGGTGTACTCATTTTGTTTGGTGGAGGTTTAGCACTTGCTAAAGGTATTTCAGAGAGCGGTTTAGCCACATGGTTAGGGGAACAATTAAAATTAATCGAAGGTGTCAGTCCATTAATTATCGTCCTTGTCATTACAATATTTGTGCTATTTTTAACAGAAATAACTTCGAATACAGCTACTGCGACTATGATTTTACCTATTCTTGCTACGCTTTCTGTTGCAGTTAATGTACATCCGTTACTACTCATGGTGCCGGCTGCTATGGCTGCCAATTGTGCTTATATGTTACCGGTTGGTACCCCGCCAAATGCTATTGTATTTGGTACTGGAAAAATTAGTATTAAAAAAATGGCAACAGTTGGATTTTGGGTCAATATGTTGAGTATTATTGTCATTGTGTTAGTGGTTTATTTCTTAGTACCACCAGTATTAGGAATAGATGTTACCCAACCATTACCATTAAAATAACTAAAAACGTCATAGAGCCTGAGGTATATAAATGCCTCAGGCTCTATTATTGAAGTATATAAGATGATAAGTTCTCGAGTTGAAATTTCAGTAAGTTTTACTTTATTAATTAATCGTCACTTAACTTATTGAAAGACCCGATAACTGTAACTTGAAAATCTAAAGTGTTCAAAATTTTAATGACTTTAGATAATTCTTCCGTTAACCCAGTGTCTGCTTGGACGAAAAAGTGATACATGCCTAATTGTGTTTTTAAAGGTCTGGACTCAATCCAAGATAAGTTGATGTTAAAAAGCACAAAGGTATTTAAAATACTTGCTAGTAAACCTGGTTTATCAAATTGCGGTGTGATGAGTAACATTGTATCGCTTGCATTGTCCAAATGTTGCGGCTGGTTACTTACAACTAAAAAACGTGTAACATTGTGAGGGAAATCTTGAATGTTTTGTTCTATAGGTTGAAAACCATAAGTTTCCCCGCTACCTAAAGGTGCAATTGCACCAACTTGGTTAGTTATCTTTTCTAAACTTTGTATCGTGCTATCTACATAATCGTATGTGAAGTTATGCTGTTGTATATATTTACTTGTTTGACTAATTGCTGGACTTATTGAATAAACTTTTGAGATATCATTTACTGTAGCATTTTCAGGGCCATATAAAGCAAATTGTATATCTAAATGAATTTCTCCCTGAGCATAAATGTTCTGCTGAGTTAAGGCATCGGCAACAATATTGATTGTACCTTCGATTGAATTTTCAATAGGCACAACAGCAATGCTTTGATCATCTTCTGAAACAGCAGTAACTACTTCATACAAATTAGATTTAGATATATAGTCAAATTCAGACTCTGATTGATATTGTTTTGCCGCTAAATATGAAAATGTTCCTTTTGGACCTAAATAATATAATTTCATTAGACGTTACCCCTTATATATATGTGTTAATTTTAAAAATTAATGGAAAGGACACCCAGAAGCAGATGACTGCTTTTTATAAAAGAAATTTGGTTCTCTCATCTCATTTTTATATCCATGGTGGTAATTAGATACTAGCGTTGGAGATAAAGAGGGTGCTAACCAAGACCATTTACCAGTTACCTCTCTTCCATTCTTGCGTTCGTTTTTTTCAAATCTTTCAAATTGTTTTGACGCGGTTAAATGATCAACCATTGACACGCCCTCATTTTTAAATGACTGATATACTGCATAATTCAATTCAACTAATGTTCTATCTTTATTAAAAGAATTATTCTTTAGTGTATCAAATTCAAAAGCTTCTGCAACGGTTTCTAATAAATTATAGCGATATGAATCGGTAAAATTACGCACAGCAATTTCATTTACCATATACCAACCATTGAATGGTGCGGTTGGATATGTAATTCCACCAATTTTCAAGTCCATGCTAGATATAATTGGTACGGCATACCATTTTAATCCAAGCTTTGCTAATTTTGGAAAACGATCATGCGTAATGGGTACTTCCTTAATTAATTCAGGTTGATAATTATGAAATTTTAATGCTTCCCCAGGGATTTTATAAATTAAAGGTAAAATATCAAAATCAGTATGATTGCTCGTCCACCCTAAATGTTCTGCTAATTGAGTGATTTTTATTTCAGCAGGGTCACCAATATCTTCATATCCGGCATATCTGATGAGTTGATTATTAAATATTTTTGGTGGGTTTTGAGCGGCAAAAATAGTGATACATGGCTTGATTTTCCCCTCATTTGTTGCAAATTGAATATGATTTTCTATTGCGTTTATAAATTCGTGTTCCGACTGAATATGCCTTGCATCTTTGACAGTTAAAGCATCCCAGAATACGCGACCTATACAACGATTTGAATTTCTCCATGCCATTTTAGCACCATATTCAAGTTCTTCATTCGTATGTTCATACGTACCTGTTAAGTTGATTTGTGTTTCTATCTGATTAATCCGTTTTAATATAACATTTTCATTATAATTTAATTCTTGATACATTGCTTGAATAAATGATTTAGCTTCGTTTAACATATAAAACACCTCGCACATATTATACGGTATTTTTTCTATTTTTAATGCTTAACTATAGAATTGTCATGATTTTGTCGCTACTATTTTGAATTTACTACTAACTAAATAATTAATAAATAACAAAATTATATTTAATAATATGCAGAGTTATAATTGAAGTAATATAGATAAATTTGTTTCAGATATAAACGTTTAATTTTTTGTGTTAAACTAATGAAAAAGCCGATAGGAGAGATAGCGGTGTACCAATTTGAGGATGATACTTTAGTATTACATAATGATTTATATCAAATAAATATGGCGGAGAGTTATTGGAATGATGATATTCATGAGAGATATGCTGTATTTGATTTATATTTTAGAAATATGCCATTTAACAGTGGTTATGCAGTGTTTAATGGATTAAAAAGAGTTATTGCTTATATTAATAACTTTCATTTTTCAGAATCGGATATTAAATATTTAAAATCTATTGGTTATCAAGAAAACTTTTTGAAATATTTAAAAGATATGAAGTTTACTGGTAATATTCGTTCTATGCAAGAAGGAGAATTATGCTTTGGTAATGAACCTTTATTAAGAGTCGAAGCACCACTCATCCAAGCGCAATTAATTGAAACGATGTTGTTAAATATCGTGAATTTTCATACATTAATTACTACGAAAGCAAGTAGAATAAAACAAGTTGCTCCAAATGACACATTAATGGAATTTGGAACAAGACGTGCACAAGAAGCAGATGCTGCTTTGTGGGGTGCAAGAGCAGCATATATTGGTGGATTTGATTCAACTAGTAATGTGCGTGCCGGAAAACTTTTTGGTATACCAGTATCTGGGACACACGCGCATGCAATGGTTCAAACTTATGGTGATGAATATATTGCATTTAAAAAATATGCAGAACGCCATAAAGATTGCGTGTTCTTAGTTGATACTTTTCATACCTTAAAATCTGGTGTGCCAACAGCGATTAAAGTGGCTAAAGAGCTAGGTGATAAAATTAACTTTATTGGCATACGTTTAGATTCTGGTGATATTGCATATTTATCAAAAGAAGCACGTCGCATGTTAGATGAGGCTGGATTCACTGAGGCTAAAATTATTGCATCAAATGATTTAGATGAGCAAACAATTACAAGTTTGAAATCGCAAGGTGCAAAGGTCGATTCATGGGGGGTTGGTACTAAGTTAATTACTGGTTACGACCAACCAGCCTTAGGTGCTGTATATAAACTTGTGGCAGTTGAAGATGCTTCAGGGAATTATGTAGACCGAATAAAGCTATCTAACAATGCAGAAAAGGTAACAACACCAGGTAAAAAAAATGTGTATCGCATTATTAATAAGAAAACCAACAAAGCTGAGGGTGACTACATAACGTTAGCGCATGAAGATCCTTATGATGAGTCGCCACTTAAATTATTCCACCCCGTTCATACGTATAAGATGAAATTTATAAAGTCTTTTATAGCTAAACCATTACATCATGATATTTTTAAAGCTGGTGAACTCGTTTATGACTTACCGAGTGAAAAGGAAGCGCAAAACTATTTGACTGAAAATCTTTCATATTTATGGGATGAAAACAAACGTCACCTTAATCCACAAGAGTATCCAGTTGATTTAAGTACAGAATGTTGGGAAAATAAACACAAACGTATATTTGAAGTGGCAGAACATGTGAAGGAGATGGAAGAAGAAAATGAATGAAATTCAAGATATTATCGTTAGAGAAATGAAGGTTAAACCCAACATTGATAGTAAATTAGAAACACGTAATATTGTTCAATTTATAAAGAATTACATCCAATCTCATTCATTTATCAAATCCTTGGTTTTAGGCATTTCAGGCGGACAAGATTCGACTTTAGCTGGTAAGCTGTGTCAAATTGCAGTGAATGAATTAAAGGAAAAGGATATTGATTGTCAATTTATTGCTGTTAAATTACCATATGGCGAACAAAAAGATGCGGATGAAGTTGAAGATGCTTTGAGGTTTATACAACCAGATCGAACAATTACGGTTAACATTAAACCTGCTGTAGATCAAAGTGTACAATCGTTAAAAGAAGCTGGAATTACGCTGACTGATTTCCAAAAAGGGAATGAAAAAGCACGTGAACGTATGAAAGTACAATTTTCGATTGCATCAAATAAACAAGGTATCGTAGTGGGAACTGATCACTCAGCGGAAAACTTAACAGGATTTTTTACAAAATATGGCGATGGTGCGGCAGATATTGCCCCGTTATTTGGTCTGGATAAACGTCAAGGACGACAAATCTTAACATATTTAGATGCACCAGCACATTTATATAAAAAAATACCAACAGCTGACTTAGAAGAAGATAAACCACAGCTACCAGATGAAGAAACACTTGGTGTTAGTTATGCTCAAATAGATGATTATTTAGAAGGTAAGCAAGTGTCAAAAGAAGCAAAAGCTATCATAGAAAATCATTATATTAAAAATGCACATAAAAGAGAATTAGCTTACACAAGATATACATGGCCAAAGAATCAAACAGATTTCGAATGATTTTAGTGACAAAATAATAAGTTACTGATAAAATAATTTGGATTTAATGAGAAAGAAAGGAAAATGAACATGTCAGTAATCACATCTAATCCATGGTTAATGGTTTTAGCTATTTTTATTATTAATGTTGCTTACGTAACTTGTTTGACAATGAGAACGATATTAACACTCAAAGGGTATCGTTATGTTGCAGCAGTTGTAAGTTTCTTAGAGGTTTTAGTATATGTAATTGGTTTGGGAATGGTTATGTCTAGTTTAGATCAAATTCAAAATGTCTTTGCATATGCTTTTGGATTTTCAATCGGTATTATTGTAGGCATGAAAATTGAAGAGAAATTAGCACTTGGCTATACAGTTGTGAATGTTACTTCATCTGAATATGAATTAGATTTACCTAAGCAATTAAGAGATTTAGGTTATGGCGTTACGCATAATACTGCTTATGGTAGAGATGGTACGAGATTAATTTTACAAATACTAACACCAAGACGTTTTGAATTGAAATTAATAGAAACAATTAAACAAATTGATGAAAAAGCGTTTATCATTGGATACGAACCTAGAACAATCCATGGTGGTTTTTGGGTTAAAGGTGTGCGTAGTAAGAAACTTAAACAATATGATCCAGATAAAGTGGAAAGTATATGAAAAAGCAGCAAAAGTTTAAAGTAGAAGAAAACGAAACGATACAAGATTGTTTGCAACGTATGCGAGATGCTGGATATATGCCTATTAAACGCTTTGAAAAGCCAATTTATAAAGAAAATAAAGATGGTAAATACGAAGTATATAGACAAGAAATTCAATTTGTTGGTAAATTAATGGAATAATTGTTCCAAAATAGCTAAGAAATCAGATATGAATTAGTGTTAGATATATAAGTGTAATCGTTGACAGAGATAAAAAACTCAGGTCAACGATTTTTTTAATCATGTAGTTCCATTTTGAAATAGATTAATAAAATTTTTGAGTAGAATATGGTTTTTCTGCACGCCTTTTGATAAAACGTGTTAAAATTTCTGTAAGAAGATAGAAAAGACTTATACATTTATGGTCAATTCTGTTAAACTAATAATGACAAGATTAAACACGAACTTTAATCACATTTTTTAATTGAATGTACATGTTTTGGAGTTTGTGGACTAAAACTTACGCAAGATAGGAGCTTATTTCAATGATAGAACGTTATTCTAGAGAAGAAATGTCTAATATTTGGACAGATCAAAATCGCTATGAAGCTTGGTTAGAAGTAGAAATACTAGCATGTGAAGCTTGGAGTAAATTAGGTGATATACCTGCTGAAGATGTATCGAAAATTCGCCAGAATGCAAAGGTTGATGTTAACCGTGCTAAAGAAATTGAAGAAGAAACACGACACGATGTCGTTGCATTTACAAGACAAGTATCAGAGACATTAGGTGAAGAGCGTAAATGGGTTCACTACGGTTTAACATCAACTGATGTAGTTGACACTGCATTAAGTTATGTTATTAAACAAGCAAACGATATTATTGAAAAAGATTTAGAAAGATTTATTGATGTTTTAGCCCAAAAAGCTAAAAATTATAAATATACTTTAATGATGGGACGTACACATGGTGTACACGCGGAGCCTACGACATTTGGTGTTAAGATGGCGTTATGGTATACAGAAATGAAACGTAATTTAGAGCGTTTTAAACGTGTGAGAAAAGAAATAGAAGTCGGTAAAATGAGTGGTGCAGTAGGTACTTTTGCGAATATCCCGCCCGAAATTGAAGCACATGTCTGTGAAAATTTAGGTTTGGATACAGCAGCTGTTTCTACTCAGACATTACAACGTGATCGTCATGCATATTATATCGCTACCTTAGCGTTGATTAGCACTTCTATGGAAAAATTTGCAGTGGAAATACGTAATTTACAAAAAACTGAAACAAGAGAAGTAGAAGAAGCTTTTGCTAAAGGACAAAAGGGTTCGTCAGCAATGCCACATAAACGTAATCCAATTGGTTCAGAAAATATCACTGGTATTGCGCGTGTTATCAGAGGATACATTACGACTGCATATGAAAATGTAGCTTTATGGCATGAGAGAGATATTTCGCATTCATCTGCAGAAAGAATCATGTTACCAGATGTAACGATAGCTTTAGATTATGGATTAAACAGATTTACAAACATTGTAGAAAGACTTACTGTGTTTGAAGATAATATGTTAGCAAATATCGATAAAACATTTGGTCTTATTTATTCACAACGCGTATTATTAGCGTTGATAAATAAAGGTTTAGCACGTGAAGCGGCATACGATAAAGTACAGCCAAAAGCGATGACGTCTTGGGAAACAAAAACGCCGTTTAGAACGTTAATCGAAGAAGATACATCTATAACAGATTTATTAAGCGCTGAAGAATTAGATGAATGCTTCAATCCAAAACATCATTTAAACCAAGTTGATACGATTTTTAGTCGTGCAGGATTAGAATAATTGAAATTTATTGATGAAATCGTTACACTTTAATGTATTAGCACGTTGAATTAAGATTAAAATGAAAGTACAGGGGTTGTTTTTAATGCAAATAGAAAAATTAAGAGGAAAAGCATTAGATGAATTATTTGATGCAATTCTTACATTAGAAAACAGAGAAGAATGTTATCAATTCTTTGACGATTTATGTACAGTTAATGAAATTCAATCGTTATCTCAACGATTGCAAGTCGCAAAAATGATTAAGCAAGGTTATACTTATGCGACGATTGAACAAGAGTCCGGTGCTTCAACTGCAACGATTTCTCGTGTTAAAAGATCTTTACAATGGGGAAATGATGCTTACACAATGATTCTAGACCGCATGAATATTGAAACGACCGATTAATTAACAATTCTATATACTGTAGCAAAGTGTAATTTTAATGATTTCATTTGGAAAGCTGTTAGCAAAGAAACCTTCTTTGCTGACAGCTTTTTATGTTGTTAATTTAAAGTGTATTGATAAAATAGAGACGAGGCTTTAAATTTTTTTGAATACATTTAGCGATTAACATAATTATCCTATGATTTATTTGCCATGTTAAAATACATTATAAAATCTTATATCGTTTTAGAACTCAGTGGTCAAAAATGATATAATCAAAAGTATGCTAAAAAAAGGAGTAACATATCATGTATGACATTAAAAAGTGGAAACATATTTTCAAATTAGATCCTGCCAAGTCTATTTCTGATGATGATTTAGACGCAGTATGTATGTCTCAAACTGACGCAATTATGATCGGTGGAACAGATGATGTTACTGAAGATAATGTTATTCAATTGATGAGTAGGGTAAGGAGATATCCTTTACCTCTAGTTTTTGAAATTTCCAATATAGAGAGTGTTATGCCTGGATTCGATTTTTATTTCGTACCGACTGTATTGAATAGTACAAATGTAAAATATCACAACGGCATACTTTTAGAAGCATTGAAATCTTTTGGACACGTCATTGATTTTGAAGAGGTTGTTTTTGAAGGATATGTTGTGATGAATCCTGAAAGTAAAGTAGCACAAGTTACACAAGCTGAAACAAATTTAACAGATGAAGATATTGAAGCATATGCTCAAATGATTAATGAAATGTATAAATTACCAGTCATGTACCTTGAATATAGTGGTACATATGGAGATATTGAAAAGGTTAAGACAGCTGCAAATATGTTAAGTGATACACAACTATTTTATGGTGGTGGTATTAGTAATCAAGAAGAAGCTGAAGAAATGGCTTCGATTGCTGATACGATTATCGTTGGAGATATCGTTTATAAAGATATTAAAAGCGCATTAAAAACAGTTAAGATAAAGGAGTCACATAAATGAATGCATTAGTGAATAAGATGAATGATGAACAAAGCTTAGCAGTACGCACTACAGAAGGCCCATTACTTATTATGGCAGGTGCAGGTTCAGGCAAAACACGTGTTTTAACTCATCGTATAGCTTACTTGCTTGATGAAAAAGACGTATCCCCATACAACATTCTAGCGATTACTTTTACAAACAAGGCAGCAAAAGAAATGAAAGCACGTGTGGAAGCTTTAGTTGGTGAACCTGCTCAAGTTATATGGATGTCAACGTTCCACTCAATGTGTGTAAGAATACTGAGAAGAGATGCAGATAGAATTGGCATTGAACGTAATTTTACAATTATTGATCCAACCGATCAAAAATCAGTTATCAAAGATGTATTGAAAAATGAAAATATAGATAGTAAAAAGTTCGAACCGAGAATGTTTATAGGTGCTATAAGTAATTTGAAAAATGAATTAAAAACGCCGGAAGATGCTCAAAAAGAAGCCGATACTTATCATGAGCAAATGATTGCTACAGTATATAAAGGATATCAAAGACAGTTATCAAGAAACGAAGCATTGGATTTTGATGATTTAATCATGGTTACAATTCGATTATTTGAACGTGTACCAGATGTATTAGAATTTTATCAAAATAAATTCCAATACATACACGTTGACGAGTACCAAGACACAAATAAAGCACAATATACATTAGTTAATCTTTTAGCATCTAAATTTAAAAACTTATGCGTAGTTGGAGATTCAGATCAATCTATTTATGGCTGGCGTGGCGCCGATATTCAGAACATACTTTCCTTTGAAGAAGATTATCCTGAAGCTAAAACGATATTTTTAGAACAAAATTATCGTTCAACTAAAAATATATTAAATGCAGCTAACGAAGTAATCAAAAATAATTCAGAGCGTAAACCTAAGGGATTATGGACAGGTAATACATCTGGAGATAAAATTCACTACTACGAAGCTACTACCGAGCGAGATGAAGCTGAATATGTAGTCAAAGAAATTATGAAACAACAACGCAACGGAAAAAAATTCAAAGACATGGCTATCTTGTATCGTACTAATGCACAATCTCGTGTGTTAGAAGAGACATTTATGAAATCTAATATGCCTTACACAATGGTTGGTGGTCAAAAATTCTATGACCGAAAAGAAATTAAAGATCTACTTAGTTATTTGAGAATTATAGCCAATAGTAATGATGATATAAGTTTACGCCGTGTAATAAATGTGCCGAAACGCGGTGTTGGACCTTCAACAGTAGATAAAATTCAAGCTTATGCTGCTCAAAACGATATAAGTATGTTTGACGCGCTAGCAGAGGTGGATTTTATAGGTTTATCTAAAAAAGTTACGCAAGCATGTATTACTTTCTATGACATGATACAGAACTTAATTAAACAACAAGAATTTTTAGAGATTACTGAAATTGTAGAAGAGGTATTAGTTAAATCAGGTTATCGTGAGATGTTGGAACGAGAACAAACATTAGAATCAAGAAGTAGGTTAGAAAATATAGATGAATTTATGTCAGTGCCTAAAGATTACGAAGAGAATACCCCATTAGAAGAACAGTCATTAATTAACTTTTTAACAGACTTATCTTTAGTTGCAGATATAGATGAAGCACAAATAGATGATGGTATAACATTGATGACAATGCATTCAGCAAAAGGGTTAGAGTTTCCTATTGTATTTATAATGGGAATGGAAGAATCATTATTCCCACATATAAGAGCTATAAAAAGTGATGATGATCATGAAATGCAAGAAGAAAGAAGGATTTGTTATGTTGCGATTACACGTGCTGAAGAAACGTTATATTTAACACATGCAACTTCAAGAATGCTTTTTGGAAGACCACAGTCCAATATGGCTTCAAGGTTCTTGAAAGAAATACCTGAAGATTTATTAGAAAACGAAAATAAAACACGAGCTACAGCACAAGGAAATCGATTTAAATCTGCAACCAAACAACCCGAAAAAAGAGGTTATAGTAAACGTGTTACTTCTTCTAAAAAAGCACAACAATCAACGAATTGGCATGTTGGTGACAAAGTTATTCATAAATCATGGGGTGAAGGCATGGTGAGCAATGTTAATGAAAAAAATGGTTCAGTTGAACTAGATATTATCTTTAAATCTGAAGGGCCTAAACGTTTACTTGCTCAATTTGCACCTATTGAAAAGAAAGGGGAATAAAGTGTGGCTGACTTACAATCGCGTGTCGATGCATTACATCAATTGCTAAATCAATATAGCTATGAATATTATGTACAAGATAATCCTTCAGTACCAGATAGTGAATATGATAAACTTTTGCACGAATTGATAGATATTGAGACAAACTATCCAGAGTATCAAACAGTTGATTCACCTACAGTAAGGGTAGGTGGCTCAGCTCAATCAACGTTTGAAAAGGTAAATCATGATACACCGATGCTGAGTTTAGGAAATGCTTTTAATAAAGAAGATTTAAGAAAATTTGATCAACGTATACGTGAGCAAATTGATCATGTTGAATATATGTGCGAGTTGAAAATAGATGGTTTGGCTGTCTCTCTCAAGTACGAAAATGGTAGGTTCGTTCAAGGTTTAACACGCGGTGACGGTACGACAGGCGAAGATATTACCGAAAACTTAAGAACGATACATGCGATACCATTAAAGATTAATGAAGCCAGAACATTTGAAGTTCGCGGAGAAGCATATATGCCTAGAAAATCATTCTTTAATTTAAATGAAGCTAAAGCACAAAATGATGAACAACCATTTGCTAATCCAAGAAATGCAGCTGCCGGTTCACTGCGCCAATTAGATTCCAAACTTGCAGCAAAAAGAAAACTAAGTGTTTTCCTATATAGCGTGAATGACTTTACACAATTTAATGCTCATACACAAAGTGAAGCTTTAGATGAATTAGATAAATTAGGTTTTAAAACAAATAAAGAAAGAGAACGTGCTCAAACTATAGAAGAAGTATTCGACTATATTGAAAAATGGACGGAAGCGCGGGAACAATTGCCATATGATATTGATGGCATTGTTATTAAAGTGAATGATTTAGATCAACAAGATGAGCTTGGCTATACACAAAAATCACCGCGTTGGGCAATTGCATATAAGTTCCCTGCCGAAGAAGTCATAACAGATTTATTAGATATTGAACTGAGTATTGGTAGAACAGGTGTCGTTACACCTACGGCCATACTTGAGCCAGTAAAAGTAGCGGGAACTACAGTTTCTAGAGCTTCTTTACATAATGAAGATTTAATTCATGAAAAGGATATCCGAATTGGCGACAGTGTAGTAATTAAAAAGGCTGGAGATATCATACCAGAAGTTATAAAAAGCGTTTTAGATCGTCGACCGAAAAATGCTGAAGTTTATCATATGCCAACACATTGTCCTAGTTGTGATCATGAACTAGTTAGAATAGAAGGGGAAGTAGCATTAAGATGCATCAATCCAAAATGCCAAGCACAACTCGTTGAAGGTATGATTCATTTTGTATCACGACAAGCAATGAATATAGATGGTTTAGGTACTAAAATCATTCAACAACTTTATGAAAATGAAAAAATAAAAGATGTTGCTGATATATTTTACTTAACTAAAGACGATTTGCTACCATTAGAGAGAATGGGTGAGAAGAAAGTCAACAATTTATTAAATGCGATTGAACATTCTAAAACAAACTCATTGGAACATCTACTATTTGGTTTAGGAATCAGACACTTAGGGGTCAAAGCGAGTCAAGTTATTGCTGAAAAATATGGAACGATGGATCATTTATTTGATGTTACAGAAGAATCATTAATTGAAATTTATGACGTTGGTCAAAAATTAGCACAGTCACTTGTCACTTATTTAGAAAATGAAGATATCCGTGCACTTATTAATAAATTAAAGGAAAAACATGTTAATATGACTTACAAAGGTGTTAAAACAACTGAGTTAAAGGGTCATCCAGAATTTATTAATAAGACTATTGTATTAACAGGCAAGTTATATCAAATGACAAGAAATGAAGCTTCAAAATGGTTAGAATTACAAGGTGCTAAAGTTACAAATAGTGTTACTAAAAAGACAGATTTAGTAATTGCTGGAGAAGACGCTGGTTCAAAACTTACAAAAGCCGAAAATTTTGGAACAGAAGTTTGGACGGAGGATGACTTTGTCCAGAAACAAAAAGAAATAGAGGGATAGAGGAGATAATGCATGAAAAGAACGATTATACTATTCATCTCAGCAATTTTTCTATTATCAGCATGTGGAAATGATGATAATGAAAAAAGTAAAGAACAACCTGATGACAATAAACAGCAAGAAAAATCCGGTTCAGTAAAAGAAATCGCAACTGATAAACATGTTCAAGGTAATAATTATAGAACGATTTTACCATTTAAAGAAAGCCAAGCACGTGGTTTATTACAAGATAACATGGCAAATAGTTATAATGGAGAAGATTTCGAAAATGGCCTCTTAGAATTAAGTAAACAAGTTTTTCCAACTGACGATTATTTATATCAAGATGGTCAGTACTTAGATAAAGATACGATCAATGCTTATTTAGATCCAAAATATACTAAATCTGAAGTAGATGCGATGGATGAAGATGAACGAAAAGAAAAGAAAGCGAATGAGAATTTAGGTCTAAATCCATCTCATAATGGAGAAACAGATCCAGAAAAAATTGCTGAAGAATCACCTGCTTATCTTTCTAATATTTTAGAACAAGATTTTTATGCGAGTGGTGATACTAAAGGTAAGGAAATTAAAGGTATGACTATCGGACTAGCTATGAATAGTACATATTATTATCAAAAAGAAAAAGATGGCGAAACCTATAGTAAAGAATTAGATGACAAAGAAATTAAAAAACAAGGTAAGCAAATGGCAGGAGAAATTTTGTCGAGAGTCAGAGAAAATAAAGAGTTGAAAGATATACCAATCCACTTTGCAATTTATAAACAAACTGGTGAAAATTCAATTGTTCCAGGTGAATTTATTGCAGGTACGACAGTTGAAGACGGCAAGACGCGTATTAATGAATGGAAAGATATAAATCAAGCTACAGCCTTGTTACCTTCTGATGAAGCAGGGAAAATTGATGAAAATTTAAATAATAATTTTAAGCAATTTAATGATGATTTACAGACGTATTTTAACAACTTTACTCAAGCAGTGGGTACAGTTAAATTCGATAATAAAAAAGCAAAACAATTAACAGTTGATGTACCGATTGATTATTATGGTGAAGCTGAAACAATTGGTATCACACAATACATCACGGAACAAGCAGAGAAATACTTTGATGATATTGACGAATATGAAATCCGCATAAAAGATGGTAACAAAGCAAAAGCTTTAATCAGTAAAACTGAGGATGACAAAGACCCACAAGTTCATATTTATAAAAACAATAATTAGTATATATTTCCTCGATAAAAGCCACTCTATGTAATCACGTCATGTGTTACAAGAGTGGCTTTTTAGTATCAATTTATAGTGAATGCGTTGCGATTCGATTATTCTTTAACAATTTCTTTTACTTTATTTAAATCATGCGTTACAAATTCACCAGGTTTTTTAGTGATTTTACTTACCAGATAAGTAACTATCACACTTGCTAGAAAACCAGGTATTATTTCATACATACCAAATATTTCATTTACTGATGCTAACGGTTTAACCCAAGCAATCCACACAATAACGACTAAAGCTCCTGTAATCATACCACTCAGCGCGCCAGCGTGAGACAACCCTTTCCAGTATAGTGAGAAAATCACTAACGGACTGAATGCTGCGCCAAATCCTGCCCAAGCATTACCGACAAGATTTAAAATTGTATCATTTGGTGACCATGCAATCCAAATTGCAATAATTGCAACTAGTAAAACAGAGAGTCGTCCAATCATTACAAACTCTTTTTCGTGAGTTTTTGCTTTCGCTTCACCACGAATAAGTTTATAAAAATCTTCAGTCAAAGAACTAGAAGTCACTAATAACTGAGATGAAATTGTGCTCATAATAGCTGCCAAGATAGCTGCCAACAAGAAACCGCCAACAAGAGGGTGGAATAAAATTTGGCTCATAATGATAAAAAGTGTTTCTGGATCTTCCATTTTAATTTGGTATTGAGGTATAAATGCGATACCTGTTAGGCCTACAGCAACTGCTCCTAAGAGACCAATAACAGTCCAGCTAATACCTAAACGTCTTGCTTTTGGTAAAAGTTTATGTGTTTTAATGGACATAAACCGGACAATGATATGTGGTTGACCAAAATACCCTAACCCCCAGGCAAATAATGAAATAATACCTAAAAAAGTTGTACCTTTAAACAAATCCATATTGGTAGGTTTCATAGCTGCTACTTCACTAAATGTATCCAAACCGTTGAGTTTTATAAGTGCTACAATAGGAACCATTACCATTGCGACTAGCATAATTACACCTTGGAAGAAATCAGTAATGGATACAGCTAAATATCCACCAAAGAAGGTATAAAAAATAACTATTGCTGCAACTATGATAAGTCCCCAATGATAGTTTAAACCAAAAGCACTTTCAAATAATTTTCCACCAGATACAAACCCAGAATGTGTATATAAAGTGAAAAACACAACAATAATTAGACCTGAAATTATTTTTATGTAATTTTTACGGTCATTGAGTCGATTTTTAAAAAAGTCTGGTAGGGTGATAGCATCTCCTGCAATTTCAGTATAAATGCGGAGTCGAGGTGCGACTACAAAATAGTTAATATAAGCACCGAGTGATAAACCAATTGTAATCCACATTGCTGATAAACCAGTGCTATACACAGATCCAGGGAGACCCATAATCATCCATCCACTCATATCGGATGCACCTGCTGATAAGGCAGTTACGTAAGGGCCAATACTTCTACCTCCTAGCATAAATTCACTTAAATTACCTGTTGATTGCTTGTAACCGTAATAGCCAATAACTAATAAAATGATAAAATAAATGATAATCATAATATACGTTTGCCAAGTAACGTGAACTTGATTAGCTAAAGAAGTGCCTAGAATAAACATAATACTTCAACTCCCTTATCCCCAGAATATTAAATTGTGTTACATGAATTATTATACAATATAATTTATAAATAGAGTAGATTTATTTTTAGGATTTTAAAATATTTAGCTCAATGACAAAAATGGGAGTGCTTACAAAATGTAAAATGATATTACACAGTTTATAAAATTTATGATTTATTATGCAATAATTGTCATTAATACTATGAAAAGTATATATATTATATTTGAAGCATATTTAAGTTACATAATTACAAATGTTTTAGCAAATGGAACTTAATTAAAATATGGTTATTTACTGTTATTGTTGAAAAGTTTAGATTTTTGCTTGGAATTTTGATACAATTTTATAATGAATGAGTAAAAAGGAGGCTTTTATTTAATGGCTAAAGTTACACGTGAAGAGGTAGAGCATATTGCTAATTTAGCTAGACTTCAAATATCTGAAGAAGAAACAATTGAAATGCAAGATACATTAGAAAGTATTTTAAATTTTGCTAATCATATAGATACAGCAGACACTAGCTCAATTGAGCCAACTTATCACGTATTAGATTTACAAAACGTGTTAAGAGAAGATAAAGCAATCGAGGGCATTCCTCAAGAGCTTGCATTAAAGAATGCTAAAGAGACGGAAGATGGACAGTTCAAAGTACCATCTATCATGAATGAGGAGGACGCTTAAGATGACCATCCGTTATGAATCTGTGGAAAATTTAATTACATTAATAAAAAACAAAGAAATTAAACCTTCACAAATAGTGAACGATATCTATGATGCAATTGAAGAAACTGATCCAACTATTAATTCATTTCTTGCATTAGATAAAGAAAATGCTATTAAAAAAGCACAAGAATTAGATGAGTTACAAGCTAAAGACCAAATGGAAGGCAAACTATTTGGTATTCCAATGGGAATTAAAGACAATATTATTACTGAAGGTGTAGAAACAACTTGCGCTAGTAAAATGTTAGAAGGATTTGTACCTATTTATGAATCTACAGTAATGAATAAATTACGCAATGAACAAGCTGTTTTAATTGGAAAATTAAACATGGATGAATTTGCAATGGGAGGTTCTACAGAAACTTCTTATTTCAAGAAAACATTAAATCCATTTGATCATACTGCTGTTCCTGGTGGTTCATCTGGTGGTTCAGCAGCAGCAGTTGCAGCGGGATTAGTACCTTTTAGTTTAGGCTCAGATACTGGTGGTTCAATTCGTCAACCCGCGGCTTATTGCGGTATAGTAGGTTTAAAACCAACTTATGGTCGTGTATCACGTTTTGGTTTAGTAGCATTTGCGTCTTCATTAGACCAAATTGGGCCGTTAACGCGCAATGTTAAGGACAATGCTTTAGTATTAGAAGCAATTACTGGTTTAGATGAAAATGACAGTACGAGTGCACCTGTAGAAGATGCTGATTTTACATCTGATATTGGTAAAGATATTCAAGGCCTTAAAGTGGCATTACCAAAAGAGTATCTCGGCGAAGGTATATCTGATGAAGTGAAAGCTTCTGTGAAAAAAGCTGTTGAAACATTGAAAGAACTAGGTGCTACAGTAGAAGAAGTTTCATTACCGAATACGAAATATGGTATTCCTTCTTATTATGTAATCGCATCATCTGAAGCATCCTCAAACTTATCACGTTTTGATGGTATCAGATATGGTTATCATTCTACAGAAGCAAATTCACTTGAAGAATTATATAAAATGTCAAGAAGTGAAGGATTTGGTGAAGAGGTTAAGCGTCGTATTTTCCTTGGTACATTTGCACTAAGTTCAGGATACTATGATGCGTTCTATAAGAAATCACAAAAAGTTAGAACATTAATAAAAAACGATTTTGATCGTATTTTTGATAACTATGATGTTGTAGTTGGGCCAACAACACCAACAACTGCATTTAATATAGGTGAAGAAATCGATGATCCACTTACAATGTATGCGAATGACTTACTAACAACACCAGTTAACTTAGCTGGCTTGCCAGGTATATCTATTCCTTGTGGTAAAGCGAATGGACGTCCTATTGGTTTGCAATTTATTGGTAAACCTTTTGATGAGAAAACATTATATCGTGTCGCTTTCCAATATGAATCAAAATTTAATTTGCATAATGAATACGAAAATTTATAAGGAGTGGAAATCATGCATTTTGAAACAGTTATTGGACTAGAAGTCCATGTTGAGTTAAAAACAGAATCTAAAATGTTTTCTCCATCGCCAGCACATTTTGGAGCGAAACCTAACTCAAACACAAACGTAATTGATTTGGCTTACCCTGGAGTATTACCAGTTGTCAACAGACGTGCCGTTGATTGGGCGATGAGAGCGTCAATGGCATTAAATATGGATATTGCAACAGAATCAAAATTTGATCGAAAAAACTATTTCTATCCAGATAATCCTAAAGCATATCAAATTTCACAATTTGATCAGCCAATAGGTGAAAATGGTTATATTGATATTGAAGTAGACGGTGAAACAAGACGCATAGGTATCACACGCTTACACATGGAAGAAGATGCTGGTAAATCAACACATAAAGATGGTTATTCATTAGTTGACTTGAATAGACAAGGCACACCATTGATTGAAATTGTGTCTGAACCAGATATTCGTTCTCCACAAGAAGCATATGCCTATTTAGAAAAATTACGTTCAATTATTCAATATACTGGTGTGTCAGATTGTAAAATGGAAGAGGGTTCACTGCGTTGTGATGCCAATATTTCTTTACGTCCATACGGTCAAGAAGAATTTGGAACAAAAGCGGAGCTGAAAAATCTAAACTCCTTTACTTATGTACGTAAAGGGTTAGAATATGAAGAAAAACGTCAAGAAGAAGAATTGCTAAATGGTGGAGAAATCTTACAAGAAACGAGACGCTTTGATGAATCTACAGGTAAAACAATTCTTATGCGTGTGAAAGAAGGATCAGACGATTACCGTTACTTCCCAGAACCAGATATCGTACCTTTATATGTTGACGATGAATGGAAAGAACGCGTACGACAAACAATTCCTGAATTACCAGATGAACGAAAAGAAAAATACGTGAATCAATTTGGTTTACCAGCATATGATGCACACGTGATTACATTAACAAAAGAAATGTCTGATTTCTTTGAAGGTGCCGTAGCAGAAGGTGCTGATGTAAAATTAACTTCTAACTGGTTAATGGGTGGCGTTAACGAATACTTGAATAAACATCAAATAGAATTATTAGATACAAAACTTACACCACAAAATCTTGCTGGTATGATTAAATTAATTGAAGATGGCACAATGAGCAGTAAAATTGCTAAAAAAGTTTTCCCGGAACTAGCTGAAAATGGTGGAGACGCAAAACAAATTATGGAAGATAAAGGTTTAGTTCAAATCTCTGACGAAGCGACACTTCTTAAATTTGTAAATGAAGCGTTAGACAACAACCCACAATCAGTTGAAGACTATCAAAATGGTAAGGGTAAAGCAATGGGCTTCTTAGTTGGTCAAATTATGAAAGCTTCAAAAGGTCAAGCTAACCCACAATTAGTGAATCAACTATTAAAACAAGAATTAGATAAAAGATAACAATATTATTTGTATTTTGAACAGTTATAATCTAATGAATGAAGAACCCGAGACATAAACATCTTGGATAACGTATTAAACGTCAATTTCTATAACAAAATAGGAATTGACGTTTTTTTATAAAACTATAAGTGCCCATTGACTACTACTTTTTAATGCGATTTTATAAACTGCTGAATTCAAGGGAATAATAAGTGTGAACTACTATAAGAATGAACGATGTATCAGGCAAGTATGATACACAGTCAAAATCTTAAACTATAAGCGTGCTAATTTAAATTATGGATAGTGCCATGTTTTGAGAATAGGAATGGGAGTTTCAATTTCTTTAATATTAAGTAGTATATTATATTTTCTTTTTGAAAATAGCCTAAATGCTTTTATCATTTAACTAAATCATTTAATATATATACTGAGTATAAAAAGTTGAGGGATAAAATATGAGAAAACGAGCTAGAATCATTTATAACCCAACATCTGGTAAAGAATTGTTTAAACGAACATTGCCAGATGTGTTAATAAAATTAGAAAAGGCCGGTTTTGAAACGAGTGCCTATGCAACTGAAAAAATTGGTGATGCAACAACTGAAGCTAAACGTTGTTTAACCCAAAACTATGATGTTTTAATAGCTGCAGGAGGCGATGGAACGCTCAATGAAGTCATCAATGGTATAGCAGAACATCCAAATAGACCTAAGATTGGAATTATCCCAATGGGAACTGTAAATGATTTTGGGCGTGCATTGCATTTACCCAGTGATATTATGAGTGCGATTGATGTGATTATAGAAGGCCATTCAACGCGCGTTGATATTGGAAAAATGAATAGTAGATATTTTATTAATTTAGCTGCAGGGGGACAATTGACACAAGTATCTTATGAAACACCAAGTAGATTGAAATCAATTGTTGGGCCTTTTGCGTATTATATTAAAGGATTTGAAATGTTACCTCAGATGAAAGCTGTTGACTTACGTATCGAATATGATGATGAGGTTTTTCAGGGAGAGGCGCTCTTATTTTTACTAGGTTTGACCAACTCTATGGCAGGATTTGAAAAATTAGTGCCTGATGCAAAATTAGATGATGGTTATTTCACCCTGATCATAGTGGAAAAAGCGAATTTAGCAGAGTTAGGGCATATTATGACCCTTGCATCAAGAGGTGAGCATATTAAACATCCTAAAGTGCATTATAAAAAAGCAAAATCAATCAATATCTCTTCATTTATAGATATGCAATTAAATGTGGACGGTGAATATGGTGGTAAATTGCCCGGAAACTTCTTGAATTTAAAACAGCATATTGAAGTTTATACACCAAATGACATTAAAAATGAGGAGTTAGTTGAGCAATAACAAATATAATATTAAAATAAATCGTAATCGTGAACTAGTTTTAAATAAGTAAAAATGAATCTTAAAAAACGTTAATAGACAACGAGGTTAGGTAAAGATACAAATAGCCTAACCTCTTTTATATGGGGTGATAATATGAGCATATTACAAAAAAATGAAATCTTAGAAGGACACGTAATTGATTTAACACATGAAGGACATGGCGTTGTAAAGTTAGATCGGTATCCTGTGTTTATTCCTAATACTTTAATAGATGAGACGATTAAATTCAAAGTGATTAAAGTAAAAAAGAATTTTGCAATAGGTAAATTGATAGAAATTAAAGAACAAAGTAATGAACGTGTTGAGCCACCATGTGTATATTATTACAAATGCGGAGGCTGTCAATTACAACATATGACATACCAAGCTCAATTGAATATGAAAAAAGAACAAGTAATAAATTTGTTTCATCGAAAAGCAGATTTTAAAGATACGATTATTAATGACACAGTTGGTATGGAAAATCCTTGGTATTATCGAAATAAATCACAAATACCTGTTGGAAAGAATAAAGACGAAGAGGTTATTTCAGGTTTTTATAGACAAAGAAGTCACGATATTATAGATATGGAAAGTTGTTTAATCCAAGACCAATTGCATCAAGAAGTTATGAACCAACTTAAAGTTTGGTTTAACGAATTAAATATTAGTGTTTATAATGAACATAAAAAACAAGGGCTTATGAGACATGTTGTCATTCGTACTGGACACCATACAAGAGAGTTAATGGTAATCTTTGTGACGAATGGTAAGAAGTTTAAACAGAGTGATTTACTTGTGCAAAAATTAGTTAAAACATTTCCTGAAATTACAAGTATTAAGCATAATGTCAATAATACACATTCAAATGTAATATTAGGACCAGAATCTAATACTTTATATGGTAAGACAACAATCAATGATAAATTATCAGACGTTACCTTCAAAATAAGTGATCAATCTTTTTATCAAATTAATTCGATACAAACTGAAAAATTGTATCAACTTGCGATTGAATATGCAAATTTAAAGCAGGATGATGTTGTCTTGGATACTTACTGTGGTATCGGAACGATAGGTTTATATATGGCACCAAAAGCGAAACATGTTTATGGTGTAGAAGTTGTGTCAGAAGCCATTGAAGATGCAAAACAAAATGCGACTATAAACCAATTTGAAAATACTACTTTTGTCTGTGGTAAGGCAGAAGAGGTTATATTAAAATGGAAAGCACAAGGAATTAAACCAGATGTAGTGATGGTTGATCCGCCTAGAAAAGGCTGTGACGAAACATTTTTAAAAACATTATTAGAATTAAACCCAAGAAAAATTGTCTATATTTCATGTAATCCTTCAACACAACAACGTGATGCGCAATATTTAGCACAACATTACAAACTAACGAAGATTACACCAGTAGATATGTTTCCTCATACAACACATGTTGAAACGGTTGCTCAATTCAATCGTATATAAAACGTAGGTTAATAGATAAGCATGATTTAATAAATATTGTGTAAAGTTAATTAACTTGTTGTTTACTCAGTGTTGCAGTTTATTTCAATGTAAGAAGATTTGTTAAAATTCAATTACAAGTCATTAACTTTGTTCAAGAGCTCTTTCTAAGTGGTAAAAATCATTGTATACTCTAGGTAACAACAAAGCATTTGGAGGGTTGCTAATGTTTAAAATTGAGTTGTTTTCTAATAAAAAGTTATTAGAAGGATTCTTACTATTCCAATTAACAATAGTAATGATCAGTATATTGTTATCATATAAATTTGCTTATTTATTTGCTTCGGTTATAGAGCAAAATATCTTATTTAATTTATTGTATGGTATTTTAGGTTTTACAATAGTTTATTTCTTACATGAATTGATTCATAACTTAATGTTTCGCATTTTATCAAAAGGTCGAAAACCTATTTATCGAGTTAAATATGGTTTGATAAAGTCACATATGCCACAAGTTTATTTCAAAAAATGGCAATATAGCTTAATTATGTTAGCCCCTTTAATTATTATATCATCCATTTTATTTATCATATTTTTTATTATGCCTTATTCATCTATCATATTTATTACAAGTTTTCATATTGGATATTGTGTTGTGGATTTGTATTTACTTTCAGGTGTGTTAAATGAAAAAGTGGAAGTCATAGAAGATACTGAGGATGGTATTAAATATTATACAAAAAACCCTTCAATTGAATTGCAAACTGAACCAAAATCATAAGCATTAATTAATCTGAGTTAGTATTACTGCTAAATACATAATTATCATTATAGATGATATCGTATTTAAGAAGCGGATAGCTAACTCTTTTTTGTTTGTTTTACTATCATGAGCATATATTATGTATCAAAATCATTTAGATTGTAAGATAAATATCAATAATATAATTATATAAGTTTAAAAAGGGAGGTGTGTGCATTGACAGAAAGAAGAATTATTCATATAGATATGGATTATTTCTTTGCTCAAGTAGAAATAAGGGATAATCCAAATTTAAAAGGGAAACCAGTTATTGTCGGTGGAAAAGCGAGTGGTAGAGGCGTGGTGTCAACGGCTTCTTATGAAGCAAGAAAATATGGTGTTCATTCTGCAATGCCCACCGCACAAGCACATAAATTATGTCCGAATGGTTTTTATGTATCTCCTAGATTTGAAGCTTATAAGGAAGCTTCAAACACAATTATGAATATTTTTAAAAGTTACACTGAAATTGTTGAACCATTGTCATTGGATGAAGCATATTTAGACATTACGCATTTAGTCCGTCCTGATTTACCAGCTTCTATGATTGCGCAATATATTCGTAGAGATATTTACGAAGCTACCCAATTAACGTCCTCTGCAGGTGTCTCTTATAATAAATTTTTGGCAAAATTAGCGAGCGGTATGAATAAGCCTAACGGTTTAACCATTATTGATTATAAAAATGTACATGAAATATTAATGGGCTTAGATATTGGTGATTTTCCAGGAGTGGGCAAAGCTTCTAAAGAAAAAATGCATGAGCATGAAATTTATAATGGCCAAGATTTATATAATCAAAGTGAGCGTGAATTAATTCGTCTTTTTGGGAAACGCGGTTATGGATTGTATAATAAGGCGAGAGGTATAGATAATAATGAAGTGAAAGCCACAAGAATTAGAAAGTCCGTTGGCACAGAACGCACCTTTGCAACAGACGTTAATGATGATGATCAAATACTTCAAAAAATTTGGGAATTAAGCCATAAAACAGCTGAACGCTTAGCCAGAATTCAAAAATCTGGCAAAACTGTCACTGTTAAAATTAAAACTTTTAAATTTGAAACTCTGTCAAAACAAAGAAGTTTGAGAGATCCGATTAGAAATGAGACGGATATTTATAACATTGCTTATAGTTTATATACTGAACTCAAAGATTCAGAAACACCAATTAGATTGGTGGGCGTTACAGTAGGTAACTTAGAAAATGCGACATATGAAAACATGACAATTTATGACTATATATAAACGAAATACCATGGAAATAAATCCTGATTTTGAATAAATTAATCTTTATCTTTTAACTGCTTACCAAATATTGTTAATATACTATTCAAATCATCATAGTGTTTTAATAATCGAAATGTAATCATTGCGCATGCTTTAGCATCATTTAAAGCATCGTGATGACCATGAAAATCTAGATTGTAATAATGCATCATATGGTTCAACCCATAACGATGATTATTTATTGTCTTTCTTGATAGTTGTAGTGAGCAAAAATAAGTGATTTTTGGTGTATCTTGACCAATTTGCTTAATACTGTCATACAAAACATTCATATCAAATGCAGCATTATGAGCAACAACTGGTAATCCATCAATGAATTGCATCATATATGGATATACTGATTCAAATGTCGGTGCATCTTTTACATCATTTGGATTAATACCATGTACGGCAATGTTTTGTTTTGAAAAATAGTCATTTGGATTAATCAGTGTATAAAAAGATTCTGTGATTTGATGATTGATTACTTTGACCATTCCCACTGAACATATACTCGTTCTTTTTCCGTTTGCAGTTTCAAAATCTAAAGCAATATAAGCATTGGCTGTCATCAAGCAAGAACCCTTTCTCTTATAGAATATGTTTTGACTTTATATAATTCTCTTTTCGAAGTCAAGTGAGTAAAACTCAATTAAACTTCATAGATGACCAACAGTCCTTTACTACTAACAAAAAATTACTTAAAAAGCATGCCAATTATGTTGGCATGCTTCTGTATATTCATCATTAATTTAATTAATAAAAGTTGTTAGCATATTAACGCTATGCTTCGTCTTCATTAAATGAACGTGCAGCTAATTCTTTCTCATATAAATATAAAGTGTTACTATCATCACCGATACGGTTTAAATAATCAATATGTGTATCAAACATTGATTCTTCTTCGACTTGTTCATCTAGGAACCAATTTAAAAATGAAATTGTGGCGTAATCTTTATCTTTATTAGCTAAGTCAGATAAGTTGTAAAATCTACGTGTTACATCTTGTTCTTGAGCTAAGCCATCTTCAAAAGTTTCTAAGATACTTGTGAATTCAGATTTAGGTGCTGGTATTGAATTAAATATTGCTTGTTCACCACGATCATTGATATAATCATAAATTTTCTTACCATGAAATCTTTCTTCTTTTGCTTGCTGGATATAGAAATTAGCAAAGCCTTCGTAGGACTTGCTATCGCAATATGCAGCCATTGCCATATAAGCATGTGCAGCAAAATATTCGTGGTTCATTTGTTCATTTAATGCATCTAATAATTCTTTATTCAACATAAGTTAATAGCCTCCATCTATCATTTTTCATTAGTATAGCAAATTTATTCTCATTCGTAAATAATAATTATTCTAATCTAAAGAAAGTGAAAGATATTTGCATTGAGAATTGTTTGGAATACAACTTAATCGTGTTATAATATTTGAGTGAATAGTAGAGGAGGAAGTAGATGAGACAATGGACTGCAACACGTCTAGCGAGACTGGCAAGACAAGTAAGTCGTAGTGTTGGGAAAAAGGGAACAGACTTACCAGGGCAAGTAGCTAGAAAAGTGGATAAAAATATTTTAAGAGAATTAGCATCTCATGTAGATGAGATTGTATTTATAAGTGGTACAAATGGGAAAACGACTACATCAAATTTAATAGGTCATACTTTGAAAGAGAATCAAATAGAAATCATACATAATAATGAAGGTGCTAATATGGCTGCTGGCATTACATCTGCCTTTATTTTGCAAATTAAAAAAAATACTAAAATCGCAGTTATTGAAATTGATGAAGGTTCAATACCAAGAGTACTTAATGAAGTTACGCCAACGATGATGGTAGTCACTAATTTCTTCCGTGATCAAATGGATCGATTTGGGGAAATCGATATTATGGTAAATAATATTGCAAAAGCAATTGATAATAAAGGGATAAAATTATTGTTAAATGCTGATGATCCATTTGTCAGTAGATTAAAGATAGCGAGTGACACTGTTAATTATTATGGAATGAAAAAGCACGCGTATGATTTTGAACAAAGTTCTATGAATGAAAGTAGATATTGTCCAAATTGTGGTCGCTTATTACATTATGATTATATTCATTATAATCAATTGGGTCATTATTATTGTGAATGTGGCTTTAAACGAGAAAACACAAAATATGAAGTAGCTCACTTTGATTTAACACCTTTTATAAATTTAAATGTTGGCACTACAACATTTAATATGAAAATTGCAGGCGATTTTAATGCATATAATGCAATTGCTGCTTATACCGTGCTCAGAGAACTTGGATTAAATGATGCGTCAATTCGAAAAGGATTTGAAACATATACTTCTGATAATGGCAGAATGCAATATTTTAAAAAGGGTACGAAAGAAGCAATGATTAATTTAGCTAAGAACCCTGCAGGTATGAATGCAAGTCTCTCAGTTGGTGATCGGATAGAGGGGAACAAAGTTTACGTCATCAGCTTAAATGATCATGCTGCAGATGGACGTGATACATCTTGGATTTATGATGCTGACTTTGAAAAATTAGCGAATCAACAGATAGAAGCTATAATAGTTACAGGTACACGAGCAGAAGAGCTACAATTGAGATTAAAGCTCGCAGAGATTAATGTACCAGTTATTTTAGAAAATGATATCTATAAAGCTACTGCGAAAACAATGGAATATACTAATAGTTTTACTGTAGCAATACCTAACTATACATCGCTTGCCCCTATGTTAAAACAATTGAATCACTCTTTTGAGGAGGATAACGTAAAATGAATGAGTTAACGGTCTATCACTTTATGCCTGATAAATTAAATTTGTACAGTGATATAGGTAATATCATTGCACTTAAACAACGTGCAAAACGCCGTAATATCACTTTAAAAGTTGTAGATATTAATCAGACGGATAATGTTACTTTTGATGAATGTGATATCTTCTTTATTGGTGGAGGTAGTGACAGAGAACAAGCATTAGCAACATTAGAATTGAGTAAAATAAAAAGTAAGTTAAAAGCTGCTATTGAAGATGGTTTGCCTGGTCTAACTGTATGCGGTGGTTACCAGTTTTTAGGACGTAAATACATTACACCAGATGGCACAGAACTAGACGGTTTAAATATTTTAGATTTTTATACAGAATCTAAAAAAAATCGTTTAACAGGAGATATCGTTATTGAAAGTAATACTTTTGGTACAATTGTAGGATTTGAAAACCATGGGGGCCGTACTTATCATAATTACGGTACTTTAGGTGAAGTTACGCATGGTTTTGGTAATAATGATGACGATGCTAAAGAAGGCATTCATTACAAGAATCTACTAGGTACTTATTTACATGGACCGATACTACCTAAAAATCATGAAATTACAGATTATCTATTAGAAAAAGCTTGCGAGCGTAAAGGCCTTGTATTTGAACCGAAAGAATTAGACAATACAGAGGAAGAAGCAGCTAAGAAAGTAATTGTTGAGCGCGTTTCCCAACAAAAATAGTAAAGATTTAACGAGTATGAATAAAATAAATCACAGCCTAGGACAAAATGTTCTAGGCTGTTTTTTGATGTAACAATATTTAATCAATTTAAGCAAATCGACTATTTAAAATTCTATAAATTAATAGTATTTCATAGACAATATGACTTTTTAATTGATTTTTATCAAACTCATCTAAACCTTTGACGGTGGATTTAAGTAACGACGCTGATTTTGGATGACGCTCAAAATGTCCAGTTCTATGTATGTTATTTATACTCTCAGCAATATTTAGGATGGCAAGTTGCTCATCTTTAGTAAAAGTAACTTGTGTGTCTTTTGGTAAAAAAACTAAGTTAGATAAGTGCGTTATAAATAAGCGATTTGTATGTGTACGCGTAGTTAAAGATTTTAAACGAATCCATTCTGAATTGTGGTGTTTGTGATAACTGAGCTCATCTTTTTGATAAGAAAGTAACGTCTCGACTTTTTGGTTTAAATTTAATAATGTAGTTAATTGTTGGTTGGTCGTTCCATTATAAAATTTACCAATAACAAGTTGACGCATACGTTTATGAAATAACGCGTACATTTTTTCTTCAGTTTGATTAATAGCATCATCCAATTGATTATAATATTTGGGAGGTAAGACAATAAAATTTACTAATCCCGCTGTAACTAAACCAATGATAGCCGTTAATAATCTGGAAAAGAAATTATAGTAATAAGCATCATGTATGCCCGGAATCATAGCCATTGCTGTTAAAGTTGCTACAGTTGTACCTACTTGTAAATTTAATTTTGTACAAAGAATAATGGTGAATGTTGCACTAAATGCGTAGGCAAAAGCAGATTGATCGCCGAAAATAAAAGTAAATATAACGGCAAATAAGGCACCGATAATTGTTGCAGGCAGTCTTCTATAACCTTTTATTAAAGAGGCCTTAGCGGTTGGTTCAATTGTGACGATAGCTGTTAATATAGCGAAAATTGGATTTAAATTTAAAGCTAGACAAAAAAGAGCAGTTAAAAATGTAGCTAAACCTGTTTTCAAAGTTCTTGCACCAACAATATTTTTATACCAAGAATCATTCATATTAAAACTCCTATAAAAATAAACGTTTAATGATTTAACCAGAATTGTAAAAGTGGTTATGTCATTATTTGGTTAAAATGTTAAACTATATATGATAAAAATTTTCTAATTTATTATATCAAAAAAAGTCTGCTATAATAAGAAAGAATATAATTTACAAAAAGGAACGGGATAAAATGATTGTAAAAACAGAAGAAGAATTAACAGCACTAAAAGATATTGGATATATCTGCGCACTAGTTAGAGACAAAATGCAAGAAGCTACTACACCTGGCATCACTACTAAAGAACTTGATGATATCGCAAAAGATTTATTTGAAGAACACGGAGCTATCTCAGCACCAATTCATGATGAAAACTTTCCTGGTCAAACTTGTATCAGTGTTAATGAAGAAGTGGCACATGGTATTCCTGGAAAACGAAAAATTCGTGAAGGTGACTTAGTAAATATTGATGTTTCTGCATTGAAAAATGGGTATTATGCTGACACTGGTATTTCATTTGTAGTTGGTGAAGCGGATAATCCATTGAAACAAAAAGTTTGTGATGTTGCTTTAGAAGCATTTGAAGCAGCTATGACAAAAATCAAACCTGGTGCAAAGCTAAGTCAAATTGGTAAAGCGGTTCACGCAACAGCACGTAAAAATGACTTAACAGTAATTAAAAATTTAACAGGTCATGGTGTTGGTCAATCATTACATGAATCTCCTAGCCATGTGATGAATTATTATGATCCAAAAGATAAAACTTTGCTTAAAGAAGGCACTGTAATTGCTGTTGAGCCATTTATTTCTTCAAAAGCTACATTTGTCACAGAAGGTAAGAATGAATGGGCATTTGAAACTCAAGATAAAAGCTTTGTTGCACAAATTGAACATACCGTTATAGTAACAAAAGAAGGACCAGTTTTAACTACTAAAATAGATTAGAATAAGTTTCGGTCTAAAGTCCTAATATAAGATGGTTCCGGAGCCTATACTAATGGTTCCGGAAATTTTTTATAATAGAATCTAATCAATCATGAGGTGATTCTATGAATTATATTACGACTTATCTAGAAAAAATGACTAAACAAACCTTTTATTCAAGTTTAATTGAATATAGACAATATCTTGATAAAAAATTAAGAAGTATAGAAATGTACATAAATTATCTATTTGAAAGAAAAACTTATGTAGCTAGATTAATAGATCATTTAACATTATCTTTAGAAAATAAATATATCGACATTTTAGATGAATCTGATATTGAATGTGCACAAGAGATTGAGCACTATGATATAGAAAAAATTAAAAAAGATTTGAATGAAATGGAAGCAGACTACGCACGTATTGTAGCCGATTTATCACAACAGGCAAAGGAAAAAGTGAATGTTGAAACAGAATGTGATTTAATCGAACAAATTAGTTTAGTCGCTTGAAGAAAGGTGGCGAAACATGACTCATAAATATATATCAACTGAGATGTTGATTGTGTTTACAGCATTAATGATAATAGCAAATTTCTACTATATTTTCTTTGAAAAAATAGGTTTTATTTTTGTATTATTATTAGGCTGTATATTGGTTTATGTAGGATATTTATATTTTCATAAAATACGCGGGTTATTATCGTTTTGGATTGGGGTATTACTTATTGCTTTTACTTTACTATCCAATAAATACACAATTATCATATTGTTTATATTTTTAATTGTGTTAATTGTGAGATATATATTTTATAGGTTCAAACCTTTGAAAATCATTGCGACAGAAGAGGCAGTAGAATCTCCAGAATTTATTAAGCAAAAGTGGTTTGGTGAACAACGTACACCTATTTATGTTTATAAATGGGAAGATTTACAAATACAGCATGGTATTGGTGACATTCATATAGATATGTCTAAAGCTGCTAATATTAGAGAACATAATACTGTAGTGATAAGACATTTTTTAGGTAAAGTGCAAATTATTGTACCTTTAAATTACAATATAAAATTACATTTTTCAGCACTTTATGGTAATGCTTATGTTAATGAAACATCATATAAAGTTGAAAACAACAATATTAAAGTTGTTGAAGAAACAAAAGAAGATAATTATGCTGTTAATGTCTATTTGTCAACATTTATAGGAGATGTTGAGGTGATTTATAAATGAATCACTACATAAGAGCAATAGGATCAATGTTGATATTAGTTTATAGTACATTTTTCGCTATGTTTTTTATAGATAAAGTTTTTGTGAATATTATATATTTTCAAGGCATGATTTATACGCAAATTTTTGGAATACCAGTTTTACTATTTATCAACTTATTGGTTATATTACTTTGCATCATTGTTGGCTCAGTGCTAGCGTATAAAATCAATCAACAAAATCATTGGTTACAAGACCAAATTGAGCGTTCTATAGAAGGGCAAACAGTAGGTATCAATGACCAAAATATAGAATTATATAATGAAACCATTGAATTATATCAAACGCTTGTACCACTCAATCAAGAAGTTCATAGATTGCGTTTAAAAACACAAAATTTAACAAATGAATCATATAATATGAACGATGTGAAAGTTAAAAAAATAATTGAAGATGAAAGACAAAGACTGGCTCGAGAGTTACATGATTCCGTAAGCCAGCAATTGTTTGCAGCAAGTATGATGCTCTCTGCTATTAAAGAAACTGATTTGAAAGCGCCTTTAGATCAACAAATTCCAGTATTAGAAAAAATGATTCAAGATTCACAATTAGAGATGCGTGCTTTGCTATTACATTTAAGACCAATTGGCTTGAAAGATAAATCACTTGGCCAAGGTATCAAAGATTTAGTGGTTGATTTGCAGAAAAAAGTGCCTATGAAAGTTGTACATGATATTGAAGAATTCGACGTACCTAAAGGTATAGAAGATCATTTATTTAGAATTACACAAGAAGCAATTTCAAATACATTAAGACATTCAAAAGGGACAAAAGTTACAATTGAATTGTTTAATAGAGAAGAATATTTATTATTACGTATACAAGATGATGGTAAAGGCTTTAACGTAGATGATAAGGTAGAACAAAGCTATGGTTTAAAAAATATGCGCGAACGAGCACTTGAAATTGGCGCAACGTTTCATATACTATCACTGCCAGATTCAGGAACACGAATTGAAGTCAAAGCCCCATTAAATAAGGAGGATTCATATGCCGATTAAAGTATTATTTGTTGATGATCATGAAATGGTCAGAATTGGTATTTCTAGTTATTTATCTACTCAACCAGATATAGAAGTAGTCGGAGAAGGGCAATCGGGAAAAGATGCAATTGAAAAAGCACATGAACTAAAACCCGATTTAATTTTAATGGACTTACTGATGGATGATATGGATGGCGTAGAAGCTACAGAACAAATTAAGAAAGATTTGCCACACATTAAAGTTGTTATGCTAACAAGTTATATTGAAGATAATGAAGTGTACCGTGCATTAGATTCTGGTGTAGATAGCTATATTTTAAAAACAACAAGTGCCAGTGATATCGCTGAGGCGATACGTAAAACGTATCGAGATGAATCTGTATTTGAAGCAGAAGTGTTGGTTAAGATGAGAAATCGTATGAAACAACGTGCTGAATTATATGAGATGCTAACTGAACGTGAAATGGAAATATTATTATTGATTGCTAAAGGGTACTCAAATCAAGAGATTGCCAGTGCTTCACACATTACAATCAAAACAGTTAAAACACATGTGAGCAACGTATTGAGTAAATTAGAAGTACAAGATAGAACTCAAGCTGTAATTTATGCATTTCAACATAATTTAATACAATAATAAAAGCTAAAACCTAAGCAGAGATACAAAATAATGTATGCCTAGGTTTTAGCTTTTTTAAATTTATATTCGAAGAAAGCTTCTGTCGCTTAATCTATTTCGTTATTTTTTTCTTCTTCAATTTGATCAATTGTAATTTCTTCTGGTGTTTTACCTGCAACTACTTTTCTTTGATGCATAATTGCATTGATTTCAGCACCAATAATAATGATAAAACCAGTGATATAAAGCCATAACATTAATATGATAATACCAGCGATACTACCATATGTTTTAGAATAATTAGCAAAATTTGAAATATAAATACCAAATAAATAAGAGCCGCCTAAAAATACGATAGTTGCAAAAATAGCACCGGGTATAACCGAAAGCATTTTAATTTTAACATTTGGTGCTAACGTATATAGTACTATAAATGCTATAAGTACTACAATAACAGGTAGTGCAAATCTAACTAAGTTGAAAATCCATTTAACTTGATCGCCTAAGCCTAAAGGTCCAAATAGCAATGACCCGATTTGTTCACCAAATGTAGGTAGTACAATCGCTAGTGGTAAGACAATAATTAATGCCAGTGTAAATACTACACTTAATAGTTTAGAAACAATAAAATTTCTGCTATCTTCTACGTCATAAGCCACATTAAAAGAATTCATCAAAGCAGTCATACCATTAGAAGCAGACCATAACGCTAAGATTAAACCTACAGATAAAATGCCGCCACTTGCATTGCCCATAATATCGCCAATAATAGATGATACTTGTGGTGCATAATCTTGTGGCACATGTTCCTTAATCATGCTTCTAATCGAACTTTGTTTAATACCGAGGTACGGCACAATCGATAACAAGAAAAGTAACATAGGAAATAGAGATAACATAAAATAATAGGATAGTTGTGCTGATAATCCAGATGCATCGTCTTTTCCTATTCTATATACTAAATAAGAGAAAAAATTTGAATCTTTAGTATATTTTGCAGGCTTATTGATACGTGATACAAAAAATTCTTGATTGTCTTTTTTTGGCGATTTCGATTTAAATTCATTTGGTGTTATGTATATACGATCACGTTCAATTTGTTCGTTCTTATCTTTTTTGTTCTTTTGATCTTCCATTTCTTTAGTTTCATTCAGAAAATTAGAAGATGTTTTTTCATTTTTAGACATATCAAATCTCCTTATGTATTGATATTTTACGTATACAGTTTAATATACTGTAAAATGCAATAAAGGTAAATATGTGTTGCTATATTCTTTTGAAATAAAGTAACTTTTGAAAAATAAAATATCAAAATAACAAATCAAAAATAAAGAGGGTGGGAATGAAATCAAAACTTAAAAGTAGATTTCCTATTCCCGCCCCCGCTTGAATGACTAAGTTATATTATGTGTAAGTCGTCTATGACGTTTCATTTCAAATTATCATTATGAAGTGACCAAACATTTATTATGTTCATTAGTCACGATATTATTTATTTAATTTTTCAAACGATTATTTTTACGTTCAACAAATGTGTCTTTTGCATCTTTTAAAGAGCGCTCTAACTCTGGATTATTACGTCTGATTTCTTCTATTGCATCTTTCCAATATGAGACTTCATCTTTTATATTAGAAATTGCTGAAGGTTTTTGAGAACGATTGCCTTCTTTAATATCTTTAATTGATTGTTTTAATGATTGGCGTGTAGATTTGTCAGCAAGTGTTGCTGCGCCTCCTATTACAGCACCTAATAATATACCTGGAATTAATTTGTTTTGCATGATGTTGTTACCCCTCTCTTAAATTAGCATCTTTAATAATGAAATCAATTAAATTATCACAAGATGATTGTACCATGTTATACACGCCTTCGAAATTATTTGTATAATATGGATCTGGTACATCAGTTTCAGTCATATCACTGAATTCTAACAATTTAAATAATTTTCCTTTAATATTTGGATTAATACTTTGAATATCATCAACGTTGCTTTGATCCATAGCAATAATATAATCAAAGTCGTCGTTAGATTCAAATAGTTCACTAATCATACCATTAAATGGAATATTGTGTTCAGATAATATTTTTTGTGTCCCTTCATGAGGTGATTGTCCAAGATTCCATTTACCTGTACCTCTTGAAGTGACTTCTATACCATTGATACTTCTATCTTTTAACCTTTGCCGCATTATAGCTTCTGCCATAGGTGAGCGACAAATATTTCCAAGACAAACAAAAGCAACTGTAATCATATATTGACCTCCAAATTATATAATCCTATTTCCCATTTTAATGGTTTATTAATCATTTCTAAAGAGGAATTATGATAAAAGTTTTACAAGGTTAGCAAATTTGATAAAATAAACTAAAAAGAGGTGAGAGTAGTGACTAAAAATAACGAAGAAATGATTGAAGAAATTCGTGATCGTTTAAATTTAGTAAATCAAAGTTTAATCAATCCCGAAAAGTATAAATCTGCTGATGCACAAGAAGTAAAAGAGGTATATGATTATGTAACGTCCAAAGCCTCATTTACGCCAAGTGAAGCTTCGGCAATTGCAGATGCACTTGGACAAATTCGTAAATAAGGGAGAGTTTAAATATGGGGCAATTACAACATAAAATGAAACAATACGCTGAATTATTAGCTGGTATTGGCATGAACGTACAAGAAGGCCAGCCAGTATTTATCCGTTCAAGCGTTGATGCTTTAGAATTAACGCATTACATAGTTGAAGCAGCATATAAAAGAGGTGCTTCAGATGTGAAAGTAGAGTATAGTGATGATCGTTTAGCACGACTTAAATTTGAAAATGAAACGGTTGACCATTTTGAAAATAATGAAGTTAAAGCGTATGAAGTTGCTAAACGTATGGATTATGTTAACCGTGGCGCAGCTAATCTCGCGCTAATTACTCAGGATCCAGATTTATTAAATGGTATAGATAATGATAAATTAGCCATTTTCCAAAGACAATACGCTACAGCATATAAAGGTTATATGGAAGCAAGTCAGAAAAATCAATTTCCTTGGTGTGTAGCTGCCTTTCCGTCTAAAGCTTGGGCAGCACGTGTATATCCAGAATTAACTGTAGAAGAAGCATATGAAAAATTTATTGATGAAGTGCTAGATATAGTACGTGTTGACGGAAACGATCCAGTGGCAAATTGGGAAAAGCATATTGCTAATTTAAGTGAACATGCAGATAAACTGCAACGTAAAAACTATGCGTCATTACATTATATCTCTGAAGGAACTGATTTGGAAATTGGTCTTCCAGAAGGTCATATTTGGGAAGATGCAACAAGTTATACAGAGGATGGTCAAGCATTTGTTGCTAATATCCCAACAGAAGAGGTATTCACAGCACCGCATCGTTTGAAAGTGAACGGATATGTGACCAATAAATTACCATTAAGCCATAACGGTAATATTATTGATGGTTTTACACTTACGTTTAAAGATGGTGAGGTAGTAGATTTTAAAGCTGAACAAGGTGAAGAAGTGCTACGTGATTTATTAAATACAGACGAAGGTGCCAAACATTTAGGTGAGGTTGCTTTAGTACCCGACGATTCACCAATTTCAAATCGTAACACAATATTTTACAACACTTTATTCGATGAAAATGCCTCATGTCATATTGCACTAGGTTCAGCTTATGGTTTTAATATTGAAGGTGGTACAACAATGACTACTGAAGAAAAGTTAGCACATGGATTAAATGATTCATTGATTCATGTCGACTTTATGATAGGTAGTTCTGATTTAACGATTTATGGTATCACTACAAATGGTGAGCAAGAACTGATTTTTGAAAATGGTAATTGGGCAAACTAACCATTTGAAAATGAAGAAAAATTTGATTATGAGACACTTATTTCAGCTATAGTCATCATTATCGGGGTGGGAAGACGAAATCTTTTTAATAAAATTAGATTTCTATCCCACTCCTAATTTATATTTGTTTAAGTTTAAAAAGGGAAGGAATATATTATGGGAACTACAAAAATGAAATCGATGTCTGAATCAAGAAGTGTTAAAGCAAGACAAGTATTTCCACAAGATACTAATCATCATCATACGATGTTCGGTGGAATGTTGATGGCTAACATTGATGAAATAGCAGCTATTACAGCAATGAAGCATAGTAACACACAAGTTGTTACAGCATCTACAGATTCTGTTGATTTTTTAAAGCCAATCAAAACTGGGGACATAGTGTCATATGAAGCGATGGTGTCATATGCAGGTACATCATCAATGGAAGTATGCGTACAGATTACAATTGAAGATGTTTTGAAAGATGAACGACACCTAGCAGCACTAAGTTTTTTGACATTTGTTGCCCTGGATAATGATGGCAAGCCAACACATGTGCCACAAGTGTATCCAGAAACAAAAACTGAAAACTGGTTTCACGAAACAGCATTAGCGAGGGTTAAACGCCGCAAAGAAAGAAGACAGGAAAGTAAAGAAACAATTGAGTTTTTAGCTAGTGTGCAACATATTGAATAAAGTTAGGGAATGTCTATTACGAATATGATGGTTGAAATCCTAGTTTTGATTATAGATATTCATCATATTTGAAAAATAGACATTCCCTTGCTAATTGAAAATTTAAGCTCAATAGAAATGATTAATGCATAGGATAAAGTCGATGCATATCTATTTCATTTTGTTTGAAATTTGTATCAGGATAATACATATTTTTTACTAGAACGTTTGGCCCTAAGCAATTAAATTTAGGACAATGGCAGTTAAGTGATTGTGCTAAAGGTGTCTTTAGCCATGCATCAAAAACATCCGTGAGTTTATCGTATTTAATATTTGATAAAGTGCCATTTTCATCACCGAAATCAGTCACTATAATGTTTCCAGAAAATACATTTACATTCAACCTATTTCTACCATCTGGATCATTTCGCATCGTTATATTTTTTGAATTTCTTAATCTATGTAGCAACGCTTGATCATCTTCGTTAGTTATACATGGGTAAATTGGCAGTGTTCCAAAAAGCATCCATATATCTGGGTGTCGAATATCTAGTAAATGATGAATTGCTTCTTTTATTTCAGTTAATGATAGCACCTCTAATTGACTAGCAAAGTCAGATGGATACATCGGATGAATTTCATGTCTTTGACATTTCATATCATTAACAATTTCATTATGTATTTTATTCAAATAGGGTCTTGTACTTTTGTTTAACATTGTTTCAGCAGAAATGAACATACCTTGTTCAGAAAGTGTTCGAGCGTTTGATAACATTTGATCATAAAGTCGTAATTTCGCTTTCAGTGGTGGTTGTTTTTCCATTGCTCCAAATCCAACTTCTGTAAATTCATCTATGGTTCCCCAATTATGTGAAATATGCATTACATCAATATATTCAGCAATATCTAAATATCTGTCGATAGGTAACGTTAAGTTTGAATTCATTTGAACATAAATTCCGCGATCATATGCGTATTTCAATAGTGGTTTCACAACATTTTTAATGGATTTCTTTGAAAACATAGGTTCACCACCAGTGATTGACATCGTTTTTAAATTTGGAATTTCATCCAAGCGGCGATAAATTAAGTCCATTGGCAAAGGAGAAGGGTCTGCAGTTTGAAGTGTGTATCCTACCGCACAATGACTACAACGCATATTGCATAGATTCGTCGTTGTGAATTCAATATTACTCAGAGTTAATGCATTATGTTCTTGAATATCATTATAGGTTTCCCATGGATCATTAAATATAGAAATAGGTTTTTTAATACTAGACAATAAAGATTTTTGATATGTCATTTTAAACATCCTTTTATTAAAGCTTGGTTTAGGTTTAAATATATGAAATGATTAAACATATAGAAATTATTCTAATTTAGTTAAATTATTTCAGTTTATAATTATTAAGACTTTGGCAAAATTTGTCAAATCCATGTTAGTATAATAATATCTGAAAAAAAGGAGTTACTAATACAATGGATGACAATCAAACAATAGATCAAATAAAAAAGAGATTAGAAAAATTTATGAATGATATCGATCATGTAAACCCCAATGAAGTTAAAGTAGAAGACATAGACGAATGGATTGGCTTATTAGATCAATTAGAAGAAAAAGTTAAATCAGTTTCGAAATCATCAGATTAAATTTGGAGTATTAAAAGTTTTTTATGTTTAAAAAACTCTAGTTTCGTCTATACAGAGTATATAACATAAATATGGAAAGGTGATAATTCATGGCTAAAAAAGTAGCAATTATTGTAACGAATGAATTTGAAGATATAGAATTAACAAGTCCTAAAGAAGCAATTGAAGAAGCCGGTCACGAAGCTGTTGTTATTGGAGATGAAGCCAATAGTGAAGTTGTTGGGAAACATGGTGAAAAAGTTTCTGTGGACGTAAGTATTGCTGATGCAAAACCAGAAGATTATGATGGATTATTAATTCCAGGTGGTTTCTCACCTGATCATCTACGTGGTGATTCTGAAGGCAGATACGGTACATTTGCTAAATATTTTACCAAAAATGATGTTCCAACGTTTGCAATTTGCCATGGACCACAAATTTTAATAGATACAGATGACTTATCAGGTAGAACATTAACTGCAGTATTAAATGTTCGTAAAGATTTAGCGAATGCAGGTGCACAAGTAGTTGATGAATCAGTAGTCGTTGATAATAATATTGTGACTAGTCGTACACCTGATGATTTAGATGACTTTAATAAAGCAATTGTAGATCAATTAAACGCTTAAGAAATTAAACGCTAATTGAATCATTGATATTTAAAAAAGAAGTTGTCTCTATTTTAGATGAATTTACTTTTATGATACAAAAGTGGTTCGTCATAAAATAAAGGCAACTTCTTTTTGCTTATTATAGAAATTTTTAAATTTAAAGCGAGATTTGGAAAACGATGATATTATCAAATATATGATTAAATAGATTTGGCTAAATTGCTTATTATAATGCTTTGATAGGAGATACACATACACCCTTGGACTGATTTTTATGATTTACTATAGATAAAAATCCCAACAATTGATAAACTCACTTATAATGATATGAGAGCAATATAAAGGAGCTACCGCATGAAAAGAAGCGATCGTTATAAGCAAACAACTAAAAAATCTCAAACTGATACTGTAAACGAACCTCAATATAATACTTATTTTCAACCAGTAACAAAATCACAAAAACATAAAAAAGGAAAAGGACTTTTCTTTAAACTACTTGTTCCAATTATAATTGTTTTAGGTTTATTTATTGCTATAATGTATGCTTTGAGTACTCGTGCAGATGTTGATGAATTAAAAAAAATAGAAAATAAAGATTCGTTTGTATCTGTATCAAATATGCCAGATTATACTAAAGGTGCATTTATAGCTATGGAAGATGAGCGTTATTATAAGCATCATGGATTTGATATAAAGGGAACATCACGAGCACTATTTTCAACATTAAGTGATAAAAGTGTACAGGGTGGAAGTACAATCACACAGCAGGTAGTAAAAAATTATTTTTATGATAACGAACAATCAATTACGCGTAAAGTTAAGGAATTATTTGTAGCTCATCGTGTTGAAAAATCATATAGTAAAGATGAAATACTCAGTTTTTATATGAATAACATTTATTACGGTAGTGATAATTATTCAGTAGAATCAGCTGCAAATTATTATTTTGGAGTGACGACAGATAAAAATAATCAGGAGTTACCACAAATTTCAGTTTTACAAAGTGCGATTTTAGCAAGTAAAATTAATGCACCTAGTGTTTATAATATCGATGATATGTCCGATAATTTTATAAATCGAGTGAAAATTGATTTAGAAAAAATGAAACAACAAGAATTTATTACGGATGAGCAATACAAAAATGCATTATTAGAATTAGGTGTATGATTAAAGTAATATCACTAATGATTATTAGCTGTATAAAATGAATGCCCAATGACAAACTCCTTTCCAAGAAGTCACCTAAAAAATGATTACTTGGAGGGAGTTTTTTAATATCATTAAAATTTTAAAAATATACAATATTTAACTGTATTTGAGGTTAGGAGAATTTTTAAGTATGTAAAGCACTATAAAATATATCGATATATACAGATTAGGTATGCTATTTCGTGAAAGGATTATCCAGCAAACCATGTTATAATTTGAACATAATCATAGTGAAGTTGTAGTTTGCAAATAAAAATCACTATAATTCCATTCATAATCAATATAAGTTATTCTTATAAGTGGAGTGAAGATAATGCCGAAAATCACAAAAATAGAAGTTCAAAAAAGTAATAAAGATCGTTTTAATTTATATTTAGATGATGAATTTGAGATGGGTATTGATATTGATACTTTTGTATATTTCAACCTTAAAAAAGGACAAATCGTTGATGCATCAGATATGGAAAAAATTCAAAATTATGAGCAATATAGACAAGCAATTAATATAGCAATTCAATATTTATCATACAGAAAAAGGACTGATCACGAAGTATCACAACATCTGGCAAAAAAAGATATTTCAGAAAGTGTTATTGCAAATGTATTAGATTATTGCCATAAACAAAATTTAATAGATCATAAAGATTATGCTAATAGTTTAAAAAATACGATGATTTTAACTACAGATAAAGGGCCTGAAATTTTCAAACAAAAATTACGTGAAGCAGGTATAGAACAAAATATCATTGATGAATATGCGCTTTTATATGATGATGAGCAACCTTTAGATAAGATCATAAAATTAGCAAATAAAATATTGAAACAAAAAAAGGGACCACAAATAAAGCGTAAAGAAAAGCTAAAACAATCTTTAATGCAAAAAGGCTATACTTTTGAAACGATTAATACTGTTATGGAAGAATTAGATTTTTCACAATCAGAAGAGACGTTAGATGTGTTATTACAAGATGATTTAGAAAAAGCGTATACTAAAATTTCAAAAAAATATACAGGTAGAAAATTGGTCAATAAAACAATTGAAACACTTATGAGAAAAGGTTATCAATATGATAAAATAAAAGCTAAACTAGAAGAGAGTGGTATTGAAGATGGAACAGAAGAAATTGAGTGAAATGAGCGAAATAGAATTACGTCATGAAATTCAAGGATATAAAGAACAAATGCGTAAAGCAGAAATGAATGGTATTTATAATGAGTATGACGTATATGCAAGTAAAGCAATCATAGCGGAAAGTTATTTAGTAGATAGAAATAAAGTAGAACTTGGAAAAATTTATAAATTAAATGATGGTACTGGAAGTTATTTTAAAGTAGAGCGACTTAAAGGAATATTTGCGTGGGGATTCAGAATCAATAGTTCAGAGCCAGAAGAAGGTTTACCCTTAGCATTATTAAAACTGTAGAAGGATGAAGATAGCATGGGTAGTTCAATTATTTTAAAGTTACTTAATGTAACACATTACTATAGAAATAAAAAATCAAAAAAGTGGTATCAACCTTTTGGTTATGAAGCAGAAAACATAGAGTTAAATAATATTAACCTACATATCTATCAAGGTGAATCACTTGGAATTATCGGTGAACCTGAGTCTTCAAAATCACTTGTAGGTCGGATATTAAGTGGTGAAATCAAACCTGATAAGGGTAGAGCTGTGCGTAAAACAGATTTGTTTTATGCAGATATAGACGATAAATATTCACAAAATATATCAGTTAATGATTACATATCAAATGCAGTTACGCTATTCCCATACAAAGTAAATACGCATAAAGTCGAACAAGTCTTAAAATATTCACATGTCGAAGAACAAAGTGATACACCCATATGTGAATTATCAGATGAAGCATATGCACGTATACTTTTTTCGCTTGCCAGAACATCTAAAGCAAGTATTATCATTTTTAATAAAATACTACAAAACTTAACAGATGAATATTTTGAAAAAGCAATTGAACTATCAGACGAATACATAAATAATAATTTAACCGTTGTTATGATAGATGACAATGTTGAAAGAGTTAGTAAAGCAAGTAATTATATAGCGTGGGTTTCGCATGGCCAACTTAGAATGGAAGGTTCTATAAATCAAGTCATTCCTGTCTTTAATGAACATGAGAAAGATAGAGCATCTTTAGAAAGTAAAGAAGAAAAGCAAAACTTTGATTTGGATTGGAAAAAGAGCAGAGCACGTACGCCAAAACTAACATATAATTTCAAACGCATTGAAAGGTATAATCACGTCAAACCACCGATAGTATTAGTCAGGTTCTGGACATTTATTACTATTTTTATCTTAGGGGTATTTTTAACAGCGTTACTAATGTTTAATGATATTGGAAAAATTGAAATTGGACAAAACGAGGACCAGGCTTCTATTCAGAATCAACCCAAAAATCCCTATGAAGATAAACTGTCATATGGAATTGTATTAGATGATTCAGTTAAACTAGATAATTTTAAGAATGGTAAAGATTTAAGTCCAACCAAATATGCTTTGCTTACAATAACAGGTGAAAATACTAAAAATTATCGCGTTAGTGTTGATAATCAGTCTTATAAAGTTGGTAAAAAAGATATACGCTATTTTGATCCAGCTGGTTTATTTGAAGAACATAGTGGTGATGCACTTGCGCCATTTATGAGTAAAAATTATAGTAATTATTACGAATTTTTTAATAGTCACTTACATAAAAAACATGGTACTGTGACTGATTCGCTAGTTCCAGAAGAAGGAAAAAATGATCGTTTTATTGTTCCTATCGTTCAACAACCGATTGCTATGATATTTAATGATCAAAATAAACTCTCTGGATTTACAATTCCGATGAAAGATAAAGCGAAGTTAAAAGATAAATTTAATATTGATAATAACTTCTGGATTACTAAATCAGGTGATGGTTATTTCATGGCAGATTTTAAAAATGATAAATGGATATATATTGAATTGTAGGTGTAGTAAATGATAGATAATCTAATTAATTTTTATAAGAATGCACCATTTTTAAGTAAACATTTGTATCATCGGTTAAAGGGACAATGGAAATGGTTTGTTATACCATTTATTAGTAGCATCCTATTATTATGTTTGTTAATGTTTATATTTAATGTGAATGGTACAGAAGAAATAAAACAAGCACGTGGCTATTTTAGGTTAGCAGCATTAATAAGTTTTTCATTTATTTGGGTAGCTATTTATCAAAGTTACCAATTGTTTAAAAAAGAGTATTTTACTGCGAAAGTTTTTAATTTAAATCCCATTTTCCAAACTATTATGATAGCTATTATTTCTAATTTATTGATGTTTATTGCATTAATGATGATTATCATAATGACACCAGTTAACATAGAAAGTTCTATTCCATCGACAATATATTTTGTCGTTATGTCAATTATATTTGTTGTAACAATTTCTACGGTATTTGGTTTACTGACTATTACCAAAAATAATGTAAATATCATATTTTATATATTATCAGTAATCATGTTCTTTATCGTACCGATTGTATTTATCCCGTCCAGTCATTCAACTGTAATTTCACATATTTTAATGTTAAATCCGTTGTTTTATCTTATAGAGGGAATTTCACAATCTGTTGTTTTAGGCGCATTAAGTCTAAATAATATACCGTACCATTTTTATTTTATATTTTTAATGGCTACAGTTTGTGCAGTTATATTTGCGATGTATAGAATGACTGCGTATCAAAAATTTAGATTTGGAAATGACCAAGTAGAAAAATCGACTGATACTAAATTAAAAAACGAGACAAATCATAACGAAAACGTAACTGCTCAAGATACAAACACAAATCATAAATAATGATTTTATATTTTAATTATATATCTTCAATATAATATTAAAGGCTGAGACACATGATTGTGTCTCAGCCTTTGTTATTATCAATAGCATATCACTTAGCAAATAATTTTCTTTGTAGTTTATCTTCACTAAACACCCAACCAATATAAGAATGATCAATATTCATAAACTCATCTAAATGTGCGATTGCTACAAATGAATAGTGTCCATTTTTGAGATAGCGTAAATCAATCAATCTAATTTCTGTCGTATCATCATCTAATTTTCTAGCTTCCCAACGATAAATAGATGAGAAGTTAAGGAAAGTTTTGATGTTTTTATCATCTTCAACAAATTGCATTAAATCATTACTAGGAAAAGAATGACGTTCTGATTTATCACTAAAAACGATGTTTCTACCATAACTTCGTCCAACATAATCGTGCTTTTCTGTTTGAATAGCTACGCGCCATTCCATAAATCGCATAGTAGGTGCAACAAAAACTTTAACTGGATTATGTTCTTGCTTTATCTGTTTAAGCGCTTGTTGTTTAATGATGGCTTGCATTCTAAAACGAATAATATAATAAATAACAAGAATAGCAAAAATAGGGAAGAATGAAATGTAAGGATGTAAGCCTAATATCCAAAGTATAATACCAACACACCAAAGGGTAAATATGATTGGATCAAAAGTATTGATTACACTGAGTTGAATCCATTTATTTGTGATGGGTCTGAGCGCCTGAGTTCCATAAGAATTAAATATATCTACAAAGACATGAAGAAAAACCGCAAGCTGAGCCCATAACCAGATATGGCTAGCATCAATATTTTTGAAAAATGTAAAAATAAATAAAGTTATAAGTAATGGCCACAAAATCGTAAAAGGTATTGAATGTGTTATACCTCTATGATTTGATATATAAGTAGCATTATCTTTAAGTTTTAAAACTGTATCACCATCTGGTATCAGTGAACCAATGATTAGAGTAGTTGCTGTTGCTGCAAATGAGCCAGTCATTGCAGGATCTTGTGTTGCCAAAGCGGTTAATCCAATGCCCATGACAATATGTGTACCTGTATCCATAAGTATCCTCTCATTTCATTTCATTATTATTTCTATTATAATCTAATATACTAAATAATAAAATTAACATACTAAAATGAAGAAAAAAAGTTTTAGAATCACTTAGAGAAAGAGATGTATAACATGTATAATGAATCGCAATTTAAAAATAATCTCGTAAAATGGTTTGAGAAAAATCAAAGACAAATGCCTTGGAGAGAAACTAAAAATCCATACTATATTTGGTTGAGTGAAGTAATGTTACAACAAACTCAAGTGAAGACAGTTATTGATTATTATCATAAATTTGTAAACAGGTTTCCGACAATTACTGATTTAAGTAATGCACATGAAGATGAAGTACTTAAATATTGGGAAGGACTTGGTTATTATAGTCGTGCACATAACTTCCATACTGCGATAAAAGATGTAGCAATTAATTATAATGGTGAAGTTCCCGATGACCCTGAGCGCTTTGGAAAACTTAAAGGTGTGGGTCCATATACACAAGCAGCAGTCATGAGTATTGCTTTCAATCTTCCATTAGCAACAGTAGACGGTAACGTTTTTAGAGTTTGGTCAAGATTAAACAATGATCATCGTGATACCAAATTACAAACCACAAGAAAAGCATTTGAAAAAGAATTGGAATTTTATGTACAAGAAGATTCAGGTACTTTTAATCAAGCTATGATGGAACTAGGTGCATTAATTTGTACACCTAAAAACGCGTTATGTCTTTTTTGTCCTGTCCAAGAACATTGTGAAGCATTTGAACAAGGAACAGTTGAAGCATTGCCTGTAAAAACTACGAAAGTGAAGAAAAAACATATCAAGCAAAATGTATATATCGTGAGTAACGAAAAAGGGGATTTACTAATTGAAAAAAGGACTCAAAAACTTTTGAATAATATGTGGGAATTTCCTATGTATGAAGCGGAAAGTAATGAAAATATTAATACACAATTATCTACAGAAATTCAATTTCAAAGTAAACCTGTTTATTCATTAAAACATCAATTCACACATTTAACTTGGGATATTGATGTGTATTTATCTCAAAGTTACGTTAGACAACAAGATATTACATTAACTGACAACATGGTGTGGATGCGCGTTAATGATAAAGATGAATATAACTTCCCAGTAAGTATGTCAAAAATATATAATTTTTTGCTAACAAATATTTAAGGTCGTTCTGTCATCGTTAATTATGTTATAATTCAATATGTGAAATCAGAAAAGGTGGTGTGGAGCATGGTTAAAGAGTCCATACCTAAAGAGGGTCAGACGATAAAAATTCAAAGTTATAAACACGATGGAAACATACACCGTGTTTGGTCTGAAACAACTATTTTAAAAGGTACGGATCATGTTGTCATTGGTGGTAATGACCATACATTGGTAACAGAAAGTGATAATCGCACATGGATTACAAGAGAACCTGCAATTGTATACTTCCATTCCGAATATTGGTTTAATGTTATTTGTATGTTTAGAGAAGATGGTGTTTATTATTATTGTAATTTATCTTCACCATTTGTATGTGATGAGGAAGCTCTAAAATATATAGATTACGATTTAGATATTAAAGTTTATCCCAATGGTAAATATCATTTGTTAGATGAGGACGAATATGAGCAACATATGCGCCAAATGAATTATTCATCTGATATTGATGTGATTTTACGAAGAAATGTAGATATTCTTCAACAATGGATTGAACAGAAAAAAGGTCCATTTGCACCAGACTTTATTAAAGTTTGGCGTGAAAGATTCAAAAAGATTAGAGATTATTAAGCATATTTAATGTATTTGATAGTTATATTCGATATAGTTATATAGGTATATATGATACAAGTTAATTGTATAGAATAAAAATTCATAGCAAATGCTTAACTAAATCATCTGATTGTAGATAATTGTATTAACAGCCTCGTTGAATTTCAGCGAAGGCTGTTTCATTTGCTGAAATAAGCAAGGAGGTATAGTTTGTATGATTCGCAGATATATACAATTCGTAAAACCATATAAATGGCGGATCATTGCCACAATTCTTGTAGGTATATTAAAATTTGGTATTCCAATGCTTATTCCGTTATTAATTAAATACGTTATTGATGACATTATCAATAATGGTGCAATTTCGGTAGAAGAAAAATTTACTAGATTGGGAATTGCATTGGGAATAGCCTTATTTATTTTTGTAATCGTAAGACCACCTATAGAATTTTTAAGACAATATTTAGCTCAGTGGACAAGTAATAAAATATTATATGATATTCGTAAGCGTCTATATAATCATTTACAAGCATTAAGCGCAAGATTTTATGCTAATAACCAAGCTGGACAAGTTATTTCAAGAGTAATTAATGATGTTGAACAGACAAAAGATTTCATTTTAACAGGACTTATGAATATTTGGCTTGATTGCATAACAATCATTATAGCGTTATCAATTATGTTTGTATTAGATGTAAAATTAACACTGGCTGCAATTATCATATTCCCAGTTTATATTCTGACTGTCTATTTCTTCTTTGGACGTTTAAGAAATTTAACGCGAAAAAGATCACAAGCTTTGGCTGAAGTCCAAGGGTTTTTACATGAACGTGTACAGGGCATGTCAGTCATTAAAAGTTTTGCAATAGAAGATAACGAAGCAGTTAACTTTGATAAGCATAATAGTAATTTCTTACAACGTGCATTTACACATACAAGATGGAATGCTTATTCATTTTCTGCAATTAATACAGTGACTGATTTAGGACCTTTAATTGTAATAGGTTCTGGTGCAGTATTAGCTATCAACGGTTCCATTACAGTAGGTACACTCGCTGCATTCGTGGGTTATCTTGAACAACTATTTGGTCCATTACGTAGATTGGTTTCTTCATTTACTACGTTAACGCAAAGTTTTGCATCAATGGACCGTGTGTTTCAGCTAATGGATGAAGGTTATGATATTAAAAATAAAAAAGGTGCCTTACCATTAGAAATTAAAGAAGGACGTATTGAAATAAATAATGTGAGTTTTCAATATAATACGGATGAATCTACGATATTAAACCACATTAATTTGGATATCGAACAAGGAGAAACAGTAGCATTTGTCGGTATGAGTGGTGGAGGTAAATCGACACTTATCAATCTTATACCAAGATTTTATGATGTTACAGATGGCGAGATCAAAATTGATGGTACCAATATAAAATCCTATTTAACAGGCAGTCTCAGACATCAAATCGGATTAGTCCAACAAGATAACGTACTATTCTCAGATACAATTAAGGAAAATATTTTATTAGGTAGACCTGATGCAACAGATGAAGAAGTCATTGCAGCTGCAAAAATGGCAAACGCACATGACTTCATTATGGAATTAACAGATGGATATGATACTGAAGTGGGTGAAAGAGGCGTCAAACTTTCTGGAGGTCAGAAACAACGCATATCTATCGCGCGAATCTTCTTAAATAATCCACCGATAATTATACTAGATGAAGCAACAAGTGCATTAGATTTAGAAAGTGAATCTATAATTCAGGATGCATTAAATATTTTGAGTGAAGATCGTACAACATTAATTGTGGCACATAGATTATCTACAATTACTCATGCAGATAAAATTGTTGTTATAGAAAATGGTGAGGTAGTAGAAAGTGGAACACATAAAGAATTACTTGCGAAAAAGGGTGCATATGAACATCTTTATAGCATTCAAAATCTATAAAAGTGATTTGCTGAATTTTTGATTATTTAAGCGCGGTTTATGTGTATGAATAATTTTAAGTTGAATAAATGAGATAAAAAGACCAGAGACATTTTATAATGTCTCTGGTCTTTTTAGTTCAAATATTGATGGTTTTATAAATCAAAATCTTCTTCTTCAATTTCAATTTCATTATCATTAGAGTGATATGAGAAGAAACTGATAACTAAGCGATCCAAATGTTCTATTGTATAACGATATTCTTCAATAGCTGAAATAATCTGCATTATATTTGTAAATGAATATGTTGTTTGGTAAGGATCTTTAATGATTTCTCGCTGGAAAGCATCCATTAAATCTTTTTTTTGTGGATTTTCAATCTGACTATCAAAATGACTTATATCATATCGCGCTTTTTTTGAAATACTGATGAAAATTTGTTCGTGATAAGCAATGAGCAAATCTATTTCTAATTTTATTTGAAGTAACAACTCATTATTTAAATTATGAAGATCGTTTTGATAACGATTCATACGTTTTAAAACATCGTATGCTTGCCGTGTACTACGCACGACTTGTTTAAATAGAATTTTTTTTCGATTTTGTGCATAAATTTGTTTTTTCGTCCAAGGTCGTTCTTCCTCATAGTATTCAAATATTTGCTCTAATTTCGTAATTCGTTTGCTGATTAGTCCTCTATCTTCTTTTATATGATGATATTCAGATGTATCATTTAACACAAGTTTGAACCATACGAAGATATCTGAACAAATGTTTAATGAATTATAATAAATTTTAGACTCGAATTTAGGGGGTAAGAATAAAAGATTAACTGCAGAAGAACTAATTACACCTACCATAACAAGGACAAATCTGTAAAATGCAGAAATATAAAAGTTACCAGTATGTGTTCCCATAATAATTAATGCAGTTATACTTGCAAGTGTAGCTACATGTTCCAAGTTAAAACGGAATAAAATAGCAATTAATAATATAACAGTAACCCCCATGATTACTGGATTATTACCAAATACAGTAACCATAACTACTGCAAGTATTGCACCGATCAGGTTACCAATTGCTCTTTCAGAAATTGTTTTAATGGAACGAAAAACACTTGGTTGCATCGCGATTACCGCACTGACAGCAGCGATTGCTTTTAATCCTGCTTCATCAGGGAACAGAGAAGCGATAAACAAAGCAAGTATAATAGCTATACCTGTCTTCAGAATGCGTGCTCCTAATTTCAAATGTACCGCTCCTTCATATATTTAATAAAATTATGTTTATACTTGTTATACAACGATTCCCTATAAAATTCAAGTTTATTTCATTTGACTAAAAGCGTAATCTACAGCATCTAATGTTTTATCAATATCATCTTTAGTATGTTCAGTTGTTAAAAACCAAGCTTCAAATTTTGAAGGAGCGAGATTAATACCTTGATGTAACATGAGTTTAAAGAATTGTGCAAAAGCATCACCATCTGAATTTTCAACTTGATCATAATGTGTGACAATCTCATTAGTAAAATAAAGTGTTAGTGCACCATAAACTCTATTGACTGTAGCAGTTATATTATGTTTTTGAATTAATTTATTCAAACCGTCCTCTAATTGTTGACCTAGGCTATCTAAATGTTCGTAGATACCATCTTGTTCTAATACTTCTAATAATGCGATGCCTGCTTTCATAGATAATGGATTACCAGCCATCGTTCCAGCTTGATATGCAGGACCTAGAGGCGCAACTTGTTCCATAATATCTTGTTTACCACCATAACCACCAATAGGTAGCCCACCGCCTACTATTTTACCGAAAGCTGTTAAATCTGGATAAACCTGATATAAATCTTGAGCGCCGCCAAAGTGGAAGCGAAATGCTGTGATAACCTCATCATAAATTACTAAACTTCCATTATTATGGGTAATTTCATTTACTTGTTCTAAAAATCCAGGTTTAGGTTTGACCATACCAAAATTACCAACGATAGGTTCGACTAATACTGCTGCAATATCATCTCCCCAATAATCAATTGCTTCTTTATAAGACTCTATATCATTATAAGGTACTGTGATGACTTCTTGAGCTACACTTTGAGGAACTCCGGCTGAGTCAGGTGACCCTAATTGAGAAGGGCCACTTCCAGCTGCAACTAATACTAAATCTGAGTGACCGTGATATTGGCCAGAAAATTTAATTATCTTATTTCTTTTAGTATACGCACGTGCCACTCGTATTGTTGTCATTACAGCTTCAGTTCCAGAGTTGACGAAGCGAATCTTTTCTAATGAAGGGATAGCGTTACGTAATTTCTTAGCGAAATTTATTTCAAGCTCTGTTGGCGTTCCATATAATACGCCAAGTGCAGCCTGTTCTTGAATAGCTTTAGTTATATGAGGATGAGCATGACCAGTAATTATTGGACCATAAGCTTGTAAATAATCGATATATTTATTACCATCTACATCAAATAAATAAGCGCCTTGACCTGATTTCATCATTACTGGAGCGCCACCACCTACAGCTTTATACGAACGAGAGGGTGAATTGACGCCTCCCAATATATATTCATTTGAGTAATCTTGAAGTCTTTCACTTTCTGTAAATTTCATTTATATCAACCTCTTTTATTTAATATTTTCGTTTATTATCGTATCATATAATTATTAGTAAAAAGAAATAGGGTGAGTTATTTGTTGAAAAAAGGAGATCAATTTCCAGAATTTAAACTTGAAAATCAAAATGGCGATATTATTTCTAATGACACATTAAAAGGATATAAAGCAGTGCTCTATTTTTATCCAAGAGATAACACGCCAACATGCACAACAGAAGCATGTGACTTTAGAGACAATTTATCATATTTTAATGAACTTAAAACAAAAGTTTATGGCATTAGTGGAGATACAAAGAAAAAACATCAAAACTTTAGTAATAAGCATAATTTAAATTTTGACCTTTTGGTCGATGAAGATTATCAATTATCCACAGAAGTGGGTGTATACCAATTAAAGAAAAATTTTGGGAAAGAAACTATGGGTATCGTAAGAACTACATTCGTTATAGATGAAGAAGGTATTATAATCGATGTCATAGAAAAAGTGAAAGTAAAATCACAAATGGACGAATTAAAAGCAATACTGGGGTGATTAAAGATGAAAGCAGTTAGTTTGAAAAAAATGGGAGAGTTAGAAAATAATTTAGTTGAAGCTTTTCCAAACGTCAATTTTATATTTACAAATGGTGTTTCTGAAATTAATGACTATGATAAAAAAGATTTAGATATACTGTTTGGGTATGATGGTCAATTAGATGAAGACTTCTTGAAGGAATGTCCGAATTTAAAATGGTTGGCTTGGTATGCTACCGGTGTCAATAATCTTCCTTTGGATTATATCAATAAACATAATATATTGTTGACGAATGGTCGTGGCGTACATGCAAAACAAATGTCTGAATTTATTATGGCTTTTATATTAGATGACTATAAGAAAATGAAAGTTTCATTTATCAATCAAATAAATAAAAATTATGATTCAAAGTTAACTGGTAAAAGAGTGAGCGGTGAAAAACTTTTATTTTTAGGAACAGGAAGCATAGCTCAAAAAACAGCAACTATTGCGAACGCGATGGACATGATTGTACAAGGTGTTAATACAACTGGTCACCCAGTAGATGGCTTCTCAAAAACGTACAATATTAATCATTTATCACAAGCATTGGAAGAAGCGGATATAGTTGTCAATACGTTACCTGAAACGAAACAAACGATACATTTACTTCAAAAAGAACATTTCGAAAAGATGAAAGACTCTGCTTTATTTATTAATGTAGGAAGAGGAACAATTGTTGAGGAAAATGTAATAGCAAATGTTATGAGAGAAAACGTCATACGACATTCATATTTAGATGTTTTTGAAAATGAACCACTTAAATCAAGGAATCAATTATATGATATAAGTAACATTACAATTACAGCACATATCACAGGTAATGGTATAGAAAATAAACAAGAAGTAACTGAGATATTTAAACGCAATCTCAACCACTTTCTCAATAAGAATACTTTAATTGAGAATGAAGTTGATCCAAAAACAGGATATTGATTGAAATGGTCTTTGTTTATTGACAATTCAATGATGCAACAGTTATATTAATATTAAGTAATAATTATTATTAAATAGAAAGATGGTGAGGGACATGAGTGCAGAGATGGAAACTGTTGAACATCAATTAGAAGATTCGATTGCGTCTTTAAGAGATAATGGGATAAGAATAACACCACAAAGACAGGCGATATTGAAGTTTTTAATTGTCTCTGAAACACATCCCACTGCTGATGAGATTTATCAAGCACTTTCACCCGATTTTCCAAATATAAGTGTTGCAACGATATATAATAATTTACGTGTATTTAAAGGAATTGGCATTGTTAAAGAATTACCTTATGGAGATGCTTCAAGTCGCTTCGATTTTAATACACATAATCATTATCATGTTATATGTGAAAATTGTGGAAAGATTGTAGATTTTCATTATCCACAACTAGATGAAGTTGAACAATTAGCTCAACACGTAACGAATTTTGATGTAACGCATCATCGTATGGAAATTTATGGTCTATGTAAAGAATGTAAAGATAAAGAAAAATTACAGCAGTAATTACAATTGAACAAATATAAAAGTTATTAAGATACAAAGTGCCACATTTATAAAAGATTATAAATGTGGCACTTTGTATTACTAAGAGATAATATAGATTAATAAAAGGAAAGACACATAAGATGATATTTATTGATAATGTAATAGTAGGAGTAGACACAAAAAATAAATATAATTATACGTTTTAACATATAAATACATATAAGAGATAATTAGTTATTACAAAGGTAAAATTTAACTAAAAAGTTATTAGAATTGAATTGACGTGTGAGATTAATCTTGATATTATATAAAAGTCGTCAAAACGAGATGACTTAAAAGCAAACCAAACAAAAATAATATAAAGTGTAAATTTGACACTTGTTAAAATTATTGAATGGTTATACAATATTAAATGTTGAGTTAACAAACGAAACAAACTTAATAATAACAAACAAAAATTTATTATTGACTTAACAAAAGCTTAATGTTACAATTAATTCTTGTAACACATCAATGAACATTGAAAACTGAATTGCAATATGTCAACGTTAATTCCGATTTCAACATTAAATGTTGAATCAAAACAACGTGTTATTAATAACACAC
>NZ_JAESMX010000021.1:0-5584 GCF_017893405.1 Staphylococcus sp. GDH8C109P | reverse complement strand
TCATCTTCTAACTCTTGCGAAGGTTCCAAGCTCAACCTACCCAGAACATCAGATATTTTAGTTTCAATTAATAAAAGTTGGTCATCATTGTTAGACTTTGTTTTATTCTCCAGCCACTCTTCATATGCTTCGTACGATCCATCGAATACTGTTATCTTACCATCTTTTATATCAATTATTTTTGTAGCTATATTTTTTACTAACATTCGGTCGTGAGTAACAAATAGAATCGTTCCATGATAACTTTTCATTAATGTTTCTAGCGCTTCTAAAGCTGCAATGTCTAAAAAGTTAGTCGGCTCATCTAAAACGAGCATATTCACCTCACTTAAAAATAGTTTAGCTAAAGCTAGCTTTACTTTTTCACCACCACTTAATATGCCTACCTTTTTATAGACATCTTCATCCCAAAAATGCATTCTTGCTAAAACTGTTCTTATTAATGTCTCATTTTGACTAGAGGTCGATTGTACATTTTCTATGATTGATTTCTCATCATTTAGGATGGTTAAGTGTTGAGAGAAGTAACCTATCTTTACTTTTTCTGGAATTGTCACTCCTTCATCTTGCTTCACTATTTTTTTAAGCAACGTTGTTTTACCTGAGCCATTTTTTCCAATGATAGCAACTTTATCTCCTCCATATAAATATAAGCTAAAGGGTTCCCAGAGCTTACGTTCTTCAATCTCTCCCTTAATATTTTCAGCACGTAATACAGATTGGTTTGTTAAGTTTTCTTCATTTAACATATCCATCTTAATTTCAGGCAGCTCTTTCACCTTGTCAACCTTATCCAATTGTTCCAGTCTTGTTTCTAAAGCTTTTGCCGAACTTCTCAGCTTTTTCTGTATGTTGGCGTAGTGGGTTTTAGCACCCACTATTCTCGCTTCAGATGAACTTAGATTCTTAGGTTTTTTTGTTGCTCGTTGAGCTCTTTCTTCTTTTTGACGTATTGCTCTTTCTAATTTTTGTTTCTCACGTTCATACTTTTCAAATTCAGTTTGTTTTTGTTTTTTAAGTATTTCTTTTTGCTTTGCATATTCATCATAATTTCCTTTAAATATTTTTAACGTATTTTTTTCAATTTCCCATATGTCAGTACATACATTATTTAAAAATGTCCGATCATGAGATACTACGACAGCTGCTCCTTGATAGTTTCTTATCTTTTTTTCTAGCCAAGCAATTCTTTCCGTATCTAAGTGTGTTGTCGGTTCATCTAAAAGCAGTAAGCCTGGATTCCCATTGAATGCGTTCTGTAAATATTGCTGTGTTATTTCGCCACCACTTTTCTCCAATCTTGATTCTTTAAATTGTGGCACTAATTTCACAGAGGTAAAAGGAGAGATATTACCTTCATCAGGTAATTCTTCACCTGTAATAATTTTTAATAGGCTTGTTTTTCCTGTTCCATTCCTACCTACTAAGCCTATACGTTGATTATCATGCACTTGTATTAAATCAATATCAAATAGCACTCTGTCATGTAATTGTTTTTTGATTGATGTTCCTTCAAATAATAGCATAATCCCATCTCCTTATTTTGAGGGGATATAAAAACCCCCTAATTCCATTCAGAATAGGAGGTCAGTAAAATTTGTAAGTATACACCTAAAAAAGCATTACAAAATTAGGGTAAACCACATTGCACAATACAATCCTATTCTGAAAATGATACATAAAACGCTCCACAAATAACCTAGCTTAAGTTATTGACTCACTATTTTATGTTGATTTTCTTTAATAAATAGGATTAATTGTTCATTGTGATATAGTAACACCCTTTCTCGTATCATTTAATCTAAATATAAGCTTTCTATATGTCTCTGTCAATATTTCTATGCTTTACTTAGATAAGAAATTAAATCTTATTCTGATCAAAGCGAAAATAACTAATCGGATGGGAGCTACAATTTAAGAGATTCCCGAGCCATCTTTCTGGAATGTTTTCTAAACTACTTGTAATGTTTTCTCTTAATTCATTTTCTCGCTTCTCGTACAGCAAACTTGCTTAACTATTATCACGAACATTTCTAGTCTAACATTGGCTACTAATAACGCTTAGACAAACATTTTTCACCTAAGTGTTCAATTTTTGTTACGATAAGCTGTGAATAGAGATAAGGTTCTTTATCTACCATCTCCAACCTGTATGTTATATTGATTTAACGTGATGTTAAATTTCTTCTAAAGTAACCTCTTTATGTCTTTGAATTTTTAATTTAGTTTGTTTATCTTGTTCGCTTTCAGAAAGAATAACATTCGCACTAAATTTACCATGCTTGAAATTACTTCCCCAACTGTTCCAAGCAATTTGTTTATTAACTGCATATACGTTTGATGTACCTGATTTATATACATCAATGTATTGCTTATCTTTAAGCAATTTAACGGCTCTTGTTACCGTTGAAGTACTTACTTCGAATTGTTCCTCTAAGACTTTATAAGAGCACATTACAGCGTTGTATGAATCCATATTATTTATTAAGAATTTAAAAATTCTATATGCTATTGGTGATTTTGCCATTAGCCAATCTTCTGCTTTATAAGCGTCTTTATTTAACTGTATCCACCTCTTGTAAGGACTGTTTTTATCTCTCTTGCGAATTTCCTTTTCGATTTCTTCTTCCTTCTCCATTTGGATCTTACGCTCTTCAAAACTCATAGAATTAGGTTTTAGAACTTCTCTTTCTGCTCCTACATGTATTTCAGCCATTATTACTTTCTCCCCTTTTTCGAATATGTAACACGCTGTGATACGTATATGTATCATTTTTGATACAACTTGTATCATTACTGACCATGGTGTGATTAGTATACTGCTCATTTATGGTTATTCTATCGTCATTAATGACCATTCTATGATATTGTTTGACTAAAGTCAAGTCTTATAGTGACTATCTAGTGCTCTAATACTAGTCACCCCATGACTAGTATAGTAATCACACCATGACTAGTAAAAAACGCTCTATCCATTGATATGACAACAACTAGCTTATATTCACTCTTATATCTTCTATAAGGCACTTTTCTACATGCAAGGGTCGGGTAGTATTTTTTAGGAAAACCACCTAAAAAATCTCCACGCCTTTACCCCTTGCATTCCGAAATTTTTCGGCTGTCTAGGCTTCGCCGAACGACCGATATACGAAATAGGGATATTGAGTATTCGCTCGTTCGCTTGTCCAGTGTAGCCGAAAAACCGTTAAGAGTGTCGGCGATAATGTGATTCTTTCGCTATGTATAGAATTCGTTATGCGGGGGCTAGCCCCCACACCCCCAGCCTCACTCCCTCAACCGAAATAGGGGGGAAAGACCAAGTTCAAAGGCATTGCGAAATATGGTTAAAAGCTTTCTGACTGGAAGAAAGCTAAATATGGTATGTGTCAATGGTAAATCGCAACGGAATGGGTCAGCGGTTTTTGCTGATCCATGAAGTGAGAATTTAAGGAATTGACACATACGCAAAAGTACCCTCTTGGCTTGTCGAAAAACCATTTTTTCGACCTGCCTACCGGCGAGGGAGCCCCCGAAGATTCGGGGGTTGGGGGCTTGATATGTGAAAGTTTTTGGGGTTGCCTTTTTTCAAAAAGGCAAGGTCTTAATCCCCCCATGTAAATGGGGGTTAGGGGGCATTTTTGCGACAGCAAAAACAAGCTTATTTGGGTACCAAATATAGAGCTTGCCAATCCTCACAATACAAGTTACAATGAGAGTGAATAGCGAGCATTTAATTTGTATGATATGCGATTGAAAAATGAGCATAGTGAGGTGGTTGTATGTCGGGAACGAGGAAAGAAAATCGGGCGAGTAGTCGGCAGATTAAATTTCGAGTGGACGACAGCGAATATGAAAGGTTACAGCAAATTGCTGATACGTTTCATATGAGCGTGCCAGCTTTTGCAAAAAAGCGGGCAATGGGCTATCGAATGAAGCCATCGAAAATTGATAAATCGGGGGCAATTGAGATAGCAAAGCAGTTGCGAGCAATTGGGAACAACGTGAATCAATTGACTAGGCGAGCAAATGCAAGCGCTGGGGCGATTGATAGCGAAGAATTACAAGCTATCAAAAAGGAGTTGCATGCAATATGGCAACAATTCAGCTAGGTACAACTCGTTCTGCTAGTCGATTATGCAACTATGCAGAAAAAAGGGCAGTTGTGAAAGATGGCTATAATCTTGATATTGATTATGCAAAGTCACAAATGAAGCAAACAAGGGAACTTTTTTCTAAAAATGATGGAATACAAGCACATCATGTTATCCAGTCATTCAAACCTAACGAGGTTACACCAGAGAAAGCGAATCAAGTAGGTTTAGAATTAGCTGAGAAATTAGCTAAAAACCATGAAGTAGCTGTTTACACACATGCAGATAAAGACCATATTCATAATCATATCGTGATAAATTCAGTTAACTTTGAAACTGGTAAAAAGTATCAAGCACATGGAAAGGAAGCAATTGAGCGTGCTAGATCATTGAGCGATGAAGTATGCAAAAATCATGATTTATCAATAGTTACAGAGCATAACGCTAGTGTTCGTCATACTTTGGCAGAACAACATTTACTAGAAAAAAATAAACCATCTTGGAAAGATGAATTGCGTGAAGCGATTGAATACTCTCGAAATAATTCAACAAACTTTGATAGCTTTAAAAAGCATTTAAATGACGTTTACGGGGTCGAAACGAAATTGAGGGGTAAAACACTTAGTTTTAAACATCCAGAACGAGAACGCTTTATACGGGCTAATAAATTGGGTGCTGACTATGAAAAGGAGGGGCTAGAAAATGTCTTTACAAGACAAGCTGAACGAGAACAGGAGCATGAGCGAACTGTTTCAAGAGACCAGGGAACTCAACGAACTAATGAAAAGTTATATCAGAGTTCACATGAACGAGGAAATGGCGAAAGAAGTCACGATTCACAATCAATTGAATCAAATCCAGTCGAAATCGGACGAAGTCATGAGGAACATGCAGTCAATCTTGAACGAGCAAGAGAAGATGTTGAAAGAAAACACCGAAGTTTTGCAAAAGATTTTGATAGATGGACACGAGGAAATTCAAAGGAACAACAACAGGACCATTCAAGCACTGGGGGAACTTCAAAAGACGAACAACGCTCAATTGGAAGAAATGAACGAGGAAATCAAGTCGAGCGTGAGGAACATGCAGAACAATCTAAACAGCGTCGTCAAAAAAGCAAGACAAGAGACGATGGACTTAGTCTCTAGTGCAAAGCATGGGGCATTGGTTACGAATATCATTGATGCTTTAAAATATGGTGTTGCTACAAGTGCAATTACTGTTCCAATTCTCTATTTGCTCCTTAGTTAATTAAAAAGACTGGCTTTATGCCAGTCCTTTCTGCTTTAGCTCTAGAGGGTTGTAAGCTATGTTATCCAATATTGTCAAGTCTGTATAGGACGAATAGATAAAGTGGATGTATTTTCGATTTTAGTGAAAGGCTCGTATGCAAGGACATGTCGACTTAATGGGACGTTCGTGGGAACATATCAATAGGTTTGCTTTATTCCCCTCTAGTCAGTTCTTTCTTTTCTTTCAATAATCTTTGAAAT
>NZ_JAESMX010000020.1:0-17021 GCF_017893405.1 Staphylococcus sp. GDH8C109P | reverse complement strand
TTCACGATTTCTTGATTTCTTTCATCATCATCAGTTAAAAAATCAGATGACTTAACCGAATATTTAGAGGTTTCTTTGATTGCTATAAGATTATCTAAATTATTGGTTAAAGATATTATGTTGTTTCATGTTTTGACGACGCATATTAAGCGCATGCATCTCTTCTAGTTCAGCTTTAATCGATTGCATCAAATAACCTTGCATAGCTTCAACCGTTTCATTTTTTTGTAGCAACATCGCTTTAAAACGTTTTAAGACACTGACAATTTCAAACTCCACGTCTTCTAAACGATAATATGTATCATGGGCGTTATTAAATGATTTTTTCCCTTTGAGTAAAACACTTTTAATAATACGAATTTCTCTAATTTCAAATTTACTTAAATAATCTTGAAGTTGTTTTGGTAATTCTTCAAGGAGTTGGAACTTAAGTGCATCATTATTAAATTCAGTTTGTTGATGATTTGTATGATCCGAATGATCATGACTTATTGAATTGTTATATGTATCATTCATATCATACGTATCATTATTCTCAGTCTCTATATAATCAGTATTACTTAAGTCAGTATCATTAGACTGTGAATTTGGAAGTTCTTGACCACTTAAATTCACAGTTCTAGAACTTCCAAATTCATTGTTCTGGAACTGTGAATTTGGAAGTTCCTTGGTACGACTGCCTTCAACATCATAATTGGGTTTTAATAAATACAATCTATTGGGTTTATTAAGGCCAACACGTTCTTGAGTTAGTAAATTAAAACTTACTAACTCTTTTTTCAATTTTATGATTTTTTGTTCTGCATAACCTAAGTATTCGCACAAATGTTTATTACTGAAAATAAAGTAAATGTTATTATTTTTATCTACCCATTCATTTTGGATGGATAATTCAAAACGATCTTTTAATAACGCATACATAATTTTGGCTTCTGCTGACATTTTCTTAAAATATATATCTTCAAATAAATATTTAGGCAGTTGATAAAACCTTTCAGTTTTTACTTGTGATAAATTGTATTTCTCAAAATTGGGCATAATAAAAACCTCATTTCCACTTTTTTTGGATTGAGGTAATAAAACAATTTTTACGTAAGTTATATATTTTGTGCTTGCACTTAGATGATTAGATATATATAATACAAGTATCAAAAAAAATATATAAACAAACGAATGCGAATCGTTTTATTACCGAGAGTCGATGCTACGCCAATAGCATCGACTCTTTTAATATTCATAAAGTAATATTAACACTTTTATGGTCGTATATAAAGCGTTTTAAGTGTAGTTAAAAGCACATTATAACCTCAAAACAGTAGAATTTATTAATTTGGTGCCTAATTAGGCACCAAAAATATCCGGTAGGTAGCTAATTAGTTACTTAGGTAGTGAAATAGGTGGTAAATTTAGGCGGTAAAAGATGAAAAAATATTTGCTATGTGGTAAAATTTAGGTACTAAATTAGGTACCTAAGGGTGGGTGTTATGAAAACTATTAAAATGGTTGCTGATGAATTGGATGTAACTAAACAAACTATTGTTAATAATGCTAAAAGCTTAAATATATCTTTTGAAAAAGAAAATGGAATTAATTATATTAATGATTATGATTGTTTGAAAATTATAGAAAAAATCACTAAGAAAGAAAGAACAACGCAAAATAAAGAATCAGTAAAAAAAGAAATGTTTGATGAAAATACTGCAGAAGTTGAAAAGCATATATATAATAATTCAAATAGTTCTGAGACATTAAAAACAAAAGCAAATGAATTAGAAAAGCAAATAGAAATCTTTGAAACTAGAGCTAAAAATGATGAAAAATATATTGAGAATCTAACTAAACAACTAGATCAACAAAATAGCAATGTTAATACATTAAATAAACTGTTGGAGAATCAACAAATATTAGCTTTAGAAAGTAATAAAAAGATTCAAAAACTAGAAAACCAATTAGAAGAAGAAAGACAGCTTAATTATTCTTTTGATACAGTGACTAATGATAGACAAAACGTTAAACCGCAAGAAGCAACTTTTACTGAAGAATCTCAAAATATCAACCAACAACAAAAGAAAAGTCAACCGACAGAAACAGAAGTAAAACATAAGGATAGAACTGAAGAGAAAAAGGATGACAGTACAAATGAAGAAGTATTAGCGAAAGATGATAAACCATCTGAAGAAATAGAGAGTGGGCCTGAGGATAAGGAAGCAGAACCACCTAAAAAGGGGTTTTGGAGTCGTTTGTTTGGTAGCTAATATAATTAATTAGGCACTAAAAGGTTATAACCTTTTAGTGCCTTTTATATAGTGAGAACTTCTGATAATCATCGATTATGTTAATAAATGCAAAATCAAACAGAACTTTTTTAATGTTAGCAACAATTTTTATTACCATTTTCTTTTTTCTCATTATTTTCGTCTTTTTTGTCTGTTTTCTCTTCAATTTCAACTGAACAACATGACTGTTCTTGAGGTTTTAATTTTTTTAATGCGTCTTTGATACCCATTTACTTCACCTCCTTAAATGATTAAGTTAACAATTAGACCAGTAGCAATAGCTACGACTAAAATTGCTATAACAAAAGATATTACAAATTTCTTTTTAAATAATTTAGATAACAATACAACTTCAGGAATACTTGCTCCTGCGCCACCTATAATTAATGCTACGACTGTTCCCAGTGACATACCTTTAGATACTAAAGCTTCAGCTATAGGAAGCATTGTTTCTGGTCTAATATACATAGGTATACCAATAACAGAAGCAATAATAACAGAGATAATACTATCGCCACTCGCATATTGTGTTATAAAGCTTTCTGGAATAAATCCATAAATAAATGCACCGATAAATACACCAATAATTAAATAAGGTAACATTGGATATAGGAAAGCCCAAGCATCATTTAGCGCTTGCTTAACACGAGATCCTGATTTATTAGTGAAAAATCCATCACCTTTGACATTAACGCCTTTATAACTCTCTGCTAAATTCACTTTTGAAAAAACAAGGCCAGTTAAAATGCTGAATATCGCTAATACAACAAAATAAACAACAGCAACTTTCCACCCTAATAAAATCCATAGCATAAATATCATGAGTGGATTCATGAGTGGCGAAGCGATTAAGAAACTCATAGCTGGGGTAGCGTCAGGAAAATGCGGATTTACAACGTTAAGGATATCCAAATATAAAAAGCCCAAATTCTTAGCAAAATAGAATTTGAGCTTTTTAGCACATTCATTATATATTTTTCATAAGCTCGTCTATAGCATTTGGATATAATGGTTTACTTAATTCAAGAATAGCCTTTGCATAGTCTTGGATTTCCTTTTGAGCATCATGTTCTAATCTTTGATTTAAAAAATGACAAACTGACTGTAAGGATGCCGTCCAGTACCAACGTACATACATTCCATAAGCAGGAAGGAATAGTCTCGCTTGTTCTGGACATATTCCATCTTCTAGAGCTGATTCATATTTGGCTATTCCTTCGTCAACATATGCCATAAGATCCCTGGTGTATTTATCACCAATTTCCAACGTAACTATTTCACCACTACCTTGCTTAGAATTTTTGGGTTTACTTCTCCATTCTTTACTTGAGGGAATATAAAATGTAGGCTCTTCTGTAATATATCTTCGACTTGATTCATTCCAGGCATCAAAACTATCTCCTGTACCCTCTTGATGAGAGGAACCAATGACATACTTCCACCATTGTCTGGCCACCATTAGTGGTGCATACACTTCATATTGTGCGATTACATGTCTAAATGGAGAAGTATGGCCTTCTCTAGCAAGAAATTTAATTAACTTAACATCTTTATCGTTCAGTTCTTTCGATTCTTTTGCATAAGAAACTCTTGCAGAGTTTACTACAGTTAAATCTGAACCCATATGATTTACAAGGCGAACATAGCCCTTATCTAATACGTTTATAATATTCATTTGATTTGCTCTCCTTTATTTTTTCTTTCGTATGTAAAATATGTATAGGGTATAAACCCTTCTACTTTTTGTTGATAGGTGATTTCAAACTCATCTTTATTAAACATTGGAAAAAAGATATTACCTTCATATTCCTTTTCGATAATAGTTAAATATATTCTATCGGCAAATGGTAACGATTCCTTATATATTTCTCCACCACCTGCAATAAAAATTTCATCTTCTTGTTGTAGTAAATTAAAAGCCCTCTCTAACGATTCTACAGTCAGGCAATTATTATAATTAATATCTTTAGATTTTGAGATAATAATTGTCTTTCTGTTCGGCAGTGGCTGACCAATAGATTCAAATGTCTTTCTACCCATAATTACTGATTTACCCATAGTTAAATCCTTAAATCGAACCTGTTCACCAGGAATCTTCCATGGTATATCCTTATCTTTGCCGATTACGTAATTACTTGAAATTGCAGCAATTAATGAAATGATCATTTTCTTAACTCCCTTTGAAAGAAACTAATTTATTTTATAATGCGGATAAATCAAAAAAACTTTAAAATAGCTCTTCTTCATTAATTGTCTATTTCTAATACCTTCCTATATAGCGATGCTCTTGACACATTTGTAATTTCACAAATTTGATTTACAGTCATTTTTCCTTCTCTATATAGCTTTACTGCATAATTCATTCCTGCATGATTTTTATGATATTTCTTTAACCTACCTTTAAATTTCCCTTCTTTCTTAGCCAAATCAATCCCTTCACGCTGTCGCATACGTATAAGATCTCGTTCTAACTGATTTACCCCAGCCATAACTGTAATTAAGAATTGGCTGTATGGATTATCTTCTGATAAATCTAGCCATGTATCCTTGATTGATTTTAAACTTGCTTTTTTACTTCGTATTATATCAATCAATTCAAATAAATCCTGCGTACTTCGAGTAATCCGAGTTAAGTCTGTAACATAAATAATGTCACCTTTCTGTAAATCCTCTAACATTTTTTGAAGTTGCTCACGATCCTTTGTTGATCCGGAAACTTTTTCTTCAAAAATAATATCCATTCCGATTTCGTTCAATTGCTGAAATTGCCTTGAAGGATTTTGGCTAGCCGAACTGACACGTATATAACCAATTTTCCGCAAAATATCACCTCGTTTTTGAGACAAGTCTTATGAGACACCCATAACACTGATTCTATCAGCCTTCTACTATTGTATCAATAGAGTACACTCTATTGAACAGAAATTAGTCTTTGATATAATAAGGTTTGTAAGTGTTCAATAGAGTTGTTCAATAACAAAATCTAAAATTTGAGATCTCAGAGGATGATTCTAAGGCAATTTCAGATGAATGTAATGGGTAGTTTATCGATTAAAAGAAAATATGGACTTCTAAATTTGATTACTATGGTCGATTCATACTGAAAAATCATTTAAAAAGACATAGAGAAGGAGTTCGTTCTAAAACCATGAGTAAAATAGGTTATGCACGAGTGAGTAGCAAAGGTCAAAAGTTAGACAGACAACTTAAAGCGTTAAAATTAGCAGGCGTTATTAAGCTATTTTCAGATAAAATCAGTGGCCAGTCTATCGAACGTCATGGTTTAGAAGCCATGCTAAACTATATACGTGAAGGCGACATTGTTGTTGTCACAGAGTTAGATCGATTAGGCCGGAATAATCAAGAACTAACCGATATGATGAATATGATTCAACAAAAAGGAGCAACGCTGGAAGTCTTAAATCTACCCTCTATGAATGGGATAGAGGACGAAAATTTAAGACGCTTGATCAATAACCTAGTGATTGAACTTTATAAATACCAAGCGGAAGCAGAGCGAAAAAAGATTAAAGAGCGACAGGTACAAGGCATAAAGATTGCTAAAGAAAATGGAAGGTATAAAGGAAGAAAACGCAAATATAGCTTGAATGATGATCGATTACAGCATGCTTTTGAGTTATATAGAGAGGGTTTGAGCGATAAGGCTATCGAAGGGAAAACGGGTATTAATCGTACCACTTTTAAGAGATACCGAGAACGGTATAATGAATATAGAGAAATCGATACACAAGCACAATAAAAGCAAGAGGATTTGCCCCTCTTGCTTTTATTGTGCCATGAATTCTATCGGTCTTAAAAGCTGATTGACTTCTATCAATTGTCTTAGTAGGTCTATTACGGTTGACTGGTCTAAATCGTACCAGCTTCCAAAAGCTACAATATCGCCTGATACTTCTTTATTAATAAAATCGACAATCAAACTTAATTCTCTTGTTGCTAATGGTGAGCGTGCTTCAATTTCATATAAATCAAAGTCATAGGGTTTGTTATTGTCTATTCCTTTCATTTTCGTTGACTTCGCTCTAATTACTTTCAGCAGATTTCCGTCTATATTTACTGTTTGAATGTTCACATTAAAACTCCCTTTCTTTTTTTAATTATATGCTGACCGTTTTTCTAGTAGTTCAATCATTTTTTTATCATTTTCTAAATCGCTCAAGGTGTACCATTCAGGGCGTTCATTAGTTTCAAACAAACTTAGCAAGTACGATAATTTTTCAAAACCTTCTTTAGCCTTCTCTAAACTTTTGCATTGAACGATATAGTATTTTACGTCTTGTCTTACTCGGTCTGTTAGCATGTAATGAAATTTTGAATTGTTTGAAACTAAATCTTGAAGCTTCTTCTTTTCTTTTTTTGACAACATTTTATTTTCGGTTCTGTTGCAAAGTTTTAAATCTACTATCAAATAAGGTAGAATAATAGAAAAAGATAGCAGGAGGAATGACGATGAATCATTTTAAAGGAAAGCAATTTCAGCAGGATGTGATTATTGTAGCCGTGGGCTACTATCTTCGTTATAACCTTAGCTATCGTGAAGTTCAAGAAATCTTATATGATCGTGGCATTAACGTTTCTCATACGACGATTTATCGTTGGGTGCAAGAATATGGCAAACTACTCTATCAAATTTGGAAAAAGAAAAATAAAAAATCCTTTTATTCATGGAAAATGGATGAAACGTACATCAAAATTAAAGGAAAATGGCATTATTTGTATCGAGCCATCGATGCAGATGGTTTAACCTTGGATATTTGGTTACGTAAAAAACGGGACACACAAGCAGCCTATGCTTTTCTTAAGCGGTTAGTGAAGCAGTTTGATGAACCGAAGGTTGTAGTCACAGATAAAGCCCCCTCTATTACAAGTGCCTTTAAGAAACTAAAAGAATACGGCTTTTATCAAGGGACAGAACATCGTACCATTAAATACCTGAATAATTTGATTGAACAAGACCATCGTCCAGTAAAGAGACGCAATAAATTCTATCGAAGTTTACGCACTGCCTCTACAACGATTAAAGGCATGGAAGCCATCCGAGGATTATATAAGAAAACCCGAAAAGAAGGCACTCTCTTCGGGTTTTCGGTCTGTACTGAAATCAAGGTATTATTGGGAATCCCAGCTTAAATCATAGATACCGTAAGGGATTTTATTCTTTATTTAAAACTTTGCAACAGAACCCTTTTAAGACCTGATGGAAAAACAATGTTTTATTTACACTCAATAGGAATGTTACCTAACTATCAAGACAAAGGTTATGGTTCAAAATTATTATCTTTTATTAAGGAATATTCTAAAGAGATTGGTTGTTCTGAAATGTTTTTAATAACTGATAAAGGTAATCCTAGAGCTTGCCATGTATATGAAAAATTAGGTGGTAAAAATGATTATAAAGATGAAATAGTATATGTATATGATTATGAAAAAGGTGATAAATAAATGAATATAGTTGAAAATGAAATATGTATAAGAACTTTAATAGATGATGATTTTCCTTTGATGTTAAAATGGTTAACTGATGAAAGAGTATTAGAATTTTATGGTGGTAGAGATAAAAAATATACATTAGAATCATTAAAAAAACATTATACAGAGCCTTGGGAAGATGAAGTTTTTAGAGTAATTATTGAATATAACAATGTTCCTATTGGATATGGACAAATATATAAAATGTATGATGAGTTATATACTGATTATCATTATCCAAAAACTGATGAGATAGTCTATGGTATGGATCAATTTATAGGAGAGCCAAATTATTGGAGTAAAGGAATTGGTACAAGATATATTAAATTGATTTTTGAATTTTTGAAAAAAGAAAGAAATGCTAATGCAGTTATTTTAGACCCTCATAAAAATAATCCAAGAGCAATAAGGGCATACCAAAAATCTGGTTTTAGAATTATTGAAGATTTGCCAGAACATGAATTACACGAGGGCAAAAAAGAAGATTGTTATTTAATGGAATATAGATATGATGATAATGCCACAAATGTTAAGGCAATGAAATATTTAATTGAGCATTACTTTGATAATTTCAAAGTAGATAGTATTGAAATAATCGGTAGTGGTTATGATAGTGTGGCATATTTAGTTAATAATGAATACATTTTTAAAACAAAATTTAGTACTAATAAGAAAAAAGGTTATGCAAAAGAAAAAGCAATATATAATTTTTTAAATACAAATTTAGAAACTAATGTAAAAATTCCTAATATTGAATATTCGTATATTAGTGATGAATTATCTATACTAGGTTATAAAGAAATTAAAGGAACTTTTTTAACACCAGAAATTTATTCTACTATGTCAGAAGAAGAACAAAATTTGTTAAAACGAGATATTGCCAGTTTTTTAAGACAAATGCACGGTTTAGATTATACAGATATTAGTGAATGTACTATTGATAATAAACAAAATGTATTAGAAGAGTATATATTGTTGCGTGAAACTATTTATAATGATTTAACTGATATAGAAAAAGATTATATAGAAAGTTTTATGGAAAGACTAAATGCAACAACAGTTTTTGAGGGTAAAAAGTGTTTATGCCATAATGATTTTAGTTGTAATCATCTATTGTTAGATGGCAATAATAGATTAACTGGAATAATTGATTTTGGAGATTCTGGAATTATAGATGAATATTGTGATTTTATATACTTACTTGAAGATAGTGAAGAAGAAATAGGAACAAATTTTGGAGAAGATATATTAAGAATGTATGGAAATATAGATATTGAGAAAGCAAAAGAATATCAAGATATAGTTGAAGAATATTATCCTATTGAAACTATTGTTTATGGAATTAAAAATATTAAACAGGAATTTATCGAAAATGGTAGAAAAGAAATTTATAAAAGGACTTATAGGGGTCCCGAGCGCCTACGAGAAATTTGTATCGATAAGAAATAGATTTAAAAATTTCGCTGTTATTTTGTACATTTAACTTGACGGTGACATCTCTCTATTGTGAGTTATTAGTGGTACAGTTTTCAACCGTTTTAATTATAAAAAAGTGGTGCATTTTTAAATTGGCACAAACAGGTAACGGTTATTGCAGGTGTATTTCTTATCTATGGGTTTAACATGGATTTTATCATTAAAATCATGAGTATTGTCCGAGAGTGATTGGTCTTGCGTATGGTTAACCCTAAAGTTATGGAAATAAGACTTAGAAGCAAACTTAAGAGTGTGTTGATAGTGCATTATCTTAAAATTTTGTATAATAGGAATTGAAGTTAAATTAGATGCTAAAAATTTGTAATTAAGAAGGAGGGATTCGTCATGTTGGTATTCCAAATGCGTAATGTAGATAAAACATCTACTGTTTTGAAACAGACTAAAAACAGTGATTACGCAGATAAATAAATACGTTAGATTAATTCCTACCAGTGACTAATCTTATGACTTTTTAAACAGATAACTAAAATTACAAACAAATCGTTTAACTTCTGTATTTATTTATAGATGTAATCACTTCAGGAGTGATTACATGAACAAAAATATAAAATATTCTCAAAACTTTTTAACGAGTGAAAAAGTACTCAACCAAATAATAAAACAATTGAATTTAAAAGAAACCGATACCGTTTACGAAATTGGAACAGGTAAAGGGCATTTAACGACGAAACTGGCTAAAATAAGTAAACAGGTAACGTCTATTGAATTAGACAGTCATCTATTCAACTTATCGTCAGAAAAATTAAAACTGAATACTCGTGTCACTTTAATTCACCAAGATATTCTACAGTTTCAATTCCCTAACAAACAGAGGTATAAAATTGTTGGGAGTATTCCTTACCATTTAAGCACACAAATTATTAAAAAAGTGGTTTTTGAAAGCCATGCGTCTGACATCTATCTGATTGTTGAAGAAGGATTCTACAAGCGTACCTTGGATATTCACCGAACACTAGGGTTGCTCTTGCACACTCAAGTCTCGATTCAGCAATTGCTTAAGCTGCCAGCGGAATGCTTTCATCCTAAACCAAAAGTAAACAGTGTCTTAATAAAACTTACCCGCCATACCACAGATGTTCCAGATAAATATTGGAAGCTATATACGTACTTTGTTTCAAAATGGGTCAATCGAGAATATCGTCAACTGTTTACTAAAAATCAGTTTCATCAAGCAATGAAACACGCCAAAGTAAACAATTTAAGTACCGTTACTTATGAGCAAGTATTGTCTATTTTTAATAGTTATCTATTATTTAACGGGAGGAAATAATTCTATGAGTCGCTTTTGTAAATTTGGAAAGTTACACGTTACTAAAGGGAATGTAGATAAATTATTAGGTATACTACTGACAGCTTCCAAGGAGCTAAAGAGGTCCCTAGCGCCTACGGGGAATTTGTATCGATAAGGAATAGATTTAAAAATTTCGCTGTTATTTTGTACAATAAGGATAAATTTGAATGGTACCATAAACGACCGTTTTTGATACAAAACCTCTTAACTTAATATTAAGAGGTTTTTCTTGGATATCGAAGTCTAAAAACTTGTGTTATAATCAATGTATCATAAATATCAAAAAATATGAGTTTTAAGACGATGAGAGACGCGTTTATTTGCATCGAGAACTAGATTTCATTAGTAAGTACCCATAAAACGATTAAAAGAGGTGGTATTCAAATGGCTAAAATTGGTTATGCACGTGTATCAACACAAGATCAAAGTCTTGATGGACAGATTGATACACTTGAGGAATATGGTTGTGAACGTATCTTTAGCGAGAAAGCGAGTGGTCGCAAAACGAAACGAACGGAACTTGATAAATGCTTAGATTATTTACGTGAAGGCGATATTTTAGTTATCTATAAACTAGATCGTCTTGGTCGAACAACCAAGCAATTAATTGAGTTATCTCAATGGTTAGATGATAATAGTATTGATTTACATATTATAGATATGAACGTATCAACCAAAGATGCGATGGGCAAGATGTTCTTTACTATGATGAGTGCATTTGCTGAACTTGAAGCTAACTTATTAAGTGAACGTACGAAAAAAGGATTAGAAGCAGCAAGAGCTAGAGGGAGAAAAGGTGGAAGACCATCATTACCAGATTATAAAAAAAGAGAGATTAAATTCTTATATGATGAGCAAAAACTTACTGGCGAAGATATTGCTAAACAAACAGGTGTAAGTCGTTCTACAGTATATAGGATGCTTAAAGATTAAACTCTATGAAAAAATATATTACTTAAGGCTCTTATAGGTGTATCTAAATCATTTTATGAACATTGATTTTATGTTGAGTTTTTGAACATATTATATACTGATATTCATAGATTTTGGATTATGAAGAAAGAGTGTACAGAAAACAGTTATTTTCTGTACACTCTCATCTTTAATAATATATTTTAAATGTTATTAACAAAACTAATTTAATAAGAGTCAAGCATAGTTTACATATGTATTATGTTTGAAACATATCTCTAATTACTTTTTACTAATATCATTTAAAATGTCTCGCAATTCTTCAATTTCTTTGTTATTTAATTCTTCATTTTTCGCAAAATTCAGCACTAAACTTTTCATGTCCCCTCCATACAGTTTATTAAGAAAGGTTTTAGCAGTTTTCATTTTAATATCGTCTTCTTTAATATTTGATGAGTAAAAATAAATATTCTCTGATTTGTATCGTTTTATAATCTCTTTTTTATATAGTCTTGTGATTAATGTTCTAATCGTTTTATCGCTAACTTCTTTATATTTTTGAATTTCAACTACAATTTCATTAGCTGATACTGATTTTTTACCCCATATTATATTCATAACATCCCATTCAGCCATAGATATTTCAACTTGCTTATTGGCCATTTAAAACACCCATTTCTTTTAATATTTTTTCACTGATTAATTCAGCATTTTTCCCAGATGGCTTTCCATCTGATAAATGTGTAGCAAAATAATACTTATCATGATTTGTAATTACGTAACCTACAAACCACCCATTATTATACTTCCCGTTTACTATACCTGTACCTGTTTTCCCATACAGTTCATACTTTTCATTTTTCTTAATCAATAATGAAGAAGATAATTGATTCTTTGCTTTTTTACTAAAATGGTTATTTTGTTCCATCATATTTTTAAAAACTATTACTTGTTCAAGATTAGATATTTTCAAACTATCTTCCATCCAATAGCTTTTATAACTTCCCAAATTTTTATTACCATAATTTAATTGCTTGAGTTGAGTCGCAGTATAGTTCTTTGGTATTTGATCGCTAATACGTTCGAAGTACCAATTAACTGAATTTTGCATTGCTGTATTTAAATCTTGTTCCTTATTCCAAGCATCAAAAGGGTAATGCTTATGATTCCATGACATACGTGAATTTTCATCATTTATAATATGTCGGTCAAGTCCAAACATAGCTAAATAAATTTTATAAGTTGAATTAGGAGAATACCTTTTTCTACTTTCTTTTTCGTTATAAATATAGTATTTGTCTTTCTTCATGCTGTACATGACGAAAGATCCACTATTTGAACCAAAAATTTTACTTTTATCTAAAATTTGGTAATCGTTGTGTAAGGGCTTTTTATAATTATAATCAGTTATGGATTGCCCCATCAAAAACTGGCTTTGAATTACCATGAGCAAAAAAGTAAAAATACAAATAAAAATTAGAATTAATTTGGACTGTTTTTTCAGATTGGCTTCTTTTATATTAATTAATCTTCTTTTGAGTAATGACTTTTTACCATTAAATGAATGGCTTAATATATTTTTATTAAAAAATGGAACATTTAATACGGAGTCCATAATAGATTCCGCATAAGTTTTAAATTCATTTTTGTTAATATTATTAAGGACAAATCTATCGGCTTCTACTTCATTGTCATGAATTATCTTTCTTTTTACAATATGTACTAATGGATTGTAACTCATAATAATAGAGAAGATATTAAAGATAATTAAATGTAAAGTATCTCTATTTTTAGCATGAGCATATTCATGCAATATTATATATTTTAGTCTTTTGTCAATTACACTTTTAAAATATGAACTAGGAATCAAAATAATATATTTCCCATACCAAAAAGTTATTGGAGATTGAATAGTCTCTGCTTTTCGAATCACAATATTTTTTTTATATTGATGGTTGAAAAGTATCGTATCTATTTTATTTTTTTCATTTTCGTTTAGATAAAGTGACTGTTTCTTTAAATATTTAAGATATAATAAGGCTTTCAAAAATTTAAAACTTAAAATAATAACTAAAACTATCCAAATAACTGTGCAGATATTATCAATTGAATCCCAATTAAACTTATGGATATCTGTTGCGAACTCTTGAATAGGTTTGGTGGTATTTATGTTATGGTTCAAGTCGTGTGACTTACTTTCAACTGTGGGCGCTTGATTATTCACATTATTAAATTTAAAAAGAGAGAATTTAATAGGAATGAAAGGAATTAATCCTGCAAGAAGAGTTAGATACCAAACTTTATAATTTAACATATAATTAAAATAGCGTTTTAATATGTACCTAAAAAATAATAACAATAGAAATATAAAACAAAAGCTTACTATGCTCATTATTAATAACTTAGCCATTTCAACACCTTCTTTCAAATATTTATAATAAACTATTGACACCGATATTACAATTGTAATATTATTGATTTATAAAAATTACAACTGTAATATCGGAGGGTTTATTTTGAAAAAGTTAATATTTTTAATTGTAATTGCTTTAGTTTTAAGTGCATGTAATTCAAACAGTTCACATGCCAAAGAGTTAAATGATTTAGAAAAAAAATATAATGCTCATATTGGTGTTTATGCTTTAGATACTAAAAGTGGTAAGGAAGTAAAATTTAATTCAGATAAGAGATTTGCCTATGCTTCAACTTCAAAAGCGATAAATAGTGCTATTTTGTTAGAACAAGTACCTTATAATAAGTTAAATAAAAAAGTACATATTAACAAAGATGATATAGTTGCTTATTCTCCTATTTTAGAAAAATATGTAGGAAAAGATATCACTTTAAAAGCACTTATTGAGGCTTCAATGACATATAGTGATAATACAGCAAACAATAAAATTATAAAAGAAATCGGTGGAATCAAAAAAGTTAAACAACGTCTAAAAGAACTAGGAGATAAAGTAACAAATCCAGTTAGATATGAGATAGAATTAAATTACTATTCACCAAAGAGCAAAAAAGATACTTCAACACCTGCTGCTTTCGGTAAGACTTTAAATAAACTTATCGCAAATGGAAAATTAAGCAAAGAAAACAAAAAATTCTTACTTGATTTAATGTTAAATAATAAAAGCGGAGATACTTTAATTAAAGACGGTGTTCCAAAAGACTATAAGGTTGCTGATAAAAGTGGTCAAGCAATAACATATGCTTCTAGAAATGATGTTGCTTTTGTTTATCCTAAGGGCCAATCTGAACCTATTGTTTTAGTCATTTTTACGAATAAAGACAATAAAAGTGATAAGCCAAATGATAAGTTGATAAGTGAAACCGCCAAGAGTGTAATGAAGGAATTTTAATATTCTAAATGCATAATAAATACTGATAACATCTTATATTTTGTATTATATTTTGTATTATCGTTGACATGTATAATTTTGATATCAAAAACTGATTTTCCCTCTATTATTTTCGAGATTTATTTTCTTAATTCTCTTTAACAAACTAGAAATATTGTATATACAAAAAATTATAAATAATAGATGAATAGTTTAATTATAGGTGTTCATCAATCGAAAAAGCAACGTATCTTATTTAAAGTGCGTTGCTTTTTTCTCATTTATAAGGTTAAATAATTCTCATATATCAAGCAAAGTGACATAAGGTTTAAATTGTATGATTAGGGTGTAACAAAAAGGTGGTGAGATTTTGAAAATTGGTTATGCCCGAGTATCATCTAAAAATCAGAATTTAGATAGACAAATTGAAGTACTGAAAGCAAATGGTGCAGAAAAAATATTTACTGAAAAACAATCAGGAAAAAATATTAAAGAAAGACCAGTATTTCAAGAAGTAATGAATTTTGTACGAGAAGAAGATACTTTAATAGTCGATGCATTAGATAGGCTAGGCAGAAATTATGATGAAGTAATTAAAACAGTAGATTTTCTTAAAGAAAAAAATGTTAGATTAATAATTACAAGCCTACCAATGATGAATGAAATTATCGGTAATGAATTGTTAGATAAATTCTTAAAAAATTTAATTATTCAATTACTGGCAATGATTTCAGAACAAGAACGAAATGATAGCAGACGTAGACAGGCTGATGGAATAGCTGTTGCAAAATCTAAAGGTATATATAAAGGGCGACCCAAATTATATAGTCCTATTGCTAAAGACCCACATAAACAGGCAGTATATTATCGTGTTGTTAGTTTTTTAGATCAAGGTATGGCAATTAGTAAAATTGCTAAAAAAGTAGGATTATCAAGACAAACCATATATAGAATAAAAAAAGATTATCAAAGTGGAATATATAAAGATATAGATAATTAATTTATTATGGAGGTAATCGTTATGAGTAAATCAGGAGATTTCAGAGAGTACCCTAAAATTTTAAAAATAGAGAATGATGGAAGAATCATTGCTTTAGATAAACATGGTAGAGTAAACAGTCAATTTTATACAAACACAATAACTGATGAAGATTCGATAAAAGTTTTCGGTTTGAAATTTAAATTATTATATCATGATTATGTTAATGATAATTTAAGTAGAGTTGAAAAAAATAAAGATTCATATAATGAAAATATATCAACAAGAAATCGACCGGAAGATTACTATAATGAACGTGATTTTAGACGTGATTTAGAACAGCAGCAAGAGAACACTAAAGCTAAAAGAAAAAATAAATGGTTAGTAGCAGTCATTGTAGTATTATTGATTGGTTTAGTAATATTGTTGTTTAAATCATGTAGCAATGGAAATGAGCAACAACCTACAGATAATAATGATACATCACAAGAACAAATTGATAATGGCCAATCAAATAATGGCCAAAAAGTAGAAGAACAAGACCAAGAAATTCGTGATCAAATTCAATCTACAAAAGATAGTATTGAGAATAGCAATGATGATACAAATTCAAAAATTGCAGAATTACAAAATAAAGTTGATAGCCTAAAACAACAAGCAGATACAGACAAATTAAATAAAGTTGCAGAAGATTATCAGAACACAATTAATAATTTGAAAGACGCAAAAACCCAACAAGATAATGGTAACAATGAAAAAATGGAAGAAGAATTAAATAAAGTTAATAATAAGTTAGATGAAATCAAGAATAAAATTTCATCGTGGTTTAATAGTAATAAATAACTTGCTACTACATTGATATAAAGGGTAATGCGTATGGAAAATGAAAAGACACGTAATAAGAAGCCATATATATATGGTTTCTTATTACTAATAATTATCTTAATTGCTTTAATAATTGTATTTGTAGTTAGAAAAACAGATGCCCTAGGACAAATAAATAAATTTGAAGATGCTGTAGAATCTAATGATTCTAAAAAAGTCAGTGAAATTTTATCCGGTAGTGAACGGACTATGTCAGACAAGGAATCAAAAGCGTTTATAAAATATATGGTTCTGTTGCAAAGTAAAAAAATATAGCTAACCACTAATTTATCATGTCAGTGTTCGCTTAACTTGCTAGCATGATGCTAATTTCGTGGCATGGCAAAAATCCGTAGATCTGAAGAGACCTG
>NZ_JAESMX010000002.1:0-1810 GCF_017893405.1 Staphylococcus sp. GDH8C109P | reverse complement strand
CCGCAGGGGCAAAAAAGCATAAAAAAACGCTAGCTTTTAAGCTAACGTTTCAAATCTTTTAAGTAATAATTTTGTTTTTCAAAATTCCAAATTGCCGTAATTGAATGTGCTTTTTCTTCTTCCTCTGTTGTTTTATCTTCGTCACTTGTATTAATTAAATTGCCATCTTCGGCATCGTCTAAATTTAAAATTTTATGTTTTTGTTTAAGCAATCCACCATAACTCAACATGCGTTTTCTGTATAAACCTTGTTCTAAATCACTAACGATTTCAGAATCTTTTTCTCTATCTCCAGTTAAATAATCCGATGACTTAACCGAATATTTTGAGGTCTCTTTGATTGCTGCTTGAATATCTTTATCGCCTTTTTGATTTGGTTTGATCGCTTTAATATTTGCTACTGGTCGATAATCAACTTGCAATGCTTTTTGCCATAAATCGACCCACTCACTTTGTTTTATATACTGACCTTGTTTTTTAAAATACGCACTTTCAACACACAATAAAACATGCATATGTTGATTATAACTACCGTCATTTTTATTAACGGTTACTTCCGTTGAACGCAAAAATCCAACAAGATTTTGCTTAACTTTTTTATATCTACTCAATCTATCAAAAGCTTTTGTTAAATGTTTTAAACTCTGTTCTAAAGTTTCACCATCTATCGCATTTTTTGTTGAAAGTGTTAAAAATAACCAACGTGCTTTTGGCTTTTCTTTAACCACTTCTTCAATCACTCTTTGAGCCTGATAACTATTTTTCATAGCACGCCTCCAATTACAAACTGGACATAATTTTGATTTACAAAACCATGTCTTATGTAACTTCAAATAACCCTCATCTGTCGGCTTGAACTCTAAGACGTTACCACATTGTTTTACGTTAAAAGCCTTTTTAATTTTCAAAATTTCCAATATGTCTGCATAGCTCACATTATCGATTTTCTTTTCTCTCCATGGGCGTTGTTTCCCACTTTTTGTCATGTCTTTTAGTGTTTCATTATCTTGATTTTCGTCTATATATCCTGTAGTATAAAAATGCATATAAGAGCCCCCTGTATTTGGTTTTTTCTAGACAATTAAATCTTAATACAGGGGTTTCTTTATGTCAAAAAATTCTTTCCACTGCCAAAATGGCTCAAAACACTCTCATATCAACGTTTGACGAAAATTTTTAAAACTCGAGTTATTTCTATATAGTATCAAGACAAGAAGAAACTCGTTTCACTCGTTTCAAAAACCACGAAAAAATACATGTTTATTTTCTAACTTTTTTGCTTTATTCCAATTGCTTTTTGGTTGGAACCAACAAGGCTTTATGTGTTGTTGAGTTGGTACTTCGTTGGGATTAATCCCAACAAACCACCAACCAACTCGCTAGATACACTAGCTAACACATAGCCTATTCCAACCAAAAATTTTCTCGGCATAAAAGCATGCTTACTCTTTTTTTGGAAAACTAATACTTGAAAAAATAAAAAAATATATAAGCAACAACTTAAAAGCCAATTCGTTTTTTGTGAATTGGCTTTTTATTTTTTATCCAAGCTTTTATAAAAAATCAGAATATCCTTATTTTGAATTTTAAGGGGGTATTTTAAAGATTTAGGGGTAATTCATATAGTTTTATACCTAAAAACTTATATAAGCTCTTGAAACGCAAATATGAGCCAAATAAATATATGCTATTTTCAAAAACAAAAATTTGAGCAAAACCAGTGACTATTTTTTTAGACACTGCCCATTTACGCACAAAATTATTTTTTGCGTAAAAACTGGGCAACCATGCTGGTTGAACGCTATAGTTC